>JARRMU010000020.1:0-67391 GCA_037385645.1 Gemmatimonadales bacterium
GCTGGCGACGGGTTACTACGACCACCCGAACCCCGTCGGCGTCGAAGGCGAGGATCTTCCGCACGTCAGCCACTACTTCGACGAGGCGCACCGGAGCTTCGGACAGCGGGTCGTGATCATCGGGGGCAAGAACTCCGCCGTGGAGGCGGCGCTCGAGCTGTACCGGGCCGGGGCCCACGTCACGCTCGTCAACCGGCACTCCGAGTTCAGACCTACCGTCAAGTACTGGCTCGTTCCGGACGTTCAGAACCGAATCGCGGCCGGTGAGATCGACGCGAGGTTCGGGGCCGCGATTCTAAAGATTACCCGGGAGGTCGTCACGATCCGAAGCGCCGACGGGCAGGTAGAGGATCTTCCGTGCGACAGGGTGTACGCACTGACCGGGTTTCAGCCGGACTTCGGCCTGTTTCGCCGCGTCGGCATCGAGCTCGACCCGGAGAGCTGCGTCCCGGCGATCGACAAGGCGACCCTGGAGACGAACGTTCCGGGTGTCTACATGGCCGGCAGCATCACGCACGGCCACAAGACGTCCGAGGTCTTCATCGAGAACGGCCGCTTCGACGGGGAGAAGATCTTCGCCGACGTTGTGGGAGGAATTTGAGCCGGCTATCTTCTCCTGCTGTCTTTCTAACGAACACGTAGACGGAATACACGATGCGAACAGGCATACATCCGGAGTACAAGAAGACGTTGATCACCTGCGCCTGCGGCAGGGTCTCGGAGACACGAGCGACGGTGGACGAGCTCCACGTTGAGATCTGCTCTCACTGTCATCCTTTCTTCACCGGTCGCCAGAAGCTGGTGGACACGGCGGGGCGCGTGGAGCGCTTCCGAGCCAAGTACGGGGCCGACAGCGGGCGGGTACCCGCCGCGGCTGAGAACGCGGAGGAGCCTGAAGCCGAGACTGCGACAGCAGTTGAGGAACCCGAAGCCGCCCGCGACGGGCAGGAGTCGGATGCTGCGGACGCGCAGATGCCGGAGGACGAGCCGGAGGCTGTTCCTGAAGCCGCGGCGGATGAAGCGACGGAGCCGGAGGCTGACGCCGTCGATGACTCGGCGGCCGCTTTGGAAGCTCAGGCGTCCGATGAGGGAGCGGCTGCGACGGGCCCCGCTGCCACGGACGAGCCGGGTGAGCCGGAGGAATCCGCCGAGCAAGACGACGCGGCATCCGAGAAGAGCTGAGCGCCCACCCGCCTCCCTGCCCGCCAACGACCTCTCTGCGGGGGTCCGCGCATCGTAGGGCGACATCGCCGCGCGAACCACGATTCTCATGAGCGACACCGCCGCACTTCTCACCAGGCAGATCCAGGAGCGGAGCGTCCGCCACCGGGAGCTTACCGAGCTCATGGCCGATCCGGCCGTCGTCAGCGATCCGGCGAGGCTTCGGGATCTGGCGCGCGAGCACTCGGAGCTCTCGCCGATCGTCGAGCTCGGGGCCGAATACCTGGCCGTGCTGGACCAGCTGCAGCAGGCCGAGGAGCTGGCGGCGGGCTCGGACGACTCCGAGCTGGTCGAGCTCGCCCAGGCCGAGGCGGAGGAGTTGTCGACGCGCAGAGAAGAGCTCGAGAACAGCCTGCAGCAGATGCTCGTCCCCAAAGACCCGCTGGACGATCGGCCGGCCGTGCTGGAGATCCGTGCCGGTACAGGGGGAGACGAGGCCGGCCTGTTTGCGGCCGACCTCTTTCGCATGTACAGCCGCTACGCGGCTCAGCACGACTGGAACGTCGAGATGATCTCCTCGACCGAGGGAGCGCTGGAAGGTCTCAAGGAGGTCATCTTCGTGGTTCGCGGTCGAGATGCTTACGGCCATCTCCGATACGAGTCGGGCGTGCACCGGGTGCAGCGGGTTCCGGAGACGGAGAGCTCCGGTCGGATCCACACGTCGGCGGCGACGGTCGCGGTGCTCCCTGAGGCCGAAGAGGTGGACATCGAAATCGATCCCGCGGACCTGAAGGTGGACGTCTTCCGGTCATCCGGCCCCGGCGGGCAGTCCGTGAATACGACCGATTCGGCGGTACGCATCACCCACGAGCCGACCGGCCTGGTCGTGACCTGTCAGGACGAGAAGTCGCAGCACAAGAACAAGGCGAAGGCGCTGAAGGTCCTCAGGAGCCGCCTGCTCGATCTGAAAGTCGCCGAGCAGGAAGCGGACCGCGCGCGGGAACGGCGAACTCAGGTGGGCACCGGCGACCGGTCCGCCAAGATTCGTACCTACAACTTCCCGCAGAACCGCGTCACCGATCATCGAATCCATCTCACGCTCCACCGGCTCGAGGCGACGCTGGGGGGCGATCTGGATGAGCTCGTCGAGGCCCTGCGGCTCGCCGGGGCGGAGGAGCGCATGGAGGCGGTCGCCGAGGCGTGAACCCGGGCGACGCCGAGGGGAGGGAGCTCCCCGGAGCCCGAAAGCCCGGCGGTCCCAGTCGCCGCGAGGCGCTGGAGGGTATCGCTCGCGAGCTCGCGGCGGCCGGCATCGAGCCATCACGGGTCGAAGCTGAACGGCTCCTCTCGCTGGCGGTCGGGATCTCGAGAGCCGACCTCCAGCTCTCGCTCGCGTCCGAGCTCTCGGCCGAGGACGCGCGCACACTGGCCAGATCCGTCCGCCGTCGCCTGGCCGGAGAGCCTCTCCAGCATATCGAGGGCCAGGTCGAATTCCGGAGCCTCGTGCTCGCCGCCGATGGACGGGCCTTCGTTCCACGGCCCGAGACGGAGCAGCTGCTCGACCGAATCCTCGAGTGGGCGCGGGGGCGGCAGCAGACGGAGGCCGGGGTCCGGGTGGTCGCTCGCCCTTCGGGACGAGCGTACGTCGATACGGCGTTGGACATCGGCACCGGATCGGGAGCGATCGCGCTGGCACTGGCCGATGAGCACGTCGCTGCCAGAATCGTCGCTCTCGACCGATCCCGCCGGGCGCTTGAGCAGGCGACGGAGAACCGGCGCGCGGTTGGCCAGGCGGAGGCGAACGTCGAGTTCCGACTCGTCGAGGGCACGCTGTGGGAGGCCGTGTGCGAAGGGGAGCGCTTCGATCTCATCGTCTCCAACCCGCCATACGTCTCGCTAGCCGAGATGGACCGCCTCCCCCGCGAGGTGCAACGTGATCCCTCGGAGGCGCTCGTGGCGGGCGAGGATGGACTCGACGTCATCCGTGAGATTCTAGCCGACGCCTGGGATCATCTGCAGCCCGGCGGGGCGCTGTTCCTGGAGATCGGAGAAGGGCAGGGGGAGCGGGTCCGCGAGCTGCTGGAGGAGAGCGGTGATTGGGCCAGAACGGCGATCTGGAAGGATCTGGCCGGAAAGGCGAGATTTGCCATGGCAGAGCGCCCGTGAGGCCGCCGGCGGCGACGGAATCTGCGGTCGCGCGCGGATTATGGCCGGGTTATACTACCGGCTTGACCTCAACCTGATAGCGTGAAGGCGTGATCCGCCGACACGCGGAACCTCATAAGAACGGACTTCGATGGCGACCGACGACCCGCGTGACAGGATCATGGAGAAAGCCGAGGAGCTCGGCCGCCTGATCTCGCAGACAGCCGAATACAGCTACCTGAGCGCCGCCAACCGGGATCTGGCGGACGACCGGGAGGCGACGGAGACCCTCAACGAGATGAGGGCGCTGCAGGAGCGGTTGCTCGCCCACATCTCGCGCGGCGAAGATCCGCCCGCGGAGCTCCAGCAGGAGTATGGCGAGTTTCAGGAAAAGGTGCAGACGAGCAGCCGATACCAATCCCTCATCTCCTCCCAGCTCAACTTCGACAAACTGATGGACCGGGTACACAACTCCATCGGCAACGGCATCAAGAAGGGGCAGGAGAGCCGGATCATCATCCCCTCATGAAGCGCCTCCGCGCGGTCCTGGAGAAAGGTCTGCGCGCGACCGTCGAGCCGGCCGTATCCTGGCTGACGAACCGCCGCGTCCTCCCGAACATTCTGTCGACCGCGGGATTCCTGATCACGTGCAGCTCCGGCTTTTTCTTCCATCAGCACCACGTCCGTACGGCCGGCTTCCTGATTCTCCTGGGAGGCGTATTCGACATCTTCGATGGCACGGTGGCCCGCCGGACGGGGCTTGCGTCGCCGTTCGGCGCTTTCTACGACTCGACGCTGGATCGCCTCTCGGAGATCATCGTCTACGTCGGGCTGCTATCGCTCTACAACGACTATCGACTCGAGCTGGGCGACGTCGGCATGATCTACTGGATATTCCTGGCGATGGCCGGCTCGCTGATGATCAGCTATACGCGAGCACGAGCCGAGGGCCTGGGCGTACGCTGCGACGTCGGAATGATGCAGCGCGCCGAGAGAGTGATCCTGATCGGCTTCGCGGCATTGATCTTCGGAGAAGCCACGCTGCTCGGCGTGGAGGGCCTGGCCCTTCGCGTGGTGATCATAGGTCTCGCCATCCTCACCAACATCACCGTCGTACAACGAATCGTCTGGGTATACCAGCATTCGCGCCCCTATGGGCGACCCGAGCCGGAGGCGGCCGTACGTCCGCCGGCCGACGAGTCCCACTTCGCCGGACCACCCGACGCCTGACGGGACTAGCCCACTTCACCGAGAAGACGACCACCGCGGGGAGAGAATGAACGATATGCAAGCAAGTAGCGGGAACACCGGGCTGGAGATCGCTCCCGCCGAGGGCAAGCTCGGCGTCATGTTGGTGGGCTTGGGAGCGGTATCGACGACCTTCATCGCTGGAGTCGAGAGCTTTCGTCGGGGTCTCAGCCGACCCATCGGGTCGATCACCCAGATGAGCACGATCCGACTCGGCAAGCGTACGGATGCGAGGGTGCCCCTGGTGAAGGACTTCGTCCCGCTTGCGGCCCTGGCGGATCTCGAGTTCGCCGCGTGGGATCCGATCCCGGACGACGCGTACGATTCCGCCAAGACGTGCGGCGTGCTGAAGCCGGAGGACGTGGACCCGCTCGCCGACTTCCTTCGGGGCATCCGGCCGATGCCGGCTGTGTTCGATAAGCGCTACGTGAAGAAGCTCGACGGCACCAACGTCAAGAGTGCCGGGAACAAGCTGGAACTCGCGGAGCAGCTTCGGGAGGACATTCGGCGCTTCAAGGAGGAGAAGGGCTGTGACCGGCTCGTGATGGTCTGGGCCGCGTCCACGGAGGTGTTCCTGAAGCCCAGCGAGGTGCACGCCACGCTGGACTCGTTCGAGAAGGCGATGGCGGAGAATGATGACGCCATCGCTCCCTCGATGGTGTACGCCTACGCCGCTCTCAAGGAGGGCGTGCCGTTCGCCAACGGGGCTCCCAACCTCACCGTCGACATCCCGGCGATGCTGCAGCTTGCGGACGAGGCGGGCATGCCGGTCTGTGGGAAGGACTTCAAGACGGGCCAGACGTTGATGAAGACGATCCTCGCGCCGGGCCTCAAGGCACGGATGCTCGGCCTGAACGGCTGGTTCTCCACCAACATCCTCGGAAATCGCGACGGCGAGGTGCTAGACGATCCGGAGAGCTTCAAGACGAAAGAAGAGTCCAAGCTCGGGGTGCTCGAGTACATCCTCCAGCCGGAGATGTACCCCGAGCTCTACGACAACATCTACCACAAGGTGCGGATCAACTACTACCCTCCTCGCGGCGACAACAAGGAGGGTTGGGACAACATCGACGTGTTCGGCTGGATGGGATACCCGATGCAGATCAAGATCGACTTCCTCTGCCGGGATTCGATTCTCGCCGCTCCGATCGTCTTGGACCTGGCGCTGTTCATGGACCTGGCGGCTCGAGCGGGCCTCCAAGGGATCCAGGAGTGGCTCTCGTTCTTCTTCAAGAGCCCCCAGGTGGCGCCCGGGCTCTATCCGGAGCATGACCTGTTTATCCAGCACTGGAAGTTGAAGAACACGCTGCGCTGGCTGATGGGTGAGGAGCAGATCACTCACCTCGGGACCGAGTATTACGCCGACTATCAGTAGGCAGGCGGAAGAATCCGGCCGCGGCTTCTTCCTCGTCTTCGAAGGGGTCGAAGGAGCCGGAAAGACGACGCAGTATCTCGCGTCGCGCTCGGAGTTCGTCCGGCAGATCGTGCGTCCGGCTCTGGGCGAAGGGCGGGTCGTCGTGGCCGACCGGTACGAGCTCTCGACGCTCGCATACCAGGGTATCGCCCGCGGCCTGGGCCTCGAGGAAGTACGCCGGCTCAACTCGTGGGCCACCGGAGGGCTGGAGCCCGATGCTGTGGTCCTTCTTCGGATCGACCCATCGGCCGGCCGCGACCGCAAGGAAGAGGAGCCGGACCGGTTGGAGCGTGAGTCGGGAGAGTTCTTTCGCCGGGTGGCGGATGCCTACGACTTGCTTGCCTCCTTGGACACGAGGATAGTGGCGGTGGAGGCACAGGGATCGCCCGAACAGGTCGAGGAGCGCGTGGTTGCCGAGCTTGTCGGGCGATGGCCAGGAACTTTTGAAGTGCTAAGGCGTTAGCAATCAATACTCGCGGTTTCACGGGTCCGAACATAGAGCTCCTGTCGGACGGTGGTCGCCCAGGGATACGGAGGCTGAATGAAGCTCAGGCGAACGTGGCTTTCTCCGCTGGCCGTGGCGTTGATCGCGTTGGTGAGCGGTGGCTGGCTGCTACAGCAGGGCACCACGCACGAAGATGCTTATACGCAGTCGAAGCTGCTCGACGAGGTCCTCCGCCTGGTCGCCGAACGCTACGTCGAGGAGACAGAGCCGGCGGAGCTTTACCGTATGGCGATCGACGGCCTCCTGACCGAGCTCGGAGATCCCTACACGGACTTTCTAGATCGCGATGAGTGGAAGGATTTGCAGCTCAGCACCACGGGGAACTACGGTGGCCTCGGAATCCGGATCGACGAGCAGGATGGCTGGATCACGGTGGTTGCCGTCCTGCCGAACACGCCCGCCGAGAAGCGAGGGCTGATCACCGGTGATCGGCTCATCGAGGTCGATGGCGAGTCGGCAGAGGGGTGGAGCACCAACGATGCGGTTCAGGTGCTGCGGGGACCCAAGGGCAGCGTGGTACAACTCCTCGTCATGCGGCCCGGAGTGGATCGCCCGCTCGAGGTGGAAATCGAGCGCGACGAGATCCACGTCGTCTCGGTCAAGTCCTTTATGGTGGATGACGACGTCGGCTTCGTCCGGCTCGAGCAGTTCAGCCGGTCGGCGCGGGGCGAGCTTCAATCAGCGATCGACCAGCTGATTTCCCAGGGAGCCAAGTCGTTAATTCTCGACCTGCGCTCGAATCCGGGTGGGCTCCTGGAGGAGGGGATCTCGGTCGCCGACCTCTTCCTGCCTCGCGGCGTGAAGGTGGTGGAGACCCGGTCCAGAAACAAGAGTGAAAACCAGGCGTATGGCGCGCCGTCGAACGAGCAGTATCCGGGCCTCCCATTGGTCGTGCTCGTCAATCCCTACTCGGCCAGCGCCTCCGAGATCGTCGCCGGAGCCCTGCAGGATCACGATCGAGCGCTCATCATCGGAACGACGACGTTCGGAAAGGGTCTGGTTCAGACGCTGTACCCCCTTTCCGGCGGCAACTATTTGAAGATGACGACCGCCCGCTGGTTCACGCCGAGCGGACGCACGATCCAGAAGCCCTTCCGGACCGACTTCGCGGCGCTCGCCGGGGAGGCCATCTCCATGGAGGGCGATCCGGTCCACGTCGTCGACGTGGCGGACAAGGAGACCTTCTACACGGATGCCGGGCGCATCGTCTACGGGGGAGGCGGCATCACGCCCGATATCACGGTGATGCCGGACACACTGACCTCGAACGAACAGCTTTTCCGAGAGGAGCTTGTCCAAAGCGAGCTGGCGTTGCGAGATGCCACGTTCCGCTTCTCGGTCCAATGGGTCCATGACCACCCGGATCTTCGCGAGGACTTCGAGATCACGCCGGCCATCCGAGACGCGTTCTACCACTTCATAGTCGAGGAAGAGGAGATCGAGGTCGACAGGGATCTGTTCGACGACGCGGCGGGTTGGATCGACTGGGAGCTGGGGATCCGCATCGCTCAGTCGGCGTTTGGCGAGGAGGCGTCCCTGAAACGCACGCTCCGTCGACAGCCGCAGGTCACCAAGGCGATCGCGCTGCTCCGGCAGACGCATACGCCGCAGGATCTGATCGCCCTCGCGGCGAGCGAGGAGGTGGTCGTCGAAGAGGGGGGCGCCGAACCAACACCGACCCCCAACTAGCGGACGTGGCGGAGCCGGGTCCCGCCCGGCTCCGTGCTCTCGCCACAGTTGGCGGGTCTTCCACGCAGCGATCCGGCTGACGGGGACAGGGAACGATCCGAGGTAGTCTTCGCGCCGCGCCGGTCATGGCCCTCGGCTTGGTCGGGGTCTCGGTCTCGGCCGTGCTGGTGCGGCTGGCGGACGCGCCGGTAAGCGCCATAGCCTTCTGGAGGCTCACGCTCTCCCTGCTCCTGATCCTCCCTCTCCTCGGCCTCTCAGGCCAGTGGCGTGAGGTCGGCTCGTTGGGTCGCTCGGAGTGGCGCTGGGTCGTCCTGTCCGGCGGCGCCCTGGCCCTCCACTTCGTGACCTGGTTTCTCTCGTTGGAGTACACGAGCGTGGCGAGCTCTACCGTGCTCGTGACGGCTCATCCGCTTTATGTGGGGCTGCTCTCGACGCTCTGGCTGCGTGAGCCGCCGTCCCGGCTCGAGTGGGTAGCCATCCTGGTGGCCACCTCGGGCGCGGTGTGGATCGGGTGGGGGGACTTTCATCTAGGCGAAGGTGCGTTCGTCGGCGACCTGCTGGCTGCACTGGCTGCCTTCTTCGCCGCCCTATACTTCATTTCCGGCCGCCGGCTTCGCCTGCGTCTCGGGCTGTGGAGCTACGTGGCACCGGTCTACCTGCTCGCGGCGCTCCTCACCGGCGTCTCCATGTGGGTAAGGGGGGTGCCGGCGGTTGGCTATTCCCCCGCAAACTGGGTCCTCTTCGCCGGGATGGCGATCGGACCCATGCTTTTCGGACACACGTCCTTCAACTGGGCGCTGCGCCATGTGCGCGCATATGTTGTCAGCCTTGTCGTCCTGCTCGAGCCCGTCGGAGCCACGGTGCTGGCCGTTCTCGTGCTCGGCGCCGCCGAGCGGCCTTCGATGAACACGGTGACGGGGGGCATCGCGATCCTGATCGGCATGGCGATGCTCGTGCGCGAGCAGGCACGGAGGTCGTCGACCCGGCCTCCCCTCTCGCACTCGACCACGAACGACCACAACGGATGACGGCGGAAGAGTGATCAAGAACACGGTACGCGTGACGCGCGGCACGGAGTTGGAGTCCCGGCACCGGGCCCACGGCATCGTATGCGGCCTCGACTCTGATGAGGAAGCCCAGTTCGGAGACTCGGAGCTCCTCGCGTTCTGGCGCTCGGCGATGAAGCCGTTCCAAGGGCTTCCGCTCGTCGTCGATGGAGTGACCGAGACATACGGCTTCGGGTCGACGGAGCTCGCGATCTGCTGCGCCTCCCACGACGGCACGCCCACTCAGGTCGAGATCGTCAGTGCGATGCTGGCTCGCTTGGGCCTGTTCTCCGGCCAGCTCGCCTGTGGGGTCCACCCGCCGTACGATCGGCCATCGGCGGACGCCGTGATTCGCGCCGGCGGCCACTTCACGCCGCTTCACAACAACTGCTCGGGCAAGCACACCGGTATGTTGGCGCTCGCCCTCCATCGAGGCTGGCCGCTCAGGGGATACGCGGAGCGCGACCACGGGGTCCAGCGGCGGATCCGTCGCGAGCTAGAGGAATGGCTGGATGTGGATCCCGAGATCCTGCGCTGGACGGTCGACGGATGCGGCGTGCCCACGCCCTACCTCTCTCTTCGGCAGATGGCGCGCGCCTATGCGCGCCTGGGTCGAGCCGCCGCGACGGGCATGAGGGGCGCGGCGGAGGTTGTAAGCGCGATGACGACCCATGCGGAGCTTGTCTCGGGCGAGGGGAACTTCGCAACGCGGCTGATGCAGGACACGAAAGGTCGGATCTTGGGCAAGGAGGGCGCCGAGGGAGTGTTCTGCGCCACGGCCCCTCAGCTCGGGTGGGGGCTCGCTCTGAAGATCGGGGACGGGAACGCGAGAGCGGCGGGGCCCGCCGTCATCGGGATGCTGGAGGCGCTGAGCCTGCTCAGCGACGAGGAGTCGGAGAGGTTGAACGACATGCGAGAGCCGCTCGTCACGAACAGGCTGGGTAGGAAGGTGGGCGTCATTCAAGCAGACATGTATCCCCGGCTGGTTCCGGAGGCGGCGCCCCTCTGAGCGACGAGAAGATGAACGGGTCGATGCTCGCGGCGGATGGCCCCTCGGAGCGAGAGGCGCTCGTGCTCGTCTCGGCGGCGCACGCCTCGCGCGACGAAGCGGCCTTGCGCGCGGTTCTGGGCGAGGTCGCCGCGACGGTGGGACCGGAGCTCGTCGAGGAAGTGCTCCTTCAGGCCTATCTGTTCTTGGGCTTCCCAGCGGCGATATGGGCCTTCGGCATCTGGCGCTCCCTCGCCCCCGGCAGCCCCAGATCGGAGGTCCCGGATCACGATTCGCGCTCGCTCGAAGCGGGTGCGGTCTCGACCGATCTCGCCTCGACGTGGGAACGAGAGGGAGAGACCGTGTGCGCTCGCGTCTACGCCGGTAACTACGACAAGCTGAGAAGGAACGTCCGGGCTCTGCATCCCGAGCTGGACCGCTGGATGATCCAGGAGGGGTATGGAAAAGTCTTGAGTCGGCCGACCATCGACCTTCCGACGCGCGAGCTTTGCATCGTCGCTTCACTAGCCGTGACGGGATGGGAGCCGCAGTTGCACTCCCATCTGCGGGGGGCTCTCAACGCCGGCGCCGAGCCGGCCGAGGTCGAGGCGGCTCTCGAGGCGGGTCTGCGCTACGCTCGGACCGAGGTTTGGCGCGAACGAGCGTGGACGCTCTGGCAGCAGGTCTTGAGCCGCCATGTTCGTTGACCAGGCGACGATCCACGTGAAGGGCGGCGCCGGCGGTGCCGGAGCGATGGCCTTTCGTCGGGAAAAGGGTGTGCCGTTCGGCGGACCGAGCGGAGGCGATGGAGGCGACGGGGGCGACGTGGTGCTTGTGGCCGATTCTCAGCTTCACACGCTTCTCGACTACAGCTATCGGCAACACTACAAGGCCGGGCGAGCCGGGCATGGCGAAGGCTCCAACCGCCATGGCGCGGACGGGGAGGACCTCGTACTGCCGGTACCGTTGGGCACCGTGGTGAGGGACCAGGAGACGGGCGAGCGCCTGGGCGAGCTTCTGGAAGCCGGTGAGCGGCTGGTGGCCGCACGAGGTGGGCGGGGTGGCCGTGGGAACGCCGCGTTCGCTACGGCGACGCGGCAGGCGCCACGGCACTGGGAGCCCGGTGAGTGGGGCGAAGAGCGAAGCCTCGTCCTCGAGCTGAAGCTGATCGCGGACGTCGGGCTCGTCGGCGAACCGAACGCCGGAAAGAGCACCCTGCTCGCGGCGGTCTCGGCGGCCCGTCCGAAGGTGGCTGCCTACCCGTTCACGACGCTGGCCCCCAATCTGGGCGTGGTGCAGCTGTCCGATGCACGGCGTTTCGTCATCGCCGACATCCCCGGACTCATCGAGGGGGCTCACGAGGGAAAGGGTCTGGGCACGCAGTTCCTGCGGCACATCGAGCGCACCAGAACGCTCGCGCTGCTCATTCCAATCGACGCCGGAGACATCCAGGAAGCGTACGAGCTTCTCAGGCACGAGCTGCTCTCTCACGACGCGGCGCTCGCAGGGATACCGTTCTGCGTCTTGCTCACGAAGGTCGATCTCGTTCCCGCACCACGGGACGTCGAGTTGGAGGCCCCCGAAGCATGGGGCGTCTTTGAGCTCTCGTCGGTCACGGGGGAAGGCCTTCGGGACGCGCTGGAGGCGCTCTGGGCGCGTCTCGCCGAGGAAGAGGACGCTCGCAACGGTGGGGATGAGGAGCGTTTTCCCGAGCTCGAAGGGTGGACGCCGTAGGTCGAACAACGGACACCCCGAGCCACGGAGATCGCGGCAGCGGTGGCCAGAAGCCGGGCGCCGACCTGCAGGAGCTGACAGCGGCGCTGGCGCTTGCCGAGGTGCCCCGGCTGGGTGCGGTCCGCCTGCGTAGGCTGATCGATGAATCCGGCTCGGCTCGGGAGCTCCTGCGCCGAGCGCATGGCTCGGGGCCTCCGCTCTCCGCGACCGTCCAGCGACGCCTGGCCGGCGTCCGGCCGGCCCCGGTAGAACAGGTGCGAGAGCTGGCGCGTCGCGGGATCCGGCTCCTGGCCTACGGCTCGAACGGGTATCCAGAGCGCCTCCAGCACCTCTTCGATCCGCCCCTTCTCCTTTACCTTCGCGGGTCTCTTGATCTCATGGACCGACGCATGGGAGGCATCGTGGCCATCGTCGGTACCCGACGAGCCACCCCGTATGGCCGACGCATGGCCCGTGAGATCGCGGCGGGCCTGGCGAAAGCCGGCTGGGCGGTCGTCAGCGGGATGGCGCGGGGAATCGACGGGGAGGCGCACGCAGCCGCGCTTGACGCTGGAGGCGCGACGATCGGGGTCCTCGGGTCAGGCTTGGATTTCACCTACCCGGCGGTCCATCGGCCGCTTTACCGGCGAATGGTCCGAACCGGACTCCTGGTCAGTGAGTTCGCCCCCTCTACGCCTCCGGCGCCCGGGCTGTTTCCCCGCCGAAATCGAATCATCGCGGCGCTCGCCCAAGCGGTGGTCGTGGTTCAAGCGCCTGCCCGAAGCGGAGCGCTGATCACCGCTGACCACGCCCTCGACCTCGGGAGGGACGTTCTGGCCGTACCGGGCCCCGTCGGCCTCGAGCCGAGCGTCGGTACGCATAGTCTGCTGGGAGATGGGGCGGCGGTCGCCACCTGCGCTTCCGATGTGCTGGCACAGGTCAACGGGCCCGACTGCGCGTCCCTCGGGCGCCCGGAATCTCGGCAGAACAGGGGCGGTGAATGCGAGCAGGAGCCGAAGGTGCATCTCGGCGATTCGGCCCGGCGAGTCCTGGCGCGACTCTCGATCGGACCCGCGAACGCCGACGAGCTCGTGAGGTCTTCGTCCCGTCCCGTGCCTGAAGCTCTCGCCACGCTTGGAAGCCTCGAGCTGGAGGGGATCTTGCAACGGCAAGGGGATGGCAGGTACGTCTTAGCGTCACGAGATAGCCGTGCGGGCGGCCGGGAGCTGGAACGCTTTCCAAGCTAAACGCGTATCGAAGGGCGATCTTCGACGTCGCTCCGCCGTTCCGAGTGGTGGAAGCAAGGACAACCGAGCAGCGAGTCCATGTTGCAGAGTCTGACCGATCGCGAGAGGGCCGTACTGATCGCCGTTCTCGAGAGCTACATCGAATCGGCGGAGCCCGCGGGCTCGCGAACCATCGCGAAGCAGTACGCGCTGGGTGTTTCCCCCGCCACCGTGCGGAACACGATGGCGGATCTCGAGACGAAGGGGTATCTGACCCACCCCCATACGTCGGCCGGGCGGGTGCCTACCGATCTGGCCTACCGCTATTACGTCGACGAGCTCATGGGGCCGCGCCCGCTCTCGACCGTCCAACAGGTGCGGATCGAGCAGGAGCTGACCAGCGGTCAGGCGAGCGCGATCGAAGAGCTCATCTCTCGGGCCGCCTCGGTGTTGAGCCTCCTAACCGGGGAGCTCGGCCTGGCGATCGGGCCGACGCTCTCGACGGCCGTGCTGCAGCGAATGGACCTCGTCCCCGTCGACTCGGAGAAGGTCCTCCTCGTGTTCACCCTCGAGTCGGGCGTCGTCCGGACGGTCTACGTGGACCTGAGGAGCGGGCTGCCGCGGCAGACGCTCTCCGGGTTGGCCGCGGTGCTGAATGAGCGTCTGGCGGGCAGCACGCTAAGCGACATCAAGGCGACACTCGGAGAGCGGCTTCGTGACCTCGACATGAAGGAGGCGGGGAACCTGATCAACATCTTCGTGGAGTCGGGTCCCGAGATCTTCGACTGGGTCACGACGAACCGCCAGGTGCACCTCGGTACCGCATCTTCGCTTGCCGACCAACCGGAGTTCACCACGCAGGAGGGACTGCGGCAGCTCATCGAGCTCACGGAACGGCGAGAGCTTCTCGCTTCCGTGCTCGGTCAGCGGGCGCGGGAGAGCGGACCTCAGATCACGATCGGAACCGAGCACGAAGCTCCCGAGCTCCTCGACCTGACCGTGGTGACCGCCAGCTACGAGGTTGGCCATCTCCATGGAGTGGTGGGAGTGATCGGGCCGACCCGAATGCCCTACGACAAGGTCGTGGCCGTCGTGGACTGCACGTCCTCCCTCGTCTCCCGATTGATGCAGCATTGAACCGCCCTCGACACGGCCCCGTCGGACGATAGATGGCAGATTACTACGACGTGCTCGGAGTCTCCCGACAGGCGGGCTCCGAGGAGATCAAGAAGGCCTACCGCAAACAGGCGATGCGGTATCACCCCGACCGCAACGACTCGCCGGATGCCGAAGCCAACTTCAAGACGGTCACGCAGGCCTACGAAGTGCTGCGCGATCCGCAGCAACGGGACCTCTACGACCGCTACGGCGAGGCCGGAATACGCCGTGGCGCTGGAGCGGGCGCCGGGATGGGCGGATTCAACTTCGCGGACGCCTTCGACGTCTTCATGCGCGAGTTTGGCGGCGGAAGCGCGTTTGGAGACCTGTTCCAGCAGCGACGCCGCACGGGACCGCAACGCGGCAGCGATGTGAGGGTGCGGCTCAAGATCAGTCTC
The DNA here is from genome assembly GCA_037385645.1 of Gemmatimonadales bacterium. Classification (GTDB taxonomy): domain Bacteria; phylum Gemmatimonadota; class Gemmatimonadetes; order Palauibacterales; family Palauibacteraceae. The sequence continues at coordinate 14,692 of JARRMU010000020.1, forward strand.
GCCGAAGCCGCGACAGGGGCAAAGAAGACGCTACGCGTCCGTCTCCTGGACCGCTGCGAACACTGCGAGGGCAGCGGCGCCGAGCCCGGTACCGCTCCCGTCACGTGCAGCGCGTGCGCCGGAGCCGGCGAAGTCAGATCGGTTCAGCGCTCGTTGCTCGGTCAGTTCGTGAGCGTGCGTCCCTGCCCGCAGTGCGGTGGAGATGGCCGCATCATCGAGAGCAGGTGCGGCGAGTGCGACGGCCAGGGCCGCCTGCAGCGCGACAGGAAGATCTCGGTCGAGGCGCCAGCCGGCGTCTCGTCCGATGATTTTCTGCGGCTCTCCGGCCGGGGCAATTCAGGGCCGAAGGGCGGCCCCCCCGGCGACCTGTTGGTGGCGATCGAGGTCGAGGACGACCCGAGATTCGAGCGTCACGGTGATGACTTGATCCACAACCTCGCGGTCACCTTCACGCAAGCGGCGCTCGGCGACGAGATCACGGTCCCCACGATCGATGGGGAGTCAGAGCTGGAGATCCCGGCAGGCATTCAGAGCGGCCAGGCCCTGCGCCGGCGTGGACGCGGCAGGCCGCGACTTCGGGGTCAGGGCAAAGGGGACCTGATCGTGCGCGTGTTGGTCTGGACGCCGACTCGTCTTTCGTCCGCGCAGCGCGAAGCGCTCGAGGGATTAGCTCCCCTCGAGGATGTTCCCCCGGTCCCCGACACGAAGGAGCCCGGCTTCTGGGAGCGCGTGAAGCAGGCGTTCAGCGCCTGACGCAGGGCTCAGCGCCCCAATTGGGCCGCTGCCTCGGCATCCACCACCCACGTTCCACCTCGGGCCAATCGGGCTGGACAACGTGAGACAGCCACCTCTCCGAGGAGCGCGTCGCGCACAGAGTCGGCCTTCGCCCGCCCGCGGGCGAACAGGAAGATACGGCCAGCCGAGCGCACGACGGGGGGCGTGATCGTCAGTCGCTCGGTAGGTGGAGATGGACTTCGGGCCGGTGCAACCCGGCGCACAGTCTCCCTCAGGTTGGGCGATCCCGGAAACAGCGACGCCGTGTGTCCATCCTCTCCGATTCCGAGCACGAGAAGGTCCACGCGCGGCGGCAACTGGCGCTCGTAGTCCTCGGCCGCCTCGTTCAGGTCGGAGCGGTCGGCCTCCATCCGGTGGACGGAGGCGGCCGGAATCGGCAGACGGTCGAGGAGAGCTTCGCGGACGAGCCGGTAATTGCTGGCCGGGTCATCAGGCGGGACGGCACGCTCGTCGGCGAAGAACACACGCACCCGCTCCCACGCGATGTCCGGGCATGCTGCCAGCGCCTCGTAGATCGGGCCGGGGGTAGACCCGCCGGAGAGCGCGAGCGAGAGTTCGCGGTTGCCGAAACCGCGAAGAGCCGCCGCCAGCACATCGACGCCCCTGTCGACGAACGTGGCCGCGGGGACCAGGTGGATCTCGGTCTTCCCGACCCGGCGCGGCTCGGGCGCTGCGTCAGGCTCCTGCTTCACGTCAGATGTTGCGCCAGGCGCGGCCGTCTCGTCGCAGGAGATCCTCGGCCGCGACCGGACCCCACGTCCCCGCCGCGTAGTTCGGAAAGTCTGGGGGCGGCTGGTCGTCCCAATGCTCGACGATCGGGTCCACGACCCGCCAGGCCTCGTTGATCCAGTCGGCGCGCGCAAACAGCGTCTGATCGCCCTGCATGACATCCAGAAGCAGCCAGGCATACGCTCGCGGCGGCCGCTCCACCCCGAAAGCATCGGCGTACCGAAAGTCCATCGTCACGTCGCTCAACGTCAGGTCGGGTCCGGGCTGCTTAGCGATGAAGCGTTGAACGATCCCCTCTTCCGGCTGCAGTCGGAAGGCCAGAACGTTCGGAGCCGAGCCGGAGTTCGCCCCGGGGAACATGACGTGGGGCGTCGGCTTGAAGTGAATGGCCACCTCGGTGAGCTTCCGCGCCATGCGCTTGCCGGTCCGCAGATAGAAGGGCACGCCCGACCATCTCCAGTTGTCCAGCCCCAGCCGGATCGCCGTGAAGGTCGGCGTCGTCGAGTCGGGGTCCACCCCCTCCTCTTCTCGATAGCCGTGGGCGGGGGCGCCTTCCCCGCCGCCCGGGCCGTATTGACCACGCACGGCCTCCCGCTCGACGTCCACCGGCTTGCGGTTCACCGCCTGGAGGATCTTGACCGTCTCATCGCGCAGGGATGAACCGTCGAAGTTCACGGGCGGCTCGATCGCAGCCATGCACAGCAGCTGCAGCAGGTGGTTCTGGACCATGTCTCGGACGACGCCGGTCTTCTCGTAGAACGCGGAACGGGTGCCGATGCCGATCTGCTCAGACACCGTGATCTGCACGTGATCGATATAGTTCCGGTTCCAGATCGGCTCGAAGGCCGGATTGGCGAACCGGAAGACGAGCATGTTCTGGACCGTCTCCTTTCCGAGGAAGTGGTCGATTCGGTAGATCTGATCCTCGCGGAAAGAACGCCTTAGCTGGCGGTCGAGCTCGAGCGCGCTCGCCAGGTCCACCCCGAAGGGCTTTTCGATGACAAGCCGCCGCCAGCCATCTTCGCCGGCCGCGAGCCCCGACTCGGCGAGCCGTTCGGTGATGACGCCGAAGGTGGAGGGCGGCATGGCGAGATGAAAGAAGACGTTGTCCGGGATTCCGAATTCCGCCGCCACCGCCTCGACGCTTGCCTTCAGATCGGCGTATCCTTCCTCGGGTGGTCCGGTGGCATCGCCCTGCACGTAACTCAGCCGACGGGCGAAGTCCTTCCACGCCTCGGGCTCCCACACGCACTCGTCTTTGATCGCCTGCTGAGCGACCTGCCTGAAGTGCTCGGAGCTCCATTCCCGTCGAGCGCATCCGACGATCGCGAGGCGCTCCGGCAAGAGCTCTTTGCAGTAGAGCTCGAACAGGGAGGGGAGAAGCTCCGTGCTGGCCAGGTCCCCGGTCGCGCCGAAGATCACCATCACGCACGGGTCTGCGGGTGCGCCGGGCATCAGGCCACCGTCTGAGACCCGAACAACCCGTGCGGAGCGCTCGCCGGCCACGTCAGTCCTCGCGCACAGCGTGACCGCCGAACTGGTTGCGCAGGGCGGCGATGACCTGATGGGCGAAGCGCGATTCCGTTCGCGAATCGAACCGCTCGTAAAGGGCTTGGGTGATCGTGGGTAGCGGAATGGCCTTCTCCAGAGCGTAGTCCACCGTCCATCTCCCCGTGCCCGAGTCGTCGATCCACGGCCCGATTCGCGCCAGCTCGTTGCCCTCCGCCCCGAAGGCGTCGGCCAGAAGCTGGAGCAGCCAGCATCGGATCACCGAGCCGTTGTCCCACAACTGGGCGATGCTCCGCAGGTCGAGGTCGAAGTCGGAGCGCCGCAGGCACTCGAAGCCCTCTCCGAGCGCCTCGAGCATGGCGTATTCGATGGCGTTGTGGATCATCTTCACGAAGTGACCGGCCCCGTTCGGCCCGACGTGCAGGAACCCGTTCTCGGGCGCCAGCGATCGGAACACAGGCTCCAGTCGCTCGACCGCTTCGCCGGATCCACCGATCATCAGGTTGTAGCCGACCTCCCGGCCCCACACGCCGCCGCTGACGCCGATGTCCAGGAAGAGCACCTCACGCTCGGCGCACAGCCCGGCGTGCTCGATCGACTCGGCGTACCAGGAGTTCCCGCCGTCCACGATCAGGTCGCCGGGCTCCAGTGCGTCAAGCAGCGACGCGATCGTCTCCGTCGTCGGCCGGCCATGCGGGACCATCACCCAGACCGTGCGCGGAGCCGGGAGAGCCGCGACCAGCCGGTCCAATGACTCGAGCGTCTCGACGCCGTGGCTAGCTGCCGCCGCGGCGTTTTCCTTAGACAGATCGAACCCGCTGACGGAGATGCCGTCCTCGATGAGACGCCGCGCCATGTTGGAGCCCATCTTTCCGAGGCCGATCAGACCGAGCTTCATACCTACCTCGTGCGTTGGAGAGTCTATGATCCGACAGACAGGGGCCGGCGACCGGCCGCTCCGTTTCCGGGGCTGCTAGGCGTCGCTCGCGAGTCGAGCCAGCGCTGCTTCGATGTCGGCGCCAAGATGGATACGGGCGACCCGACGGCCGCGTGCGGCCAGGGATCGGAAGTCCCCCAGCGCCTGAGCGAGCATCAGACGTCCGAAACCGCCGTCCTGGCCGGGGATGTCGATCTCGACGGGCGGACTCGCCGTCAGGAGAAGGAAGATTCCCGTTGCCGGACCGCCTTTGTGGAGCTGGCCGGTGGAGTGGAGGTAACGCGGCCCGTAGCCGATCGTCGTGGCGACGTGATGTTCGGCCCGCAGGCGGGCGCGCAGCGCCTCGAGCGCCCCGTCCCGCTCGGCGGTCTCGGCAAAGTAGGGCAGGATCGCGACGTAGTCGCCGCTCGTCGCGAGGTTGGCAATGGCCTCGACCGCTTCGGTGGGAGAGCCGTTGGAGGCGGGCAGCGAGTTCCCCCCTCCCCAGTAGACGGCGAGCCTCCCATCGTCGGCCACCGGAGCTTCGTCGATCGGTTCTTCCTCATCCCGCCACTCGGAGAGCACCTCGCGCGCGCTGCGCTTGCTCTCCTCCACGTTGGGCTGGTCGAACGGGTTGATGTGGAGGAGGGCCCCGGCAGTCGCGATCGCGAGCTCCCAACGGTAGAACTCGCCCCCGAGCGCGAGCCGATCGGGCAGCTGGAAGCGGAGAACCGGGTGTATAGCTCCCAGCCGGTCGAGCTCGGCGGCGGCTTTCTCGGCCTCGGCCTCCAGTCCAAGCCAGACGAAGACCCGATCCGATCCGTACTCCGATGGGTCTCCCAGCGGCTCATCGGCGATCGGAACAAGCCCACGTCCGTTCTTGCCCGTGCTCTCGGCGATCAACTGCTCGGCCCAGAGGGCGAAAGAGGACAGGGCGCCGGTGGCGGTGAAGGTCACCTTGTCGCGGCCCTGCAGCGCGAGGGTCGCCAGCGTCGTCCCGAGTCGGGTCCCCTGATTATGGCTGGCCGGAACGACCGGGCCGCAGAGCGCCCGCATCGCTCGGGCCCGCTCCAGCAGCTCTTCAATTGGCACGCCGCAGAGGGCCATCGGGACCAGGCCGAAGTACGAGAGAACCGAATATCGTCCGCCGATGTCGGGCGGGTTCTCGAAGCAGGCCCGGAAGCCACAGGCGGCAGCTTCGTCGGCGAGCGGCGTCCCGGGGTCCGTGATCGCGATGAAGCGGCTGCCCGGGGCGCCCACCGTCACCTCGAGGCGGTTCCTGAAGTACCGGTAGAAGCTCATTGTCTCCAGCGTTGTCCCCGACTTGCTGGCGACGATAAACAGCGTGGAAGCGAGGTCGATCTGGTTCTCGATCCGGCTGACGGCCTCCGGGTCGGTGCTGTCCAGAACGAGCAACCGGGGCCAGCCTTCCAGCGCGCCGAACGTTCGGCGCGCCACCTCCGAGGCCAGGCTACTGCCACCCATCCCGAGGAGGACGACGGCGCTGGTTCCTTCAGCCCGCGCCTGGGCGGCGAAATCGGCAAGATCTGGCGCCCGTTCGGAGAAGAGCTCAACGGCGTCGAGCCAGCCGAGTCGTCCGCGGATCTCGCTCGCAGCCTCCGGCTCCCAGGCGTCCCAGACGGACGCATCCCGAGCGTAGACCCTTCTTCCGAACTGAGCGCCCTGCAGGGCGGCGAGCCGCGCCTCGACGGTGCTCTCGGCGCCCGCGAGGTCGGACCGAACGACCGTGAGCGACTCGGCAAGCACGTCCTGCATCCGGTCTACGATCGTGACCATGAGCTCGTCAAAAGGCTGGATGAACTTCTGAACGCCCTCGTTCTCGAGCTCCCACGCCACGCGATCGAAATCAATGCCCACGTCCGCGAGCTCCTGCAGGACCCGCTCGGCAGCGTCCACGTGGAGGGCGACCGTGTCCTCCACCCTGCCGTGGTCGGCGAACGCATCGATCGTGGAGTCCGGCAGCGTGTTCACAGTGTCGGGGCCGATCAGCGGCTCCACGTAGCGGACGTCATCGTACAGCGGGTTCTTGGTGCTTGTGGAGGCCCACAGCATCCGCTGCACCCGCGCCCCCGCGCCGGCGAGCGCTTGCCACCTGTCGGTTGCCGCGATCTCCAGGAACCTCTGGTACGCCAGCTTGGCGTTTGCCACGGCGGCCTTGCCGAGCAAACGCTCCGGCGGTGGCTGCCGGCTGGCGGCTGGTGAGATTCGCCCACCGAGGAGGATGTCGGTCAGGGAGTCGATACGGCTGAGGAAGAAACTGGCCACCGACGCCACGTCGTCGACGGGCAGCCCCTCCCGATGCCGCCGCTCCAGGCCCCTGATGTAGGCCAGCGCGATCGCCTCGTAGCTATCGATGGAGAACAGCAGGGTGACGTTCACGCTGACGCCGCGGTAGGTGCACTCCTCGATGGCAGGCACGCCGGCCGCGGTCCCCGGAATCTTGATGAGGACGTTGGGACGGTCCACCCAGGCGTGAAGCCGACAGGCTTCGTCGATGGTGGCATCCGTGTCGTGCGCGAGGTAGGGGGAGACCTCGAGACTTACGTACCCATCGACTCCCCGGGACCCGTCCCACACCGGTCGCAGCACATCGCAAGCGTCCTGAATGTCCCTGACGACCAGCTCCTCGTAGATGTCGCCCACCGCGCGCCCCTCGGCCACGAGCTCCGAGATCTGGTCGTCGTAGTCGTGTCCCTTGGAGATCGCCTTGTTGAAGATCGCCGGGTTGGACGTCACGCCTCGCAATCCGTCATCCCGGACACGCCGCTCGAGCTCTCCGGAGCGGATCATCCCGCGCGTCAGGTTGTCCAGCCAGTAGCTCTGGCCATGGCTAAGCAGCTCGTGAAGTGGGTTCATTTCAGCCAGTTCTTCTCGATGGCCAGTACCTTGTCCAGTCGGCGCTGGAACCGTTCCTCTGCCTCGTACCGTGCGCTCAGGAAGGTGCGCAGGATCTCGCGGGCCAGCTCGATCCCGATGATCCGCTCCCCCATGCAGAGCACGTTCATGTCGTCGTGCTCGACCCCCTGATGGGCCGAGTACGTGTCGTGCGACACGCCGGCGCGCACGCCGGGGACCTTGTTCGCCGCGACGCAGACGCCCACCGCGCTCCCACAGATCAGAACTCCGCGGTCGGCGTCACCATTCCGGATCGCGAGGGCCACCTTCTCGGCGTAGTCCGGGTAGTCCGCCGATGCCGTGTCGTATGTGCCCACATCCGTGACTTCGTGGCCTTCCTCGCGCATCAGGCGGGCGAGGTCTTCCTTATATTCGAAGCCCGCGTGGTCCGCGCCGATCACGATGCGCATGGTCGACTCCCCCAGACCTGTCAGGCGTCCCCGAGTACCCGTCGGGCATGCTCGAGCACGTTCTCGACGGTGAAGCCGAACCGGCGGAACAGCTCCGGGGATGGAGCGCTAGCCCCGAACCGATCGATGCCGATGACCGCTCCTCGATCTCCGACCCACTCCCCCCAGCCCTGGGTGGCACCCGCCTCGATGGCGAGACGTTGTTCAATCTCCGGGGGGAGCACGGCATCCCGGTACTCGGGCGCCTGCTCTCTGAACAGCTCCCAGCTCGGCATGCTTACGATCCGAGCATTCACCCCCTCCGTTGCCAGCTTCTCACCCGCCTCCAGGGCGAGCGACACCTCGGATCCGCTAGCGATCAGTATGATGTCGGGGGGACCTTCCGTCTCTCGCTTGAGCACGTAGGCGCCCCTTCTGAGTCCGGCTGCATGGCCAAGCACCGAACGGTCGAGGATCGGCAGTTTCTGACGCGACAGGACCAGCATCGTCGGACCATCCAGGTGCTCGATCGCCGCCCGCCAGGCGCACGCGACCTCCGTCGCGTCGGCGGGCCGGATCAGCTGCAGGCCCGGCATGGCGCGTAGGGATGCCAGGTGCTCGATCGGTTGATGCGTCGGACCGTCCTCCCCGAGCCCGATCGAGTCGTGCGTCATCACGTAGATGACGGGCAGGCCCATCATGGCGGAAAGCCGGATAGCCGGGCGGGCGTAGTCGGTGAAGACGAAGAACGTGGCGGCGTAGGGGCGGACACCGCCGTGCAGCGCCATGCCGTTGCACGCACCGGCCATGCCGTGTTCGCGAACACCCCAGTGCAGGTTGCGCTCCCCGAGCGACTCGGCCGACAGGCTTCCGGAACTCGCGATGATCGTCTTGGTCGAGCCGGCCAGGTCCGCACTCCCTCCGATGAGCCACGGGATCCGGTCGGCGAAAGCGTTCAGCACCACACCCGAAGCGGCCCGAGTGGCGATGGGTCCATCCTCGGGCGCGAAGCTCGGGATCTGCTTGTCCCAGCCGTCGGGAGGAATTCCGGCCAACGCGAGCCGCAGGGCCGCGGCTTCCTCGGGATACTCGTCCGCGTAGGCAGCCAGCCGGGCATGCCACTCATCCTCGAGCTCCTGGCCACGCTCGCGGAAATCCATGTGATCGGCGACCCTGGACGGGACGAAGAACTTCGCGTCCTCTGGCCAGCCGTAGGCGCGCTTGGTAAGGCGAACCTCCTCCTCGCCCAGCGGGGCCCCGTGAGCTTCGGCCGTGTCTTGCTTGTGGGGCGATCCGAAGGCGATGTGCGAGCGCACGACGATGAGGGAAGGGCGTGCGCCCTCGTCCCGGGCCGACACGATGGCGGCGTCCAGCGCGTCGAGGTCGTTGGCTCGATCGCCGAGGTTCTGGACGTGCCACCCGTATCCCTCGAAGCGGCGCTCGACATCGTCCGAGAGCGCCAGATCCGTGCTTCCCTCGATCGTGATTCGGTTGTCGTCGTACAGCCAGATCAGCTTGCCGAGGCCGAGGTGCCCCGCCAACGACGCCGCCTCGTGGGAAGCCCCCTCCATCATGTCTCCGTCCGAGCAGATGACGTATGTATGATGGTCCACAACATGATGTCCCGGGCGGTTGAAGATTGCCGCCAGATGGGCTTCTGCCAGCGCCATGCCAACCGATGTGATCACTCCCTGTCCCAGCGGCCCGGTCGTCGTCTCCACGCCGGGCGCGTGGCCGGCCTCGGGGTGGCCCGGCGTTCGGCTCCCCCACTGACGGAAGCTCCGCAACTCTTCCATCGGGAGGTCGAATCCTGCCAGGTGGAGGGCGGCATAGAGGAGCATGGAGGCGTGCCCCGCCGAGAGGACGAAGCGATCGCGATCGAACCAGTCCGGGTCAAGAGGATTGTAGCGCATATGCCGGGCGTACAGCGTGTAGGCGATCGGCGCCAGCGCCATTGGGGCGCCCGGATGACCGGAGTTGGCATGTTGCACCGCGTCCATGGCGAGAGTGCGAATGGTGTTGATCGAGAGCTCCTCGATGGGCACGTCCTGCTGGGCGATGTCCACGTCTCGGTCCACCAGCACCCCCGTCATGCCCCCCGTTGCGGCTTCTTCTGGGTTCTCGCGCTCGGTCACTTGCTCTCCCATCTGCTCGGGTCTCCGCCCAAATCTCGGCCTGTGCTCATGCCCATGCTCGCCACTCATACCTCGCCGACGGTCTCGTTCTCGGTCTCGTCGTCCTTGCCATCGGCTGCCCCGTGCTCCCCTTGGTGGAGCAACATGGCGACGAGCCTGTTCGTCGCGTCGAGCGCCGCCAGCGCCGCCGTTCGTGCCATGGCTCCCCGAAGGGGAACGGCTCCCACGACCTGTGCTGACTGGTCTTCCGAGGTACGCAGGCATACGAGGACCACGCGAGTGTCGAACGCATGCACGACCTTGATGCCGACAAGGCGAAAGTACTCGGGGTCGCCGGTTGCCTCAGCGATCGCGGCGAGCGTGGCCTCGACCGCCAGCCGAGGCTCCAGTATGACATCGCCGACGCCGCTTGCCTCGCCCTCATACCGGCTCTCCGATTCAGCGGACCCCTCGGGATCCTGGAGCGCGAGGGTGACGCGCACATCGATGCGCGAGCCGGGGGTCCGGCTCGACGCTGCTGAGACGAACCGCAGTCTACGCTCGTAGCGTGGAGGCACGTCGCTTGTCCGTCATTGACTGATTAGCCACCATGGTTGGGTCAGGAGTCGCCCTAAGCTATGCCCGCGCATCCAAGGAATAAAGACGACCTCGACCCGCGGGGTCCGACGAGTGCCGGAGATTGGATGATCGTCACGGTATCCGGGCACGAGCCCGGTCATGCAGTGGCGAACGCCTTGCTCGAGCTGGGCGGAAGCAGCGTCCAGGAGACTCCCGACGGAGGGTGGGTGACTTGGCTCCCGCTCGGCGAGCAACCTGCCTCGACGGAGCGACGCGTGCGCGAGGAACTCGGGATGCGCTTTGGCGACTCCCTGCGGATCGCGTGCTCCATCGCTCCCGACGAGGATTGGCTTCAGGTATGGCGTCAGGGGCTCGGTCCCCGAAGGATCGGCCATCGAGTGGTCGTCGCGCCATCCTGGGCGGCAGCGACGATCAAATCCCCGGCGCTTCTCGTCGAGCTCGATCCGGAGATGGCGTTCGGCACCGGCGAACACGGCAGCACGCGGACGGCGATCTGTCTCCTCGCCGACAGGGCGAGCGCCGGGAAGAGGGTCCTTGACGTCGGCGCGGGCAGCGGGATCCTCTCCATCGTAGCGGCCAAGCTCGGTGCCGAGGTGCTGGCCGTCGAGGCCGATGCGCAGGCGGTGCGAACGGCGGAGAAGAATCTTCGGCGAAACGGCATCGAGACCGGGGTGCGGATCGTGCACCTACGGATTACCCGAGGGGTCCTCGAACTGCTGCGCGGAGTCGCATTCGACCTGATCGTCGTGAACGTCGAGCGAAGCTTTACGGAGCCCCTCCTGTCGGCGCTGACATCACTGCTGAGCGAGGACGGCGAGCTGATCGTGGCGGGGATCCTGGAAGGAGAAGCTGCCAGCGTTCGACGGGCGGCCCGCCTCGCCGGTCTCGAGGTGGTGGATACGAGCACCGACCAAGGGTGGTGGGCCGGCGCCTTTACGCTCGTGGCGCCTGAGGCCTAGCTTTCCTCATGCGAGGCAACGAAGCTCCGTGAGCGCCTGGACGACCCTCTACTCGCCAGGCCTTCCAGGGGACCCCGGGGCGTCGGTGAATGTCGACCGAGATGGCGTACGGCACATCCGCGCCGCCAGGCTCCGGCCCGGAGCCGAGCTCCGTCTCACCGACGGAGAAGGCGCGTTGTGGGCGGCGCGACTGGACTCGCTCACGGGGAATCGGGCCCGCTGCGTGCTGCTCGAGACCCTCCCATCCCCTCCCGATCTGAGGGTGGAGCTGGCGTTTGGCGTCGCCTCCAAGCCGCGCACCCTCTGGCTCGTCGAGAAAGCGGTCGAACTCGGGGTGCCGGTCTTGCAGCCGATCGAGTTCAGGCGCTCGAGTTCCGTATCCGATGCCGCTCGGGCGCCCGCGTTTTGGGGCAAGGCGAGGCGTAAGGCGGCGGCCGCCCTCACGCAGTGCGGAGGCTCCCGACTCCCGAGCTTGAGGGCGCCCTGCTCGCTGGAGGAGTACCTGACGGCTCCGGCTTCGCGGCGGGACCGTCTGCGAGTCGCGCTGGATCGAAGCGGTGAGGATTCACTATCGGAGCTGTTGTCCAGCAGCCGGCCTGGGGCCAACGGCTGGATCCTTCTTCTGGTGGGACCGGAGGGAGGAATGGCGCCGGCGGAGCGGACCGCCTGTCGGGCCGCGGGCTTTCGCTTCGCGACACTCGGCCAGAGGGTCCTGCGCTTCGAGACAGCGGCGGTCGCGGGCGTCACCGCCGTCAGTCTGATGGCGCGTCCACGCGCGCCGGCGACTCGGAGCGAACGCTCCGAAGTGGGGGACGCGGAGGTGCCCTCTTGAACTGCATCTTCTGTGGGATCGCGAAAGGAGAGGTTGCGGCCGATGTGATCGGCGAAGGGGAGCGATGGATCGCCTTTCGCGACACCAACCCGCAGGCTCCGACGCACGTGCTCATCGTGCCCCGCGAGCACATAGAGAGTCTCTCGGGGCTCGAAGAGGCGCAAACCGAGCTGGCCGGCGAGCTGCTCAGAGCGGCGGCCTCGATGGCGCGTCACGAGGATCTGGACGCCGGGTATCGGGTTGTGGCGAACACCGGGTCGGATGGCGGGCAGACGGTGCCGCACCTGCACCTCCATCTGCTCGGCGGGCGCAGGCTGCGTTGGCCCCCCGGTTGACGTGAACAAGGGCCCGGACGTCTCGGCTTCGGCCGAGAGCGCTCGCGACCACGCCCTGCGGCTCCTCGAGTTTCCGCGAGCCCTGGAGCTCGTCGCCGGCCGCGCGGGCAGCTCGCTGGGTGCGGAGCGTGACAGGGCGCTCCGTCCGCTCTGCTGCCAGGACGATGTGGAGGAAGCGCTGGCCGCGGCCGATGACATGGTCACCTTTCTACTCCGCACCTCGGAGTGGGCACCACCCCCCATCCCGGATGCCCGCGGAGCGCTCAGGCGTCTCGATGTCGAGGGGTCCGTGCTTGACGAGGCGGGGTTGAGGGACCTGGCGACACTGCTCTCGTCGTCGCGGCGGGCCCGCCAGGACTTCGTTCGCCGATCGGACGATTTCCGGCGGTTAACAGCCCTCGCCGGGCGCCTGGTGGAGCGGAGGAAGGAGGAGGAGCGGCTCGAGCGCTCGATCGATCCCTCCGGCGAGGTCGCCGACGCCGCCTCTCCGGCCCTGGGCAGGCTGCGGCGACAGATGAGAGCCGAGAGGAGCTCGCTCGTCAGCCGGCTCGAACGGTTCTCGTCGGAGCTGCCGGAACGGTTTCGCGTCCCGGATGCCTCGGTCACCGTGCGGAACGGACGGTACTGCGTGCCGGTCCGCAGGGAAGGGCGATCGCCGGTCGGTGGGATCGTCCACGACGAGTCGGCGAGCTCGCAAACCCTGTTCATCGAGCCCACCTTGGCGATCGAGCCGATGAACCGGATCCGAGAGCTGGAACTCGCTGAACGTCGTGAGGTGCAGAGGGTGCTGGCGGAGATGACGGAGGAGCTTCGGCCGTTCGCCGCGGAGCTCGTGGAGATCCGGCGGTCGGTGGAGGGGACGAACGGGGTGCGTACCGCGTGCGGCAGGGCTACCACCCGATTCTTCGCGCGGTCGAGGAAGCGGCTGTCCCCTTCGACCTCGAGCTGGAGGCGTCTGAGACCGTGCTGCTCGTGAGCGGGCCGAACGCCGGCGGCAAGACCGTCCTTCTGAAGGCGCTCGGGCTGATAGCGGCGATGGCTCAGAGCGGTATCGTGCCACCGGTCGGCGAGGGGACGCGCCTGCCCATCTTTCGGAGCTTCTTCGCGATCATCGGCGACGAGCAGTCGATCGAAGCCTCGTTGTCCACGTTCAGCGCGCAGGTCGGCATCCTTCGGGAGATCCTGGAACGCAGCGACGGCAGGTCGCTCGTCCTCGTTGACGAGATCGGCAGCAACACGGATCCCGAGGAAGGCGCGGCGCTGGCAGCCGCGACGCTCCTGCGCCTGGCTGGACAGGCGGCGCTCACCGCAGTAACCACGCATCTTGGTGATCTGAAGACGTTGGCCGGAGAGGATGCGAGGATCGTGAACGCCTCTCTCCAGTTCGACCCGGGCACGCTGAGGCCAACCTACCGGCTCCTGCGCGATCGGCCGGGTCGCAGCTACGCTCTGGAGATATCGGAGCGGCTCGGCATTCCGGAGGACGTGCTCGTCGCGGCCAGGGGCCGGCTGACCGACGAGTCCCGCGCCCTGGAGGTTGTCCTCTCGGAGCTGGAGGAGCGGGAGGAGGAGGCCAAGACCCTCAGGGCGACGCTGGAGCGGGAGCGACTCGAGCTGGAGAGGCAGCAGGGCCGTTTGACGGAGCGGCTGGCGGAGGCGGAGCGGCTCCAGACCGAGTTGGAGCGTCGCAACCAGGCGCTCGAGCGGGGAGCGCGCCGTACTGCCGAGCGCTACCTGCTCGATGCAAGGAAGGAGGTCGAAGACGCCATCGCCGGACTGACGGCAGGAATGGCCGAAGTCATGGAGGATCTCCGCTCCGCCACCCCCGGTCAGCGGAGCCGCGCGCGCGAGGCTTCCGGGGCCGCTGCAACCGAGGCGCGCCGGGCCGTCGAGCGTGCGATCGAGGATTTGAGAGTCGGCGCTCCCGAGCCCTCCGCGGTCGCGTCGCCGGTCTCTCTGCAGGTCGGAGATGCCGTACGGGTTGCTTCGCTCGGCGGGATAGGCCGGCTGTTGGAGCTGGGTCACGACCGCGCCATCGTCGAGCTGGGTGGCGTGCGCATCACGGTGGCCCCGCACGTACTCAGGCCGCACGAGGGCGGCGACGAGAAGCCGGCGCGTCGAGGGACGCTGACGGCGCCGGTCTTGGAGGCGAGCCAGGAGGTGAGTCTGCGAGGGCTTCGGGTCGAAGAGATCGAGGCCGTCCTGCTGCCCGCGCTCGACGCGGCGATCCATGCGGACCTTCCGTCGCTGCGCATCATACATGGAAAGGGAACGGGAGCGCTCCGTCGACGCGTACAGGAACTGTTGGCCGGCGATCGGCGGATCTCGAGCTTTCGCCTCGGCACGCATCGGGAGGGTGGAAGCGGCGTGACCGTCGTGGACTTGTCGGAGCCCGGTTGAAGACCCCGCAAGAAGAACGTTCGTGGTAAGCGACGCCCTCGTCGAAGAGGTTCGCGCCCGCGCAGACCTCGTCGAGATCTGCGGCGAGTATGTCTCCCTCAAGCGCGTCGGTAAGAGCTATCGCGGCCCGTGTCCGCTTCACGGCGGGGAGGGCCCGAACTTTTCGATCGACGCGGATCGAGGGATCTACAAGTGCTTCGTCTGCGGGGAAGGTGGGGACGTCTTCTCGTTCGTCATGCAGCACCTCGGCCTCGATTTTCCCGAGGCGGTCCGACACGTGGCCGAGCGCGTCGGCGTGGAGATTCCGGATGAAAGGGACCGCGGGCCCGATCCGTATGCCGGCCTTCGCGAGGTCACCGCCTTCGCAGAGGAGTGGTTCGTGGCTCGCCGCCGGAGCGAAGAGGGGGCGACCGCTCGAGTCTACCTGGCGGAGCGCGGAGTCGATGAGGCGACGGCGGATCGTTTCGCGATCGGCTTCGCCCCGGAGGGTTGGCGCGGACTGAGGGATGCGGCGTGTGAACGCGGCATCGATGAAGAGGTGCTTCTCGAGGTGGGGTTGTTGGCCACGAGCGAGCGCGCCGCCGATCCCTACGATCGCTTCCGAAGCCGACTCATGTTCTCGATCCGGGATCTGCAGGACCGCCCGATCGGCTTCGGGGGACGGCTCCTAGGACCGGAGGAGCAGGAGGCGCCCAAGTACATCAACTCCCCCGATTCGCCGATCTTCGAGAAGGGTCGCTCACTCTATCTGTTGAACGCGGCACGCCACGCCATGCGCCGCTCGAAGGCCGCAGTGGTCGTCGAAGGTTTCATGGATGCCGTGACGCTCAACCGCCACGGATTCGAGAATGTCGTGGCGCCGCTCGGGACCGCCCTCGCAAGGCCACAGGCGGCGCTGATCGGCCGGTACGCGCCGCAAGCATATCTGGCCTACGACTCCGACACGCCGGGGCGCAAGGCGAGCTTTCGCGCTGCGGACACGCTCCTCGAGGCCGGCGTCCATCCGCTCATCGTCACCCTTCCTCCAGGCGAGGACCCCGACTCGCTCGTTCGTCGGCTGGGCAGGGAGGAGTTCTCCGCTTTGCTGGAGGACGCAATGGATGTGTTGGAGCTCAAGCTTCGGATGCTCGGGGAGCGCGGGTACTTCGATTCGGCCGAGGGACGGCGCACGGCGTTGGATCATCTGCTGAGCACGTTGCGGGCCGTGCACGACGCTGCCCTTCGTGACATCTACATCGGGCGAGCCGCCGAGATGACCGGAGTACGCCGTGAGACGATCGTGCACGAGGTGGCCAGGGAGCCCAAGCGCGTCGCCCCACGCCCCCGTCCGGCTCAACGACCCCGAAGGGGCTCCGGGAAAGCCCGCGGCGACGCCGAGGCGGGGGCCGAGAAGAGCCTTCTGCTGCTTCTGGTGAGAGATGCCTTGTTGACCGCAGATGTTCCGGACCGCGCCTGGATTTGCCGTGCCCTGGATGATGGCGTAAGAACCGAGCACTTTCAGGATCCGGCGTATCGCGCGCTCTTCGGTGCCTTGAGCGACAGATACCGGAAGGGCGGGGGCACAGACGCTGCCGGGCTGGTAGAAGCCGTTCCAAGCGATCTACGGGGGCTCGTCGAAGGGCTACTCGGCGACGCGACGGAGCTCACGCACCCGGAGGAGATCTACGAGGCGTCCGTGGAGCGGCTGATCTGCCGGCCGGCCGAGCGCCGCCTAAGGGAGATTCGTCGCGAGATGAAGATGGCCGACGAGGCCCAGAAGAAACAGCTCTTGCGGGAGCAGCTTGAGATACGGGCGGGACTGCCCGAATCCGAGAAGGCGAGGTTGGCGCTCGTCCTGGACTGGCTGGAACGTCCCGAGCCTGCGGACTTGGAAGAGTGGCGAGGAAATGGATGATACGACGGCCCTAGATACTTTCGAGGCGCTTCGGAGCCTCGAAGAAATCGACCGTAACATAGCCGGATTCGTGGCGCAGTTGGAGGCTCTCTCGCCCGAGCTGTTCGAGTCGGAGCGTCGGATAGCCGAGTTGGAAGTGCGGGTCGAGGCCGTCGCCAAGGGCGCGGAAAAGGCCGAGAGCCGCCTCCGCAAGTCGGAGCGCGCCACCAAGGCAGGACGTGAGACGCTGAAGAGGTTGCAGCAACGAGCGCAGGAGGTACAGAACCTGAAGCAGCACACGGCCGTGCGAGCCGAGACCGATGCGGCCCGACGAAACCTGGAGGCTGCCGAGGACGAGCAGCTACAGGGGATGCAGGATGTGGAGGAGGCGAGAGCGGAGCTCTCCATCCTGAAGGGTCAGCTCACGGAGGAGAGGGCTGCCTACGAGAAGCTCAAGAGCGCGACCAGCGCACGCCGAGCGGAGCTCGAATCAGATCTCCTGGTGGAGCAAGATCGCCGCGCAAATCGTGAGCTGAGGCTCGATGTGGATGCCCTTCGCCTCTACGAATCGGTTCGCGGCGGGAAGACCCGACAAGTGTTAGCCGCCCTAACACCCGATGGCGTCTGCGGTCACTGCTTCACCTTCATTCCGAAGCAGCGTCAGGCCGAGATTCGCTCACGAAGCCGGCTCCATCTCTGCGAGGGCTGCGGGATCATCCTCTATCCAGCCGAGTGAGCTGCGGGTGACCGAGGCCGTTCGACGTCGCCGTCGCTGGATCGAGCCGAAACCGGTCTCTGCCGCTGACGTAGACGTGCTCCGCGACTCCCTCCAGCTCCCCTCGATTCTCTGTCAGCTCCTGGTTCGCCGCGGCTGCCGCGATCCCGACGCCGCCCGCGACTATCTCCGCCCCCGTCTCGAGACCCTCTCGCCTCCGGAATCCCTTCCCGACCTGACGGCAGCCGTCGATCGTATCGAGAGGGCGATTGCTGCGGCCGAGACGATCCTCGTACATGGTGACTACGACGTCGATGGCATGACCGCAGCGGCCCTGCTCGCGAGGGGTTTGCGGGAGCTCGGTGGACGGGTGGACGCCTTCGTGCCTCACCGGTTGAGGGATGGGTACGATCTGGGAGCGGCCGGCCTTGCTCGGGCGGAGGAGATCGGTGCACGACTCGTGCTCACCGCCGACTGTGGAATGACGGCCCAGGAGGCGGTCGACGCGGCGAACGAAGCCGGAATCGACGTCATCGTAACCGATCACCACAGACCGGGTCTCCGGCTCCCGGCGGCTCGAGCCATCGTGAACCCGCACCGTGCCGACAGCGAGTACCCGTTCGACGGCCTCACCGGAGTCGGCGTGGCTTTCAGGCTGCTTACGGCGCTGCATCGCAGGGCCGACCTTTCTAGCGGCTCGCTGAATCGTCACCTCGACCTCGTGGCGATCGGGACGATCGCAGATCGGGGTCCACTTGTCGGGGAGAATCGGATACTGGTGAGGGCCGGGCTTCGGGTGCTGGCCCGCACCCGGAACCGTGGCCTACGGGCTCTGATGGCGGCGGCGCGAGTTTCGCCGCTCGACGACCGGGTCACCGCGGAGGACGTGGCTTTCCAGCTGGCTCCGCGACTGAACGCTGTGGGGCGCGTGGGGGCGGCTGAAGAGGGCCTTCGCTTGCTGATCACCGAGGATGCGGCGGAGGCCGAGACGTTAGCGTGGAAGTTGGAGGACCAGAATCGGAGGCGGCGGGCCACCGACAGACAGGTGACCGAAGAAGCAGAGGCGCAGCTGAGGGATAGCTTCGACCCGGAGCGCGATGCAGCGTTCGTGCTGTGGAGCGACGACTGGCACCCCGGCGTGCTCGGCATCGTGGCCTCGCGGATTGCCGAGCGCTTCTGCCGGCCCACGGTCATCATCAGCTTCGACGGTGATCTGGGTAGGGGATCGGCCCGCTCCGCCGGAGGAGCCAACCTCATCGGCGTGCTCGACGGGTGTTCGGCTCTGCTCGTGCGGTACGGAGGGCACCGCGAGGCGGCGGGGCTGGACCTCCGCCGGGAAACCCTCGAGGAGTTCAGGCAGCGGTTCTTGAGCGAAGTGTCGGCCCTGTCGGCCGTCGCGCCGCCGGCCGGGGAGGCTGCGGTGACGGGCGAGGGACAGGAGCTGGAGATCGACCTGCAGGTGACGCTCACCGAGGCCGAGGACGCGATCCGCGTCTGGCTGCGTCACTTCGAACCCTTCGGTTTCGAGAACCCACGACCGGTGCTTCTCGCGAGGGACATTCGCTTCGAAGATCTCACTCTAGTCGGTGCCGACCGGTCCCACATCAGGGCTACTGTCCTCGGTGAGGAGGGTGGGAGGCTTCCGGCGATCGGCTTCGGGATGGGTGATCGAGCCGCCGAGTTGCAGGAAGGCAGCTGGGATCTCGCGTTCGAGCTTGTCGAGGACACCTGGCGGGGCCGACACCGTGTCCAGGCTCGCCTGCTCGACGCCCGCGGCGCTTGAGGCTGCGCATCGTCGCTGGGGAGCTCGGCGGCCGCGTGATCCTCGTTCCCCGACGGCCGGAGCTCCGCGCGACGCCGGATCGAGTCCGGGAGGCCTGGTTCAGCGCGCTCGGCACGCGACTCGAAGCGGCGGCGGTGATAGACCTGTTTGCGGGATCGGGCGCCCTGGGGATCGAGGCGCTCTCGCGAGGGGCAACCCGCGTCGATTTCGTCGAAGCGGACAGCCGGCTCGTCGCCGCTCTGAGGTCGAACTTGGAGGAGCTGGGCGTAAGCGAGCGGGGCGATGTGCGGCGCGGGGATGTCTTCGCGTTCCTGGAGCTGCAGCGGGGTCGCCGGTGGGATGTGGCGTTGGCCGATCCGCCCTATCGTAAGGGGCTGGCGAACCGTCTGGTCGACCTGTTCCGAGCGCGACCGTTCGCCGATATCCTGTGCGTCGAGCATGAGCCTGGAGCCCTGGCCGGCGAGCGCGAGACCTTGTGGTCGCGTCGCTACGGCGATGTTGAGCTGACGTTCCTGACAGCCGGTAAGACCGGCTCAGAAAGGGAGACGACTCAGTGAGCAAACCGGAGAGGACCGCGGTGTACCCGGGCTCTTTCGACCCTATCACGTTGGGGCACGACGACATCGTACGACGGAGCCTGAAGCTGGTGGACCGGGTGATCGTGGCCGTGGCCGAGACGTCGACCCAGACGAAGTCGTCGCTGTTCGACTTGGAAGAGAGGGTGGAGATCCTGGAGCGCGTCTATAAGGGCGAGCCGCGAGTCACGATCTCGTCGTTCGAAGGACTTCTCGTGGACTTCGCTCGCACATCCGCCGCCCCGATCATCATTCGCGGCCTCCGGGCCGTGAGCGATTTCGAGTACGAGTTCCAGATGGCGCTCATGAACCGATCGCTGTGGCCGCAGATCGAGGTGATCTTCATGACGCCGGACAACAAGTACACCTTTCTGAGCTCGTCCCTCGTCCGCGAGGTGGCCCGCCTCGGGGGCGACGTGACCGCCTTCGTTCCTCCCACCGTCCTGGAAGTGATGGTGGCGCGCCTCGGTCCGAGCGTTGCCGGCGGATGACGCCAGGGAGCGTGCGGACGCCCCCCACGGAAGCCGCATCAAGGGGGCAGGCGGAGTTTCTGCGGTCGCTAGCCACGCGAGCGACCGCTCTCGGGCGCCGAATCGGGTTTCCGGAGCTCGGGGACGAGCGGACGATCGAGGCCGTGGCCAGGCTGTCGATCGAAGGCCTCGTGCATCCGGTGGGCCTGGGTTCGGGCCCCGAGTTGCAGCGATTCCGCGAAATCCTACCTGACGTCGAGTACCTGGACACCGCTCATCCGCCCGCCGATGCCTCGGCAGAGCCGCCCGAAGGGTGCGATGCGGGGTCGCCCCTCATGTTCGCGGCGGGCCTCGTTCGCTCGGGTTGGCTGGACGGGGCAGTAGCCGGCGCAGAGGCCGACACCGCGACGGTGATCCGGGCCGGGCTCCGCTGCATAGGGATGGCGTCCGGGACGGAAGTCGTGTCCAGCGCCTTCTACATGCTGCTGCGCGAGCCGACGCCGGTCGGATACTCGGTGCTCACGTTTGCCGATGGCGGCGTGGTTCCCGACCCGACACCCGTCCAGCTTGCGGAGATCGCAGAGCAGGCGGCGCGAGGACGCCGCATGATCGTCGGCGACGCACCGCGCGTCGCGTTCCTCTCATACTCCACGCACGGCTCCGCCGAAGGGGCTTCCGTCGACCGCGTTCGCGAAGCTCTCCGGCTCTTCCGGAAGCGCTGTCCCTCCGTTGTGGCGGACGGGGAGCTCCAGGTCGATGCGGCGCTCATGCCGAGTGTAGCGGCACACAAGGCTCCCGGTTCGCCTCTCGGCGGCGACGCGAACGTGCTCATCTTCCCGGACCTGGACGCTGCCAACATCGCCTACAAGCTGGTGCAGCGGTTGGCCGGGGCCGAAGCGCTGGGTCCCATTCTGCAGGGGTTGGCGCGTCCACTGAACGATCTGTCCCGCGGGGCGGCGGCGGAGGACATCGTCTACGTCGCCTGCATCACCGCGCTCATGGCCGCCTGACGGCCAGCCGCGAAGGCGTCGAAGGGCTCGGCTGAGGGGAGCGATGAGAGCCGAAGCGGCTGAACATCGGCGTGCCAAGCGGTCGCTGAGCCAGAACTTCCTGGTCGATCGGAACCTCCAGAAGAAGATCCTCGGGGAGCTGGATGCGGTTCCACATGATGTGGTGCTCGAGATCGGGGCGGGACACGGGGAACTCGGCGGTCGCCTCGCTGGAAGGGTAGCGCAGGTCATCCTCGTCGAGAAGGACGACGATTTGGCCCGGGAGCTAAGCGACAGATTCTCCGGCGACCCGAGCGTTAGAGTGGTTCACGACGACGCCCTCGAGGTCGACCTCTCGGCCCTGATCCCGGCAGGTCGGGCCTACCGGGTGCTCTCGAATCTTCCCTACGCGATCACGACCCCCCTCCTGTTTCGCATTCTGGACATGCGCCCTGCAGCGGAGCGGGTCGTGGTGACGGTGCAGCGGGAGGTCGCTGAGCGGATCGTGGCCGGTCCGGGGTCGAAGACCTACGGAGCGCTCAGCGTCGGCGTGCAGGTGCGGGGAGCCCCGCGGGTCGCCTTTCGCGTTGGCAGGAACGCGTTCCGCCCCGTGCCCGCGGTGGACTCGGCCGTGGTCGTGATCGATCCAGATCCGGGGGCACCGGACGCGGAGGAGGAGGCGGCGTTGCGCAGGCTGACCCGTGTGGTTTTCGGCCGGCGGCGCAAGCAGCTGCAAAAGATCCTGCGAAGCGCCCCGGAGTACCGTCTGTCTCAGCAAGAGGTCGAGCGGCTCGCGGCGACCGTCGGCTTCGATCTCCGCGACCGGCCCGAGACCCTCGATCCAGGGGAATTGCGTGCGCTGGCCCGCGGCCTGATCCGTCATGTTGAGAAGCGGTAGTTGCCGTCATATCTTGCTTGTGAAGGATTTCACAAGCGTCGCGGGAGCGTGAAAAAGATCTCCGAGTCGGCTGTTCGCCGCCTTTCTCTTTACCTCCGTCTGCTCAAGGTCGTCGCCGGAAAGCAGGAGCTGATCTCGAGCCAGGAGCTCGCCGAGCGCAGCGGGGTCACGTCGGCACAGGTCCGCAAGGATCTGAGTCTGTTCGGATCCTTCGGCCAGAGGGGTCGAGGGTACGAGGTTCACGAGCTTATCGAGACCCTGCAGGGAATCCTGGGGCTGGGCAGACGTTGGCGGGTCGCCATCGTGGGTGTCGGAAGACTCGGTTCGGCGCTGCTCGGCTATCGGGAGCTCAGCCAACGCGGCTTCGATATCGTGGCCGCCTTCGACGTCGACGCGAGCAAGGTGGGCGCAAGGCTTCGCGGGCTCGAGGTGAGCGGCATCGATTCGCTGGAGCGCGTCATCCGCGAGCGCGAGGTGGAGATCGGGATCATCACGACTCCACCCGAGGCCGCGCCGGACATCGCCGACCGTCTTGCCACCGCCGGAGTGTCAGCCATTCTGAACTTCGCGCCTGTGAAGATCGGGGGAGACGAGGGGACCGTAGTGCGGACGATGGACCTGGCGCTGGAGCTCGAAGGGCTGACCTTCGCGCTTACCTCCTCCCACGGAGCGGAGCGCTCCCACGCATGAGGACGGCCAAGTGAGCGATCCGGGCCTGCGCTTCTCGGAGAGCTCATCGCTCGTCTCGCACGCGGTCAGCCTGATCGAGGAGAAGCCTCGGCACACCTCCAAGATCGCAGGCCGCGTGTTCGGCCTGAGCAACGGGCCTCCGGGATTGGCGGCACGCCTGGTATTCGAGCTGCTGGCCGAAGATCAACGAGTGGAGGTCGACGGCGACGGCGTCTGGCGGCTCGCGACGCGACCATCGAGGGACGAGCGACGCCTCGATGCCGTCTCGTTCGCCGTCGTGGATGTGGAGACGACCGGCATCCCGGTCTCACGAGGCGGCCGAATCATAGAGATCGCGCTGGCCGAGGTTCGCGGTGGAGTGATCCGGGACGAGTTCACCACGCTCGTAAACCCCGATCGTCCCGTGCCGCGCTGGGTCTCGGGCCTCACCGGCATCTCCGCCGAGATGGTGGCCGATGCGCCCAGATTCCGAGATATCTGCGACGATCTCAGGGAGAGGCTGGAGGGCCGTGTGTTCGTCGCTCACAACGCAGCCTACGACTGGGCGTACGTGAGCGCCGAGATCCGGCGGGCCCGGATGTTGGTCCCGTGCGGACCGCGGCTCTGCACCGTCCGGCTGGCCCGGAAGGCGCTGCCGGGTCTGCAGCGTCGTGGCTTGGACTCCCTCGCGCGGTACTACGGCATCGAGATCGACGGACGGCATCGCGCGTGGGGAGATGCCCGGGCGACGGCGCTCCTGCTCATTCGGCTCTTGGCCGAGGCCGAGCGGACGGGCGTGAAGCACTGGGCGGAGCTGCAGAGTTGGTTGTCCGAGCGTCCCAAGCGCCGGCGACGACGGCGGGCGATCGGATGATTGTCTGCGAGGATGGTGGGGTGCGCGTTCGCACGGTGGATGCGGGGCGACTGAAGCTGGATGGTGGCGCGATGTTCGGGGTCGTTCCCAAGCCGCTGTGGGTGCGCCAGATCCCGGCGGACGAGCGCAACCGGATACCGCTGGCCATGCGCTGTCTGCTCGTGGAGACCGGTCGAGAGGTGGTGCTTGTGGATACGGGTCTCGGCAACAAGGAGGATGCCAAGTTCCGGGAGATCTACGGGGTTCGTAATGCGGGCCGGCCGACGAGACTGGAAGACTCGCTCAGAGAGGTTGGGTTCGAGCCTGACGACGTGGACCTCGTCATTTGCACGCACCTTCACTTCGACCATGCCGGTGCTGTGCGATGACGGGGCGATCCGTCCCTCGTTCGGCCGGGCCCGCTATCTGGTTCGACGTGGCGAATGGGAGTTTGCCCACGAGGCGAATGAACGGGTAAGGGCCAGCTACCTGCCGGCGAGCTTCGCACCGTTGACGGAGGCGGGCGTGTTGGAGTTCGTGGACGAGGATGTGGAGGTGGTGCCGGGGATCACCGTCGTGCGCACACCCGGCCATACCCCCTTCCACCAGTCGGTGATCGTGCGTGCGGGAAGCCACACCGTGTTTTATCCCGCGGACCTCTCCCCGACCAGCGCCCACCTCAGGCTTCCCTGGATCATGGGGTACGACGTCGAGCCGCTGGTCACGCTGGAGAGCAAGCGCACGTGGCTGACCCGGGCGGGAGCAGGGAACTGGCACATCGTTCTCTGCCACGATCCGAAGATGGCCGCGGGTGTGGCGCGTCCTCGCGACGGCAGTGGCTGCGACGTGGCGGAGGTGCGCAGCGACGGTTAGTCGCGTGGGAAGCGCGAATGCGAAGAACAAACACGGAGGATGGAGAGATCATGGACAAGGAGCATACAGCGGTCATAGTCGGTGCGGCCCGCCTGCCCACGGGCCGGTTTCTGGGCGGGCTCGCCCCGCTGACCGCTCCAGCGCTGGGCGCGAAGGCGATCGAGGCAGTCGTCGAGAGGTCGGGTGTGCCGGTCGCTGAGATCCAGGACGTGATCATGGGCAACGTGGTCCAGGCGGGCGTCGGACAGGCGCCGGCCCGCCAGGCGGCTATCCTGGGCGGCATTCCAGAGACGGTGCCGGCTGTCACGATCAACAAGGTATGCGGATCCGGACTCAAGGCGGCGATGCTGGCTGCCCAGGCCATTCGCGCCGGGGACAACCAGGTGATCGTCGCCGGAGGCATGGAGTCGATGTCGAACGCGCCCTACCTCGTTCGCGGGTACCGCACCGGGGTCAAGTTCGGTGATCGCCAGGTGATCGATGGGCTGATCAACGACGGCCTCTGGTGTTCCTTCGGCGAGTGTCACATGGGCGGGTACGCGGAGTACACGGCCATGAAGGCCGAGATCAGTCGAGAAGACCAGGACGAGTTCGCGGTATCCAGTCACCAGAAGGCGGTGAGGGCCATCGATGCCGGCGAGTTCGACGCCGAGGTGGTTCCCGTCGAGGTGCCGGGCCGAAAGGGATCCGTGGTTGTCGATACCGATGAGCCGCCGCGGCGCGACACGTCGATGGAGGCGATGGCGAAGCTGAAGCCCGCTTTCGGGGCCGATGCGCCCCCCGAGGTGCAAGAGCTGAGCGTCACGGCAGGCAACGCCCCGGGCCTCAATGATGGAGCCGCGGCCCTGGTGATCGTGTCTGAGGCGTTCGCCGTGGCTCACGGCCTGGACATTCTCGCACGAATCTCAGCATATTCGGTCGGCGCGACCTCCCCCCGCGACCTCTTCTTCGCGCCGGTCGTGGCCGTGCAGAAGCTGATGGAGGCCGAGGGGACCACGGCGGACGATTACGGTCTCTACGAGATGAACGAAGCGTTTGCCGTACAGGTGCTGGCTGACGGGCGTCAGCTGGGAGTGGATTGGGACCGTGTCAACATCCGGGGCGGTGCCGTGGCGCTTGGGCACCCGATCGGTGCCTCGGGTGCGCGCATCCTGACGACGCTCGTGTACGCGATGCGGGATCGGGATATCGACAAGGGTCTGGCCACCCTCTGCCTGGGCGGCGGAAACGCGGTTGCCATGAGCATAGAACGTACTTGATACTGAATATGATAACTACAAACGAAACAATATCATCCAGAGCACAATCGACACCCGTCGAGCGTAGTCTTCTGCGGGCGCTGGCGGTCTTCGTCTTTGCGGCTTTGACAGCCGTGGGAGCGAAATTAGCGGTGCCGCTGCCGGGCACGTCGGTGCCGTTCACCCTGCAGGTGTTCGCGGTTCTGTTGAGCGGCATCGTTCTCGGCCCCCGCCTTGGAGCATCCAGTCAGTTGCTCTACCTGGGGGCCGGCATCGCCGGACTTCCGGTCTTCATGGCCGGAGGAGGCCTGGCGTACCTGCTCGGGCCGACGGGAGGCTATCTGCTGGCGTTTCCCTTCGCGGCTGCCATCGCCGGATGGGCAGCCGGCAGATCCAGGGGAACTCTTCCGATGATCGCGGGCGCGACTCTGGGTGTCGCATGCATCCACCTGGCCGGCATCTCGTGGCTGGCTGCGCTCGGGGGTGAATCGGTGGCGTTTCGGGTGGGTGTGTTTCCGTTTCTACCGGGGGATGTTCTGAAGATCGCGCTCGTCGTCCTTATCGGCGGACGGCTGCGCGCTCCTCTTCGCGGCGCCCTCGATTAGCCGCCCGAGCTCGGTGAGAGTCCGGTGATCCTGCGCGGGTCGGAGGGTCGCCTACGCGCGGGTTGGCGGCTCGGGCTCTTCGTGGTGGCATTCCTGACCCTTCTGCTCGCTCTCAACCAGCTGGCGGAGTGGCTGGGCGCGCCATGGCTGACCGGAGCCTGGCCGGAACGGTGGGTCTTTCTGATGCCGCTGGCGGCGGCGGGCATCGCGAGCTGGTTCATGATGGAGGGTATCGAGCACAAGCCCCTGGCCGCGCTCGGTCTGCCCGTGGACCGCCTCGTTCCGTCCTCGTTCGGCAGCGGGGCGCTGCTTGGCGTCTCGCTGATGGGCCTCGTCGTCCTGGTCATGGTGGCGTCCGGGGCCCTCGCCTGGGCGCGGGAGCCTTCCAGCGCCGGACGCGCCGTCGCCGCCTTCCTCGAGCTCAGTGCCTTCCTGGCAGTGGCTGCGTTTGCCGAGGAGTTGCTGCTCAGGGGCTATCCGCTGCAAGTGATCGCGGAAGCCTTCGGCGGTCCTGCGGCCGTCCTGTTGACGGCCGTTGTGTTCGCTGGCCTTCACGCCCTGAATCCACATGTCTCACCTCTCGCGCTAGTCAACATCGCCCTGGCGGGCATCCTGCTGGGAGCCGCGTTGTGGCGGACGATGAGCCTGTGGTTCGTGACGGGTGTTCATTTCGGCTGGAACTGGATGATGGGAGTCGCCGCCGATCTGCCGGTGAGCGGGGTGGATGATGCCGTTCCCGGTTTTTCCCTTGACACTCCGGGCATCGAACCGGTCTTGAGGGGCTCGAGCTCGCTCACCGGAGGCTCCTTCGGGCCGGAAGCCAGCTGGGTCGTGACCGGAGTGACGCTTGCCGGCATCGTCTGGGTGGCGACTCGAAAGCGGCCCGGGCCTGCGCTCCGCGTGCTCGCGCTCGGGCCGCCGGCCGTGAAGCGGTCCGCGCCGCGCCGATCCGGTGCGTGACGCAGAGTGACGATGGATGACGGATCAAGGAAGCTGAAGCCTCGCTCGGCGCCCGGTCCGAGCGATCAACGATAGGAGTCGAGACGTGTCAGACGGACGGAGCATAGAGAAAGTCGGTGTTGTCGGCGCGGGTACGATGGGGAACGGGATCGCCCACGTGTGCTCGATCGCGGGCCTCGAGGTGCTGATGGTCGATGTCGACGCATCGGCGCTGGAGGGCGCCATGGCGACGATCGAGCGCAACCTCCAGCGGCAGGTCAAGAAGGAGGCGATCTTGGCCGGCGACGCCGAGAACGCCCTGGCACGCATCCAAACGGCGACGGATCCTTCCGCGCTGAGCGACGCCCAACTCGTCGTAGAAGCGGTGCCAGAGCGGGCCGAGCTGAAACGCGACGTCTTTGCGTCGCTCGGGGAAGTGAGTGGGCCCGACACGATCCTGGCCACGAACACGAGCTCGATCTCCATCACCGAGATCGCCTCGGGCGTGGAGAGCCCGGAGCGCGTCATCGGCATGCACTTCATGAACCCCGTGCCGGTCATGAAACTCGTCGAGGTGATCCGCGGGCTGGAGACGAGCGACGCCACGACGGCCGTCGTCGTGGAACTCTGCGAGCGGCTCGGCAAGACACCCGTGGAGGTCAACGATTTCCCTGGCTTCGTGTCCAACCGTATCCTCATGCCGATGATCAACGAGGCGGTGTTCTGCCTCATGGAGGGAGTGGCGGAGCCGGAGGCGATCGACACGGTGATGAAGCTGGGCATGAACCACCCGATGGGCCCGCTGCAGTTGGCGGACCTCGTCGGCCTGGACACCTGTCTCTTTATCTGCGAAGTGCTTCAGCGTGACCTTGGCGACGACAAGTACCGTCCCTGTACTCTGCTCAAGAAATACGTGGCTGCCGGGCGGCTGGGTCGAAAGAGCGGTCGCGGGTTCTACTCGTACGGAGAGGGCTGACGCGGGCCGATGTTACACGCACCCCTGGGAATCCTCTTGACGGAGGAGCAGCGTCAGATCTGTGAGCTGGCACGCTCCTTCGCGGAGTCCGAGTTGCGGCCGCTGGCCCAGCAGCGGGACGAAGAGGAGGATCGTTTTGATCGCGCAGCCGTGGACAAGCTGGGCGAATTGGGGTTCCTGGGCATGTTGGTGCCCGAGGAATACGACGGGCTGGGCCTGGACATGCTCACCTACCTGTACTCGCTGGTCGAGATCGCGTGGGGCGACCCCTCCGTATCCGTCTCAATGAGCGTGCACAACTCGCTTCCCACCCAGATCCTCCTCAGGCACGGGACGGAAGTGCAGAAGGAGAGGTGGCTGAAACCGATGGCCCGCGGCGAGTTGCTCGGTGCCTTCTCCCTCTCCGAGGCTGGTGCCGGAAGCGACGCGGCAGCGCTGACCTCACAGGCGACGAGAGATGGAGACGGGTGGGTCCTGACCGGCTCCAAGACCTGGGTGACGAACGGCGCCTCGGCCGATGTCGTTCTCCTGTTCGCGCGGACGGACTCGCCGGAGGAGCGGGTCGGATCACGCGGCATCGGCGCCTTCCTCGTCCCGACCGACACGGCCGGATACCGCCCGAGCAAGAAGGAGCGGAAGATGGGTCTGCGGGGCTCGGAGACGGTGGAGGTCGCCTTGGAGGGGCTCCGTTTGGGGCCCGAGCACCTGATCGGCGAGCCCCACGACGGATTCCGCTATGCGCTCGCGGCGCTGGAGGGAGGACGCCTCGGCATCGCGGCGCAGGCCGTCGGCATAGCGAAGGCGGCGCTCGAGCACGCTCTCGACTACGCAGAGGAGAGGGTGCAATTCGGATCTCAGATCCGCGCGTTTCAGGGCCTTCAATTCAAGCTCGCCGACATGGCGGCGCGATACGAGGCGGCGCTGGCGATGCTGGAACGGGCCGGACGCGCGTATTCGTCCGGAGACCCCCGCAGCCGGCGGCTCTCTTCGGCGGCGAAGCTCGTGGCCAGCGAGGCGGCGGTGTGGGTCAGCCGACAGGCGGTGCAGGTGTTTGGCGGCTACGGCTACAGCCGCGAGTACCCTGTGGAGCGACTGTTCCGTGACTCGAAAATCACTGAGATTTACGAGGGCACGAGCGAGATCCACCGTTGGATCATCGCGGGACAGCTTTACAAAGAAAAGGACGGAGCCTAGTGAGTCAGACGGACGTACGGATCGACGAATTGGTCGAGGCGACCGGCATGGAAAAGCCACAGCTATTCGACCTCTTCGCCGAGCACGGCCACGAGCAGGTCGTGTTCAGCTATGAGCCCTCCTGCGGCTACAAGGGGATCGTGGCCATCCACGACACGACGCTCGGACCTGCTTTGGGCGGCACGCGGTTCTGGTCATATGCGACCGACTTCGACGCCCTCATCGACGTCCTCCGTCTCTCTCGCGGGATGACCTTCAAGGCTGCGATCGCCGGCCTCAATCTCGGTGGCGGGAAGGCCGTGATCATCGGCGACAACAAGACCCACTATCGCGAGATGATCATGCGGGCCCACGGCCGCGTCGTCGAAAGTCTGGGTGGCCGATACATCACGGCCGAGGACGTGGGCACCTCGGTCTCGGACATGGACTACGTGCATACGGAGACCGAGTACGTCGTGGGAATCATGGGGCGTTCCGGCGATCCGTCGCCCGTTACCGCGTTCGGCACCTACCGGGGGATGAAGGCGTGCGCCCTGAGGAAGTACGGTGACGACGACCTGGGCCAGAAGACGGTCGCGATCCAGGGCGTCGGCCACGTCGGCTACTATCTGGCCCGCAATCTGGCTGAAGAGGGGGCGAAGCTCTTCGTGACCGACATCGACCAGAACCGGGTCGATCGAGCGGCCGACGAGCTGGGCGCGGTCGTCGTGGAGCCGGACGAGATCTACGATGTGGAGGCGGACATCTTCGCTCCGTGCGCACTCGGGGCCGTGCTGAACAGCCGGACGATCCCCCGGCTTTACGCGGATATCGTCGCCGGCGCTGCGAACAACCAGTTGGAGACGGAAGAGGACGACGACCGCCTCCGTGAGCGCGGCATCCTCTACGCGCCGGACTACGTCATCAATGCCGGCGGCCTGATCAACGTGTACTCGGAACTCGTCGGGTGGACGCTGGATCGCTCCAAGCGAAAGGCGGGCGAGATCTATGGCGTCCTCTCCCGCATCTTCGAGCTGGCCGAAGAGGAGGGAATCACCAGCGCCGAAGCGGCGGACCGACTGGCGATGCGGCGGGTGGAGCAGGTCGCGAGACTGCACCGGTCCCATGTCTGAATCGAGCCCGACACTCTTGCCAAGCGAGCGATGATGACCGAGCCACGAAACGGAACGGCAGCCACAGCCCCTTCGTGGCTCACTCCGGAAGGCAAGCTGGCTGAAACCGATCCGGAAATCTACAAGGCGATCTGCGATGAATCGGACCGGCAACGGCGTGGCCTCGAGCTCATCGCGAGCGAGAATTTCGTCTCCCCAGCGGTACTGGAGGCTATGGGCTCGGTCCTCACGAACAAGTACGCGGAGGGCTATCCAGGGAAGCGCTACTACGGCGGTTGCGAGTACGTGGACCGGGTCGAGAGCCTCGCTCGACGTCGTGCCGAGGAGCTATTTCAGGCGGACCACGCCAACCTGCAGCCGCACAGCGGGTCACAGGCCAACATCGCCGCCTATTTCGCCTTCCTGAGCCCCGGGGACACGATTCTCGGGATGAGCCTCTCCCACGGCGGCCACCTCACCCATGGCTCTCCGGTAAATTTCAGCGGGAAGCTCTATCGGGTCGTCGACTATGGTGTCCGCGAGGCGGATGGTCTGGTCGACATGGATGCCGTGCGCGAGACCGCCCAGCGCGAAAAGCCCCACATGATCGTGGCGGGTGCCAGCGCCTACCCCCGCACTCTTCCGTTCGAGGAGTTTGCCGATATCGCGCATGAGGTAGGCGCGATCCTGCTGGTGGATATGGCGCACATCGCCGGTCTCATCGCGGCGGGCGTGCATCCCTCCCCGATCCCTCATGCGGACGTCGTCACCACGACCACCCACAAGACGCTGCGCGGGCCGCGCGGCGGCCTCATCCTCTGCCGCGAGGAGCACGCAAAGGCGATCGACAAGTCGGTCTTCCCGGGGATGCAGGGCGGACCCCTCATGCACGTGATCGCGGCGAAAGCGGTCGCCCTTCGGGAGGCCCAGAGCGAAGGTTTTCGCGCCTACGCGGGCCAGGTCGTCCACAACGCCCGGGTGCTCGGTGAGAGGCTCGCCGAGTTGGGTTATCAGCTCGTGGCAGGCGGGACAGACACGCACCTTATCCTGGTCGACCTTCGCAACACCGAGCTCACCGGTAAGGACGGTGAGGAGATGCTCGAGCGTGCGGGGATTACGGTGAACAAGAACACGGTGCCGTTCGAGACCCGGTCTCCCTTCGTCACGTCTGGAATACGCATCGGCACCTCGGCGATCACGACCCGCGGGATGTCGGATGTCGAGATGGGCACGGTCGCCGCCATGATAGACCGAGTGCTCCGATCAGGCGGATCCGACTCGGTGATTGAAGCGGTTCGCGCGGAGGTACTGGAGATGTGCGAGGCTTTCCCGCTGTATGAGCCGGCCGGCGCCGGCTCCGCGAGCTGAGCCCTCACGAGGCGCCTTCGGCCGAGCTGATCGAGATCCCCGCCGAAGCCGCGAGCGCCGAGCACCGTGAGCGCGGCTCCCGGTTCATCGCCTCCGTGCGCGCCGTCTCCTCCGAGAACGAGGCCCGCGAGTTTCGCGCGGATGTTCGTCGACGCTTTCACGACGCGACCCACCATGTGCTCGCCGCACGTCTCGCTGCCGGGTCCGAGCTGCTGGACGACGATGGCGAGCCTGCTGGTACGGGTGCGCGTCCGGTGCTGGACGCCCTCGTCGGCAGCGGGCTCACCGATGCGGCCGTCGTGGTGACGCGCTACTTCGGCGGAACGAAGCTGGGCACGGGCCCGCTCGCACGGGCGTACGCCACCGCGGCGGGGCAGGCATTGGCGTCGACGACCCGGCGAAGATTGGTGCGAGGGGTCAAGCTGCGCCTGCGCTTCGGCTACGACGACACGGGCGTGGTCATGCGTGCGCTCGCCGCCGCGGATGCCGTGCGATTGGAGGAGAGGTTCTCCGAGTCAACCGAGCTCGAGATCGGGGTTCCGCGGGCCGCCGCGGCCAGCCTTCGGTCCGTCCTCACGGACTCGACGGCGGGCAGGATCAGGATCACGGGGGGTGACGAGTCGATTCTCCTTCCGGCCTGACACGGCGCCCGCGGCGACCCGCAGTTTCGGACGCAGGGCACGGCCGGCACTTGACCTTCCAAGACCGGCCCGTCAGATTCGCCTTCGTGTTGCGAAAGCCTGTTGTTCGCTACGGTGCTTGAGGTTGCATCCCACGCGCTGCGCTGCACAAGCCGACCTTCGACGCACAGGATGGACGCGAGAGTAGCGAAGATGAATTCGTCTCCGACGGCCGATGTGTTGGGCCGCTTGGCCCTGCGGAATCCGCGCTATGCGGAGGCGGCGTACCTTTTCGTGCTCGAAGCGCTCCATCATCGCCTGCTGCAGCTCGAGCGTCCAAGGCACCTTACAGGCGCGGAGCTGGCGGAGTCGGTTCGGGACCTCGCGTTGGAGCGATTCGGGCCCCTCGCACGCACTGTGCTCCAGCACTGGGGCATCCACTCCACATCGGACATGGGCAGCGTCGTGTTCCTGCTCGTGGAATCGGGGGTACTGATCAAAGAGCCGACGGATACTCCGGAGGATTTCGAGGATCTCTTCAGTTTCGAGGAGGCCTTCGAAACCAGCTATCCGTGGGGAGGGTGAGCAGCGTTAGCCGTTCGTAAGCTGCTCGGCGTGAAGGAGCGGTGCGAAGCCGGCCGCCAACCACTGGGAGGGGTGATCGCGTGGAAGATTCGGCGCAATTTCCCGACTGTATGAAATGCGGAGAGGGCGTTCTGATCCCGCTGTCCGATTACGGCAGAGACGGAGCACCCATTCGGTACAAGGCATGGGTATGTTCCAACCCGGAGTGCGGCTTCAACATCCGCATCGACAACGGCGAGATCAGCTTCGGCCGCTCTCTGTCCCAGTCCTTCAAATAGCGGCCGCAGAGCCGAGCCGCCGGCCGAGGCCGACGGCTCGGACGCGCGCCGCACCCGCCCGCCTCCGTTAGCGAGGCGGGCGCGTTATCTTTCTCGATCAAACCACCGCTTCGTAGGGATGATCCGCGGGACCGCCGAAACATCATGACAGGTAGATCCGCCATGCCATCGCTGCCCTTCGGCGCCGCGCTCGTGTGGCTTCCGACGGCCGACGAGATGGCGGAGCTGGATCGCAGCGCCACGGAATCGGGAGCGATTCCGGAACGGGCCCTCATCGAATCAGCTGGCCGTGAGATCGCGCATGCCGTGCAGCGCGACTTCCCGGCAGGCCGGATTCTCGCGCTGGCAGGCAGCGGCCACAACGGTGCCGACGCTCTCGTGGCGAGTCGGACTCTGGCGGCCTGGGGGCGCGAGGTGCGTGCCTTGCGGTGCGCCGCCCAGCCGCCCAAGCCGGACGTTCTGGCCGGTTGGCCGCTCGAGCTGGAGGGGCCGGAAGCGTTGGACGCACTGCTGACCGGAGATACGGTGGTGTTGGACGGTCTGCTGGGAACCGGCGTGACGGGAGCCCCGCGGGAGCCGGTGGCGAGCATGATCCGCTCGGTAAATGCTTCCGGCCTGCCGATCGTGGCCGTGGATGGACCCAGCGGGGCGGATTTCACGACCGGCGCCGTGGCAGGCGATTGCATCAAGGCGCGAACTACCGTGTGCCTCGGGTGGCCGAACGTCGGTCTCATGCGCTATCCGGCGCGTGGCTACTGCGGCGACCTGGTCGCTGTAGAGATCGGCTTTCCGCCGCCGGAGAAGCCCATGAGCTTCCGCGCCATCACCGACGGATGGGTCTCGCGCCTCTTCGTTCCCCGGCCGGCGAACGCTCACAAGGGTCATGCCGGCTACCTTACGATCATCGCCGGGCAGCGAGGGATGGCCGGCGCCGCCGTGCTCGCCGCCCGCGGCGCCGTGCGCGCCGGAGCCGGCATCGTTCGGGTCGTGGGTGATCCTGCCAATCGCGACATCGTTCAGAAGGCCGCGCCCGAGACGATCTTCGTTGAGTGGAACGATGAATCGGCCGTTCGGGAGGCGGTGACGTGGGCTGATGCCCTGGCGGTGGGTCCGGGCCTCGGAAGCGGGCGACGCGAGCTGGTACAGGCAGCGTTGGAGGAGGCAGCCCTGGCGGGGAAGCCGGCGGTCGTGGATGCCGACGGGCTGAACGCGTGGGCAGGAGCGGCCAACGAGCTGGCCGATCGACTTCCATCGGAATCGTTGATCACTCCGCATCCGGGTGAGCTGAGCCGGCTGATCGGCAGACCGATCGAGGAGATCGTGGCCGACGGGCCCATCGCGGCGAGCCAGGCCTCGCGCGCGCTCCGCTGCGCCGTGCTGCTAAAGGGCGCGCCCTCCTGGGTGGCCGATGGCGAGGCGCCCGTGCGCGTGAGCACGAGCGGTGACGCCGCGCTGGCCACCGGCGGCGTTGGCGATGTGCTGACCGGTCTCATCGGCGCCCAGCTCGCGGTCGGGCTGGGGGCGGCCGACGCGGCGTCGGTCGCGCTTCACCTCTCCGGCGTCGCCGCGCTGCTGGCGCCAGAGCCGGTGGGCCACTCGGCGGCGGAGCTCCCGGAGCGGATCCCGGAGGCGCGATCCCTGATCGAGGATTCCTCGACGGTCGCCCACCCGTACCTTTTCGTTCTTCCGGCGCCGCGCGGCTCGCCGCCGTTTCCGGCCGAGTAGACGCGCGCGACCTGACGGTAAGGGAATGGCTTCGAAGCCTGGGCGCATGAAGCCGGGTCCGGAGTTCGATCGAATTCGAGCTTTCATTGCCGCCGTTCGCGCCACGTCGGCGTGGGCCGAGATACCGCCGGGTGATGACGCGGCCGTCATCCCCTGGTCGAGCGAGGAATCGGTGGTGCTCAGCTCGGATGCTTTCGTCGAAGGAGTTCATTTCAAGCGGGCCTGGTTGCGTTGGGAGGCCGTCGGATATCGTGCCATGGCCGCGGCGCTGTCGGATTTGGCCGCCATGGCCGCGCGTCCCGCCGGGGTTCTGGTCTCCCTCATGGTGCCGCCCGAAACGGAAGAAAGCATGCTCGTCGCGCTCGGCGATGGAATGGGCGAATGCCTCCGCCGGCACCAGACCGGATTGCTGGGAGGCGACCTCGCCCACTCACCGGAGGTTGTCGCCATCGACGTCTGTGCCGTCGGCGCCAGCCGTAGACCGATAGGCCGAGGGGGAGCGAGCGAGGGTGACGAGATCTGGCTTACCGGTGCGGTTGGCGGCGCCGCCGCGGCGGTTCAAGCCTGGGGACGTTCGATGGAACCCGATCCTCGCGCCAGGGCAGCGTTCGAGAAGCCGACGCCGAGGCTTTCGGAGGCGATTTGGCTCGTCGAGCACGCCAATCTGACCGCGCTCATCGACCTCTCGGACGGGCTCGCCGGCGACGCTCGCCAGATTGCGGCCGCCTCCGAGGCGAGGCTCCGGATCGACCTGGATGCCGTGCCGTTGGCGCCGCCTCTCTCGGAGTATGCGAACCACGATGCGGCATTGGGCCTGGCATTGGCCGGCGGGGAGGACTACGAGCTGCTCGTTTGCTGCGAGGCAGGCGCCCTCGACAAGGTACGGTCGGAGTTCGAGCGCCGCTTCGAAATCAGGCTGACGAAGGTGGGCGTCGTCGAGGACGGCGATGGCGTGACCTGGACGGCCGCCTCCGGCGCGAGCGTGCCGGCCGGCCTTGACGGATTCGACCACTTCTCTACGGAGAGGATCGAGTGATTCGCACGCTGGCGTTCGGCGTCGTCGTTCTCGTCTCGACGATCTTCTTTTCCGTGTTCGCCATCGTTGCCGGTCTGCTGAAGGCGGACAAGGGCGCCTACGACTGGGTGCACAGGAACTGGTCCCGGGCGGTGTTGTGGGCGGCCGGTGTGAAGGTCGAGGTGGTCGGCCTGGAGCACGTGCAACCCGGCGGCGCCCAGATCTTCGTCAGCAACCACCAGTCGATGTTCGACATCTGGGCGATGTTCGCGACGCTGCCGGTCTCGCTGCGATTCATCGCCAAGAAGGAGCTGTCCCGGATACCCGTGTTCGCCCACGCCATGCGGCACGCGGGTCACGTCTTCATAGACCGGAAGGATCGATCCCAGGCAGCCGAAGCGATGCGGCGGGCCGGCGAGCGGATGCAAGACGAGGGACTGTCGCTGGGCCTGTTTCCGGAGGGCACCCGGTCCAGGGACGGCGCGCTGGGTGCCTTCAAGAAAGGAGCCTTCGCCCTTGCGATCGAGACCCGGACCACCTTGGTACCGATCGTCGTCGACGGTGGCGCCGAGATCATGCCCGACGGGTTCCGGCTCCGGCCGCGTCCCCTCCTGATGCACTGCGGGGCCCCGATCGACTTGAGCGGGCTCGACGCCGGGGACCGGGACGACCTGCTTGCCCGCTCGCGGGCCGAGATCCGCGGGATGCTCGAAGAGGCGCGGCGACTCCGGCCTCTCAGAGCCCGGAGTTCCTCCTCCGCCTAGCGGTCCGGCAGCCTCTAGGGTCTACCCGTCTAGCCGCCCGGGGTGAAGAAGAGCGGGATGCCACCCTCCGTCGGCGCGATCACCATGTTGTTCGTGCCCTGGGCGACCTCCCCGAGCATCTCGAGGTACCGCCAATAGAGGTAGCGCTGGCCGGCGGTCCCGGTCAGGCTCGTGGCGATGATCTCCTGGGCGTCCCGGATGCCGGCGGCTTCGGCACGCTTCTGATTGGCCTGCTCCTCCACGACCTGGGTCTGAAAGCCCTCTGCCTGCACCTGCTGCTCCCGAGCGAGCTTTTGCTCGATCGCCAGGCGGATCGCTTCCGGCGGCTCGATCTCGCGCACGAAGAAGGCCGTCATCACGATTCCCCGGGGCGAGAGGTTCTCGGCCATGAGGTCTTCGATCCGCCCGCCTATGCCGACGCGCTCGCGGGAGAGGATATTGGCGGCGACGACCTCGGCGACCGCATCCCGCACCGCCGACCGGTAGGTGTTGTACACGAAGTTGTGTATGGCGCGGTTGTCCCCGACCGTCAGATAGAGGTGCACCACGGAGTCGGGGTTGAGGCGGTATCGATACGCTGCGTCGACTCCGATGGTCAACTGATCGGAGGTGAGGGCGGGCAGCCGCTCGCTCTGGCCGGAGGGCGGATACTCCATTTCTCGGAGAGAGTAGTTCGTCCAGGAGCGCAGGATCGAGTGGTAGAGTCCCTGGCGGTAGGGATGCGAATCCACGGCTCCTGTCAGCGGGTTCCGCTTCACGGCGACCTCGAAGTCATTGACTCGATTGAAGCCGAACAGCAGCAACATCGCTACGATAAGCACCAGGACTCCGGCGCCTATCGCGCCCGCACCCCGGAAGGTCTTCCTCAAGTCTAGACGGGATCTCCTGATCGGAGTGCTCATCCGTTTCCTCCTTGTTGGACAGTTTCGTGACAGGGCGTCAACGTAGCCCCGGCCCGTCATAGAACCCAGGCGGGCTCACGCCGCTCGGTCGGCGCGAGCCTTGTAGCCTACTTCGGCGAGCGACAGTTTGCGTGCGAAGGCGTCCGACATCGAAGTGTGAGGCAATAGAGGAGATACATGTCGATCATCAAGAGCATCGCCGCCCTGGAGGTCCTGGACTCGAGAGGCAATCCGACCGTCGAGGCGGAGGTCAGCCTAGAGGGTGGAGCCTCGGGGCGAGCGGCCGTTCCGAGCGGAGCGTCCACCGGCCGGCACGAAGCCGTGGAGTT
The DNA here is from genome assembly GCA_037385645.1 of Gemmatimonadales bacterium. Taxonomy (GTDB): domain Bacteria; phylum Gemmatimonadota; class Gemmatimonadetes; order Palauibacterales; family Palauibacteraceae. The sequence goes on from JARRMU010000020.1 coordinate 52,513, forward strand.
GCGCGATGGCGATCCGTCGCGCTATGGCGGCAAGGGGGTGCACCGGGCCGTGTCCTCTATCGCAGGCGAGATCAGCGAGACGATCTCGGGGGTCGCCCTCGAGGGTCAGCGTGATCTGGACGAGCGTCTGATCGCGCTCGACGGCATGCCGAACAAGGCCCGCCTGGGCGCCAACGCGCTCCTGGCGGTCTCCATGGCATACGCGCGTGCCGCCGCCACGGAACGAGCCGAGCCGCTATATGGGTATCTGGCGACGGCCGGCCGACCCGCCGCTGGGTCACGGACGGGCGAGAGCGGCCCGGCGTCGGACGCGTCCGGTGTCCTCCCGGTTCCGATGCTGAACATCCTGAACGGCGGCGTGCACGCCGACAACAACGTGGATATCCAGGAGTTCATGGTCGTCCCGGTAGGTGCCGCCGACTTCGCCGAAGGACTCCGAGCGGGCGCCGAGGTGTTCCATGCTCTACGCAGCCGCCTGGCGGCGGACGGGCGTTCGACGGCCGTCGGAGATGAGGGAGGGGTGGCTCCCGATCTGGAGTCGAATCGTCAGGCCTTGGATCTCATACTCTCCGCCATCCGGGATGCGGGATACGAGCCAGGACGGGACGTGGCACTGGCCCTCGATGTGGCCGCGACGGAGCTCTGGGATCCGGCTGGTGAAAGGTATCGGCTCGAGAGCGCCGGGGAGTCCGGCCAACTGCGCGCCGGGGAGCTGATCGATCTCTATGACGCCTGGACGGCGGAGTATCCGATCGTGAGCTTGGAGGACGGACTGGCCGAGGATGACTGGGAGGGTTGGCGGCGCCTGACGTCCCGGCTCGGGGACCGGATCCAGCTCGTGGGCGACGACCTGTTCGTGACGAACGAGGATCGTCTGCGTCGGGGGATCGAGGAGAAGTCGGCCAACGCGATCCTGATCAAGCTGAATCAGATCGGTACGGTCATCGAAACGTTGGACGCCGTTCGCCTGGCTCAGGCGGCTGGTTTCGGGGTCGTGATCTCACACCGCTCCGGAGAGACGGAGGACACCTTCATAGCGGACCTTGCCGTGGCCACCGGAGCGGGACAGATCAAGACAGGTGCCCCGTGCCGCTCCGAGAGGGTGGCAAAGTACAATCGGCTGCTGCGGATCGAGCGCGAGCTGGGCTCGGCGGCGTCGTACCCTGGCGCGGGCGTTTACATGTTGCGATCCTAAGGCGTCCCGCTCATCGCCTCACGATCCGAGGCTCATGTCCGAAAGGCTGAGAAGACTCGGCCAGCGAGCGCTCGTGGCGGCGCTCTGGCTGGCCGGCGGGTACTACCTTGTCCTGGGCGGTGAGTACTCGTCTTTCGATCTTCGGATGTTGCGCCAGGAGCAGCGAACGCTCGGTCAGCGCGTGGACTCCCTGGCGGCGGTCACCGACTCGCTGGCGGCTTGGGCCGACAGCCTGGAATCCACACCGGCGGTGATCGAGAAGATCGCTCGCGAGCGGTACGGATTCATCCGCGACGGTGAGCGACTTTTCCGCTTCATAGAGGTCGATGCGGGCGACAGCCGTCAGGTTGCCCGGTAGGCAACTCAAGTCTAGATTGCCAGTTACACTGCGGGGTGGAGCAGTCTGGTAGCTCGTCGGGCTCATAACCCGAAGGTCGCGGGTTCGAATCACGCCCCCGCTACTCGATAGCGGTGTCCACCTGGCCGGAGCCTTCTCCGGCCGCGTTTTTTTGGGGGACTCATAAGCCCTGGGTCGCGGGTTCAAATCCCGCCCCTGCCATCTGCACGAGAGGCCCCGTCGCGGTGCGACGGGGCTTTCGTTTCGGGGTATTCCTGCTAGAGTTCGGAATAGGCCGGCTTGATGGCAGCCAACCTCGCGTAGCGGCTCGGCTGAACAGGAGGAAAGCTCGATCTGAATGAGAGCCTCGCCATGACAGAAGGGACCGAACCGATCGAGGTCCTCGTTCGGTTCAGCGGGGAGCTGAGCATCAAGGCGAAGCGCACCCGAACCCGATTCGAGGCGCGCCTGGCCAAGAACATCGCGGACGCGTGCCGTTCGCACGGACTCCGCTGCACTGTGAAGCGCGGCTGGGGTCGCTTGCACGTCTGTTCACCCGATCCCGGCATCCTCGATCCGTTGGGGCGGGTCTTCGGCATCAGTTCGTACTCCGTCGTCGAGGGACGCTGCGATGCCTCGCTGAGCGAGATCGTGGATCTCGGCCATCGCCTGTACGCCGATCGTGTACAGGGGCGGCGGTTTGCCGTCCGAGCGCGTCGTACCGGCGAGCATGACTTCAACTCGTACGACATCCAGCGGGAGCTCGGTGCGGTCCTCAACCCGGGCGCCACCGTGGATCTCTCCAACCCCGAAGTCGAGGTGCGTGTCGAGGTGCGGGATCGAGAGGCCTACTTCGTGGGCAGACCGCGAGCTGGTGCGGCGGGACTGCCGCTGGGTGTGCAGGGCAAGGCGGTCGTGCTGATCTCCGGCGGGTTCGACTCCGCCGTCGCCGCCTGGATGGTGCTGAGGCGTGGGGTCGAGGCCGAATACCTGTTTTGCAATCTGGGTGGAGCGGCGTACAAACGGCTAACGATCGAGGTGGTGAAGGTCTTGGCGGACCGATGGAGCTACGGTACGCAGCCGAAGCTACACGTCGTCGATTTCGAATCCGTGGTGGAAGGTTTTCAGTCGACCGTCAAACCGTCCTACTGGCAGGTGACCCTGAAACGGATGATGTATCTGGCGGCGGCCGCGGTCGCTGAAGAGGTTGGCGCCGACGCGATCGTCACGGGGGAGTCGATCGGGCAGGTGTCCTCGCAGACGCTCGCGAATCTGAGGGCGATCGACGCGATCGCTCCGCTGCCCGTGCTCCGTCCACTGCTTGGCTTCGACAAGGAGCAGATCCTCGATCGAGCCAGGGTGATCGAAACCCACGACCTTTCGGCCAGAGTGAGGGAATACTGCGCGATCGTTCCGGACCGACCGGTCACGGCGGCGCGTTCCGAGCGGGTGGCGGCGATGGAGGAGGGCATCGACCAGGCCGTCCTGTCAAGGGCCGTCGCCGATCGGCAGATGCTCCGGCTTAGAGGCCTGGATACCGCGGATCTCGTCGGCTCGCACCTGTTCGTGAGCGAGATCCCCGCGAACGCAGTCGTGATCGATGCCCGCGATGCGGAGGCCTTCCTGGCTTGGCACTGGCCTGGTGCCGAGCACCGTGCGTACGATGAGTTGTCGCGCGAGTTCGCGGGGTTGGCTCGCGATCGCACCTATGTGCTCTATTGCTCCGAAGGGATCCTTACGGCCCACCTCGCCGAACGCATGCAGTCCAAGGGGTACGAGGCCTACAGCTTTCGAGGGGGTGTGCGGAGCCTGCGGCGTCACGGGGAGTCGGTGGCCACGACGTCGATCGATGGGGCGTGTTGATCCGGAGTCGCGCCCGCCGGTTGCCGGGTGCTTTGACACCCTCGGCCGAGGGTGTCAAAATGCGGCGCCATGCCTGACATCGAGCAGACTAAGATCAGAGAGCGCTTACTCGCCGAGACGCTGCGGGGAGAGATTCCGACACACGTGGCCGTCATCATGGATGGCAACGGACGCTGGGCCGAGGCGCGAGGGCTTCCCCGCTGGGAGGGCCACCGCGAGGGCGCCAAGGCCGTTCGAGAGGCCGTCATCGCCTCGCTCGAGCTGGGCGTGCGTCACTTGACGCTGTACGCCTTCTCGAACGAGAACTGGCTTCGTCCTACCTCGGAGATCACCGCCCTGATGGATCTGCTCGTGGAGTACGCGGAGAGCGAGGAGAGCGAACTCAGGGAACGTGGTGTTCGTGTGAACTTCTTCGGCGATCTGGAGCGGATATCGCCCGAGGCTCGCCAGGCGGTCGACCGCTTGAGCAACGCGACCCGGGTGGGGTCGGCGCTCTCGCTCCACCTGGCCCTCAGCTATGGATCGCGCTCGGAGACAGCTACGGATCGCGCTCGGAGATCTCTCGCGCGGCACGTCGTCTGGTGAGTGCGGCACTGGCCGGCCAGCTCAAGCCCGAAGAGGTGGATGCGGAGCGCTTCGAGCGCGAGCTCTACACGGCCGGGTTGCCAGATCCGGACCTGCTGATTCGCACGTCGGGAGAGCAGCGCCTATCGAACTTCCTCCTTTGGCAGATCGCCTACGCGGAGCTTCTCGTCACGCCCGTCCTCTGGCCCGACTTCGATCGCGCGCATTTCTTCGAGGCGATCCTGGAGTATCAGCGGCGCGAGCGCCGATACGGCCGCGTAGAGGTTTGAGCCCACACTCCCGGAGCGCTGGCCGCGTCTCCCGCTGGACCCATCCGGCCACGGGGGGCGAGGCGCGCCCGTGAAGAATCTGCGTCGCCGACTCGTCGTCGCCGCGGTAGGCATTCCCGCCTCCATTATCGTGGTTTACGCCGGCGGAATCTTCCTCGCCCTCGGCCTCGGCTTCCTCGGAGCCGTCGGCTACTGGGAGTACGCCACGATGATGCGCAAGATCGGACACCGGCCTCTGATGAGCGTCGGTGCACTCACCACCGTCGCACTCCCGCTCGCCGTGCTGGACTCGGGATTCCCATTGGCCTGGGTGGTGGCCGTGGTCGCGATCGCTGTCGCCGCCACCGTCGCCACCTTCCGTTTGCCGCCCCCCGACCGTCCCATCTCCAACGCCTCTGTGACGGTTTTCGGAGCGCTGTACATCGGTGCCCTCTTGAGCTTCGGCGTGCCGCTGCGAGAGTGGTTCCTCCCCGATCGGGTGGAGGGTACGCTACTTTTTTTCTATCCGATCGTCGTCACCTGGTCTACCGACACCGGTGCGTACACCGGCGGTAAGTTGTTGGGAAGCAGACAGATGTCTCCGACCATCAGCCCGAACAAGACGGTCGAGGGAGGGTTGGCTGGCATACTGACCGGGGCCGTCGCGGGCCTTCTTTACGGTCTTTGGGTGCTTCCCTCGGCCGGAGGGGTCGCCCGGTCCCTACTCTTCGGCATGTTGATCGCCATACTTGCGATCCTCGGGGACCTCGTGGAATCCGCCCTGAAGCGGGAATGCGGCCAGAAGGACTCGTCCGCCCTGCTCCCGGGACATGGGGGTTTCCTCGATCGACTCGATTCGCTTCTCTGGACCATTCCCGGCGCTTTTCTCTTCTTCACCGCGGCGGGTCTTTGAAGGAACCAGCAGCGCGAGGTGGGGCGAGCATTCCCGGGGCACCGATCCTGCAATCAGTCTCGCCCGCTCGGTCGCGAGCTTCGGACGTCGCCCGCGACCGGTTGGACCCTTCATCGGAACCGCAAACTGCCAGCTGGGGTGAAAGCAGCTCATGGATACAATGGTGACCGTTCTGGCCACAGTGGTCGTGCTCGGTGTGCTGATCTTCGTGCACGAGCTCGGTCATTTCCTCGCGGCCAAGGCCGTCGACATCGAGGTGCAGCGCTTTTCGCTCGGGCTGGGGCCGAAGATGTTCGGCTTCAGGCGGGGAGAGACGGAGTATGTGATCTCCTGGTTCCCTCTGGGCGGCTACGTGAAGATGGCCGGGATGGCGGAGGAAGAGGGGATCGGCATGCTGGAGGGCGGCGCGTCCGGAGGTCGAGAGCCCTCACCACGTGATTTCGACGCGAAGTCGCTGCCTGCCCGCACGCTGGTGATCTCGGCCGGTGTCCTCATGAACCTCCTCTTCGCGGTCGCGGCCTTTATCCTCGTCGCCAAGGCGCAGGGGGTCCAACTCGCGCTGATCAGTGAAGTTCAGGAGGATTCGCCGGCGGCAGCGGCCGGCTTCCAGGCCGGTGACCACATCCTGAGCGTGGAGGGCCAACGAGTCAGGGCGTTCGACGAGCTTGCGCTTCTGGTGCAGCAGAGCCCCGAGACCCCGATCCGCGTCGGGGTCGAGCGGGACGGCAAGCGCCTGAGCCTCAACGTCGTTCCGCGGAGGGTCAGCATATGGAGCGAAGTGGTCCGTGATTCGGTCGACATCGGTCAGATCGGGGTCACGTCCGACCCGGAGGGTGGCTATCGCACGCTCAGCTGGACGGAAGCGATACCCGAGGGCTCTTTCAGGACCTGGTACTGGGTAAGGACGACGCTGGAGTTTCTGGGCCAGCTCGTGAGCGGCCAGAGCAGCGCAAAAGAGGTGGGCGGCCCGATACTGATCGGACAGCTGTCCGGGCGCGCCGCGCGCGCTGGCTTCTGGTCCCTCCTGTCCTTCATGGCGATCATCAGCGTCAATCTGGCCATTCTCAACCTGCTACCGGTGCCGGTCCTGGATGGTGGCCATCTGACCTTCCTGGCCTTCGAGGCCGTTCGAGGGAAGGCTCTCAGTGTCGAGCAGCGAATTCGACTCACGCAGGTGGGGCTCGTGCTCGTCGTGGGTCTGATGGTCTGGGTGATCACGAACGACGTGTTGAGGCTGCTGTAGGCAGCCGTTGCGGACCGGCTGTCCCCGCATGACCGCTCCGCTTCCCAGGCGGTACGCTAGCCGCGCCGACCGGCGAACAGGTGGAGCTGCTCCCCATCCATGACTCGAGAGCGAAGCGCCGCGACGTCGTAGAGCGGCGTCGGACGCTCCTGCGTCGCCACCTCGATTAGGCCTGTGTAGTTCAGTCCGGACAGCGCCTCGGCGACCGTGCGCACGGCGAGCGGCCCGTCGTTGCATTCCGCGCTCATGTGTGCGAGCAGGACGCCGCCCAGCTCTGGATGGTGAAGCTCCGCAGCCAGCTCGGCCGCCATCCGATTGGAGAGATGCCCCCGGTTTCCGCCGATGCGTTCCTTGACCGACCACGGATACGGGCCGTCACGGAGCAGGAGGTCGTCGTGATTCGCTTCGAGGACGAGGAAATGGCAGGCTCGGAGCGCGTTTCGCACCGGACCGGTGGGCCGGCCGAGGTCGGTGGCGACACCGATCTTGAGGCCGGAATCCGAATCCCTCAGCGTGACGGCAAGTGGATCCGCGGCATCATGGCTGGTGAGAAACGCGTGCACTTCTACGGTTCCGATCCGGAACGTGGCTTCCCGTTCGAAGATCCGGATCTCCTCCTTGCCGGAGAGCAGGCTTCGGCAGGCGGTAGCCGTTCGGCGACTCATGTAGAGGGGCCAACCCCAGCGCCGGGCCGATACGCCGACGCCGCTCGTGTGGTCGCGGTGTTCGTGAGTGACGACGATGGCGGCGATGCTTTCGGGCGCGATCTCGAGCGCCGCGAGGCGCCGCTCGATCTGGCGTCCGCTGAGGCCTGCGTCTACAAGAAGGCGCGTGTCCCCGGCCTCGACGAGGAGCGAGTTCCCGCGGCTTCCGCTTCCCAGCGCTGCTACGCGCATGATTGGCGGCTCACCGGTGCGCTGCCGTTGCCGTATCCCAAACCTCGGAGAGCCAAGCCCGCTCCTTGTCACCGAACCGGACCCCGCGCCGGCTCGCTGACACTTCGGCCGTCCGCAGAAACCCGTCCTTCCGGTGCACGGTGTCCGGCCCGCCCCAGCTGAACGCAGGCACCCACTTCTCCGGCCTGCTTGAGAGCACGTTCGCTCCACAACCGATCACGGCTCCCGTCGGGATCAGCGTTCCGATGGCCGTTTTGACGTGGTCTCCGATCAGGCAGCCCAGTTTCATCAACCCCGTGTCGACGTCACCGGCCGGGCCGGCGAGCCGGACGGTTCCGTACGTGTTCTTGAGGTCACTGTTGGTGGTGAGCGCCCCAAGGTTCACCCAGCGCCCCACGTAGGCGTGCCCGAGGAACCCATCGTGCGCCTTGTTCGCATATCCGAGCACGACGGATTCCTCGACCTCGCCGCGCACGTAGCTGAATGGGCCGGCCGAGAGCCGGGAAATGGATCCGCCGAGGAGACGGCTTGAAGGACCGGCATAGAGAGGTCCGGAGAGGCGCGTTCCGGCGCGCACCTCGACCTCCTTATCGAGACATATCGGCCCATCCCGGAGATCGAACAGCACTCCGGGCTCGATGCGTACGTCCGACGCCAACTGCAGCGAAGCGGTTCCGAGCCGCTCCCATCCCCCGGACGCCGGTGCCGCGGGAACGCCCGGTAGCGCGCTCTCCAGATCCGCGGCGGTGCGGTCCGCCGAGCGCTCCACCATCTCCCAGACGTGATGCAGAACCTCTCCCTCGACGACGAGTGCGGCTCCGCCGAGTGGCGACGGGTCGGCGAACCAATCGTCTCGCGGCGGCGCCGAGCCGGACGGCAGATACGCGCCAACGATCTCGCCTTCCATCTCCAACGTGGCCGGACCATCGGGGACCTCGAACCTGGCGGCCGGATCGGGCACGGCCCGACAGCAGAGGAAAAGCCGCTCCTCGTCATCCCCCAGAGCCTCTGAAGAGATGACGGGCGGGGCGCCATCCTCGGAGAACGAGCCGAGCCAGGAGCGCGTGATAATCCCGCTCGCGACGGTACCGGCGAACCTCTCCAGCCGCCCCCGCAGCGAATCCGTGCCGAACCATAGCTCCGCGCAGGGCCGGCTCAGCGCGTATGGCCGCCAATCGCCGGCCCGGCGATCATCGAAGACGTAGAGCTTCACGACTGCCCCCTACGCTTCGTTGCCTCGTTCTCGTGCTGATCGGGGCGATCGAATATCCGTTTCATCTCCGAGGCTTCCTCGCGCGTCGTGACGAAGGTGTGGCCTCCGCTGTGGACGACCACGAGGTCCTCGACGCGAAAGAGCGTCACACGGCCGTCTTCCGACCACACCACATTGCCCGAGCCTTCGACGACCCTTCCCGACCCCAGGATCACGTTGCCCTCCCCATCAGGGCGTCGCGTCCGGTGAAGCGCGTTCCACCCGCCGACATCGTCCCAGCGGAAGCTCGCGGCCACGACTCCCACGCGGTTGCTTCTCTCCATCACTGCGACGTCCACTGCAATCAGCTCCGAGCGCCCGAAGAAGCCGTCGACGTCGCCGGCCTCGAGGAGGTCGAGCGGAATCTCCCGGGCGTGTCGCCTAACCGCCGTGAGAAGATCGACCGCTCGCCAGACGAAGATTCCGCTGTTCCACAGGTATTCACCCGAGTCCAGGTATTCACGGGCCTTCTTCAGCGAAGGCTTCTCTACGAACTCCGCTGCCTCGTAGACGTCGGGTCCGATCTTGTCACCCAGACGGACGTAGCCATAGCCGGTTTCGGGTCGGCTCGGGACGATTCCCAGGCAGAAGAGGCGCTCGTCGCCTGCCGCCGACACACCACGCTGTAGCGTCTCGAGAAAGTCCTCCAGAGGCTCGATCACGTGGTCGGCGTGAAGGGAGACCATGACCGCCTCCGGCTCTCGGCGCGCGATCTCGTGGGCGGCCCAGGCGAGAGCGGGGCCCGTCCCTCGCGGCATGGGCTCCACAAGGAAGCTGTCGGCGGTCAGCTCCGGCAGCTCGTCACGGAGGAGCTCCACCAGCCGGTCGCCCGTCACGATCAAGGTCCGAGCGGGCCCGGCCAGCCGGATGGCCCGCTCCACCGTGTCGACGATGAGGGGACGGTCGCTGCCCAGGGGGAGAAGCTGCTTGGGTCGCTCGGGGCGGGAGGCCGGCCAGAACCTCGACCCGACGCCGCCCGCCAGGACGACGGCGAACGGACGCTGGAACTGACTCACAGGATGTCCGTATTCACAGGCTCCGAGTATCGGTTGCACGGCCGCGTTCGTCGCCGGAACAAGCGCTGCGCCGAGACGGGGGCGCTCGGCGGTGCGGGCCGAAGCATGCGTACGGCGTGGCAACGTACCGGCGACCCGCATCGGGAGTCAACCGATCAGTCCGGAAATATCAAGTGTATCAGCAACTTAGCGTACTTGACCCGGCTGGTGCCCTCCGAGCATCTTCGAGGAGGCCAGGATCTCCTGGCGAGCGTTGGTCATAGCCTTTGCTGGTTGCAGAAAAGGGGGTCCATTGAGAGGTGTGTCGCGGTTCCTGGCCGCTACATGCCTGGCGCTGTTGCTGCCGGGCTGCGGGGACTCCGTGGTCGGCGTGCCGGTTCCCGACGAGCCTGGGGAGGCCACGCTCGCGGACTTTCGTACCGGGCCGCTGGTCGAGCCCTCCGCGTTCAGCTGGATCGTCCTGTCGACGGTGAGGACCGATCAGTCGGGCCAGTGGGACTTTGCCTTCGCGCTCGAAGCGGATGGCACGGCGCAACTCTTTCCGCGCGCCTCAGTGCTGGAGCAGCCGTCCACCGCTGGCTTGCAGATCGTTCCCGAGTCGTTCGAAGGCCTGACTCGGGCTCCCGAGAGCGGATATATCACGGATGAGCCCGTCCCGGTCCAGGTGGGCGACGTGCTGGCCGCCGTGAGTCGGCGGCAATGCGGGTCGCTGGGCTTCGTTCGGTTCGGCAAGCTCGAGATCCTGGATATCGACCTCGTTCGCGGACGCCTGACGTTCAAGCAGCTGGCGAATCCGAACTGCGAGAACCCCAACCTGGTGCCCGGTGAGGCCGGAGAGGTCTGAGCCGGCACGGTCATGCTCGATATCCGATACATCCGTGAGCACCGGGACGATTGCCTGGAGCGGCTGGCCCTCCGAGGCGACCCGGCGCTTGCCGATCTGATCGATCGTGCGATCGAAGCAGATCGGGAGCGACGCGAGCTCATCGGCGAGGTCGAGGGGCTCAAAGCGGAGAGGAACGCCCGCTCTCGAGAGATCGGTGAACGGAAGCGCGAGGGAGCGGATGCGGATGATATCGTCGCGGAGATGCAGAAGGTGGCGGCACGGATCCGCGCTCTGGATTCGGAGCTGACCAGCGTGGAGCAGGAGCTGCAATCGCTCCTGCTTCTGATACCGAACCTGCCCGATCCACGGGTTCCGCCGGGCCAGGAGGGAGAGGGTGAGGTTGTGCGCGCTTGGGGGGATCCCCCGACGCCCGACGCCCGGTTCGAGCCGCATTGGACCATCGGTGAGCGACTGGGTCTGCTCGACCTGGAGCGGGGCGCGAAGCTGACCGGTTCCGGGTTCCCTCTCTTCGTGGGACAGGGCGCCCGCCTTCAGCGCGCGCTCATCCAGCTGATGCTGGATACGCACGTCTCCGAGCATGGCTACACGGAGCTCGCGCCGCCTTACCTGGTGAACCGGGATTCGATGACCGCGACCGGACATCTCCCGAAGTTCGAGGCCGATGCTTACCGGACGGACCCGGATGACCTGTTTCTGGTGCCGACGGCGGAGGTCCCGGTCACGAACCTTTACCGTGGAGAGATCCTGGAGGGAGAGGTGCTGCCGCTCGCCTACGTCGCCTATACGCCCTGCTTCCGGAGGGAGGCCGGCGCGGCGGGCAAGGACACACGGGGTTTGCTGCGCGTCCATCAGTTCGACAAGGTCGAGCTCGTGCGTTTCGTGGCGCCGGCCCGATCCGAAGAAGAACTGGAGGTCCTGACCGGGCATGCAGAGCGGGTGTTGGAGCTGCTCGAGCTACCTTATCGGAGGGTCCTTCTGCCGGGGGGCGATCTGGGGTTCGGCAACGCCATGACGTACGATCTCGAGGCCTGGGCGCCCGGAGTGGAGGCCTGGCTGGAAGTATCGAGCTGCTCGAACTACGGTGATTATCAGGCGCGGCGAGCGAATATCCGGTTTCGACCGGAGCCTGCCGACAGGCCGCTGCATGTACACACGCTCAACGGGTCCGGGCTGGCGCTCGCGCGGGTCGTGGTGGCCCTGCTTGAGAACCACCAGCGTCCGGACGGCGGCGTCGACCTGCCGGCCGCGCTTCGTCCCTACATGGGAGTGGATCGGCTCGAGTCGTGACCCGACGGGTGTTTCCCTACGCGATCGCGGTCGCCTTCGCGGCTGTCATCGTCTCTTTCCTTGTCTACACGCAGCAGATGGCGAACGCGCTGCGTATGGACGCCGCCGTGTTCAGCCGGATTTACGCGCTCACCTTTCAGGCGACGGGGGCCCAGGATCCGGAGGAGCAGCAGCGTCTCACCGACCGGGTCCTGTTCGAGGTGCTCGGGGAGATGAACCGCCTGGAGATACCGGTGGTGGTCACCGATGAAGACGGACAGCCGACGTCGGTGGCAAACCTCCCGTTCGATGCAGACCGGAGAGACCCTGATGGTGCGGAGCGCATCCGAGCCTACGTGGTCGAGTTGGATGAGCGAATGCCGCCCGTGACGGCGACCGATCTCCGAATCCATTTCGGCGAGCCCATCTTCCTCAGGCGCCTGAAGTGGATCCCTTGGCTTCAGGCGTCGATTCTCCTCATGCTCGTGGCCGCTGGAGCATGGGCGGTTCTCGCCTCGGTGCGGGGCGAGCGGGAGCGAATCTGGTCCGCGATGGCTCGGGAGTCGGCCCATCAGATGGGCACGCCCCTCAGCTCGCTGGTCGGCTGGTTGGAGCAACTCGAGGCGGAGATGGAGCCCGAGGTCGCGACCGGAACCGGTCGCTCTCCCGCCGCGGCGACGGCGGTGCCGGCCGCGCCGCCAGCGTTGGTCCACGAGATGAAGGCGGACACGGATCGCCTACTCAAGGTGTCGCGCCGCTTCGAGCTCATCGGTCAGCACCCGCGCCTGGATGAAGTGGACATCGCGGACGTGGCAAATCGCCTCCGGCGTTACTTCGAGGCCCGACTTCCGAGTCTCGGGAGCCGGGTGTCGCTGATCGTCGATGTGCCCTCGGACGCTCCCCGGGTGATCGGCAACGAGACATTGCTCGAGTGGGCATTCGAGAACCTGATCAAGAACGCGCTCGATGCGTTGGCGGGTCGGGAGGGAAGGGTGGTCATCGAGTACGACGGAAAGCACTCCGACCGAGCGGCTTTCCGGGTGTGCGACACGGGTCCCGGGGTGCCCGCCGGTCATCGCAAGCAGATCTTCGATATCGGCTTCTCCACGAAAGAGAGCGGTTGGGGCGTCGGGCTCTCGCTCACGCGGCGCATCATTCAGGAGATGCACGAAGGCACGATTATCTTGGAGCATTCGGACTCCGGCGCGAGCTTCCGCATCGAGTTGCCGGTCGTGGAGAGGAGCGCGCTCTGAAGATCTCCCTCAACCCGGAGCAGAGGGCGGCCGTGCAGCACGGGGAGGGCCCCTTGCTCGTGCTCGCGGGGGCCGGCTCCGGCAAGACGCGTGTCCTCACAGCCCGCGTCGCCCGCTTGATCGAGGATGGACTCCCGCCCTATCGGATCCTGGCCGTCACGTTCACGAACAAGGCGGCAGACGTGATGCGCCACAGGATCGCGGGCCTGGTCGGCCACGAGCCTGACGGCTTATGGGCAGGCACGTTCCACTCCGTTTGCGCCCGGACGCTCCGGATGGAGGCCGACCGCACCGATCGTACTCGAGGCTTCACCATCTACGACGAGAGCGATTCCCAGCGAGCCGTGAAGCGCGCCATGGAAGACGTGGATGTGGATCCGCGTCGCTGGTCCGTGAAGGGTGTTCGAGCGCGAATATCCGACGCGAAAAACGCGATGGTGCAGCCGGAGGAGTTCGCGGCCGCCGCCTTCGACCCTCTCTCGCGCGTGACCGGCACGGTGTACCCGGCCTACGAGCGGCTGCTCGCCCGATGCAACGCGTACGATTTCGACGATCTGCTTCTGCGGGCCGTTCGCCTGCTCGAGGAGGATGATGAGGTGCGCGAGCACTACGGCGGCCGGTTCGCGCACGTGCTCGTGGACGAGTACCAGGACACCAACCACGCTCAGTACCGCCTCGTGCGAGCCTGGGCATCGGTCCACGGAAACGTCTGCGTGGTCGGCGACGACGACCAGTCGATCTACGGTTGGCGCGGTGCCGATCTTCGAAACATCCTGGATTTCGAGCGGCATTTCCCGGGCACGGCCGTCGTACGCTTGGAGCAGAACTACCGCTCCACGGGGGCTATCTTGAACGTGGCCAACGCCGTGATAGCCCGGAACCGGGCGCGAAAGGAGAAGCGGCTGCACACGGAGCGGCCGCATGGCGCGCGCGTCGTGGTTGCGGCCCTGCGGGATGAGCGGGCGGAGGCCTCCTGGACCGTGCGTCGGGTCGAGTCGCACCGGGAGCGCTACGCGCTGGGCGAGGTGGGCGTCCTTTACCGCACCAACGCACAGTCTCGCGCGTACGAGGACGCGCTCCGCGGATCGGGGATCCCGTACCGCGTCGTCGGCGGCATCCGGTTCTATGAACGTCGCGAGGTCAAGGACGTCCTGGCTTATCTGCAACTCCTGGTGAATCCGGCGGATGACACCGCGTTCCTTCGGGCGGTCGGATGGCCCCGCCGCGGCGTCGGAGCGGTGACTCTCGAGCGTATGCAAGCGGTTCGGTCCGGGTCGGGAGGCAGCCTTCTGGATGTCGCCGCCGCCGCCCGGGAAGTGGAGGGCCTGCCGGGTGGTGCTGCTCGGGCCCTCGCCCTGTTCGCCCGGGACTTGAGCGCCCTGGCCGACCTCGTGCCGGTCGCGTCCTCAGCCGAGGTGGCGGAGGAATGCTTACGCACGTTCGGTCTTCGAGCTGCCCTGGAGGCGGAGGAAGACGGCGAGGATCGGTTGGCCAACGTGGACGAGCTCATCGCCGGCATGGTCGCGTTCGGGACGGATCGCCGGGGGGTCGAGGAAGAGTCGGCTGGAAGCGATCTCGGACTTTTCCTCCAGCACGTCTCTCTCCTGAGTGACGTCGACCAGTACGATCCGGAGGAGGGTGCGGTCTCCCTCATGACGCTGCACAATGCGAAGGGAATGGAGTTTCCGGTCGTGTTCATTGGCGGTGCCGAGGAGGGACTGCTGCCGCTCGGCCGCTCGGCCGAGACGATCGAGGAGCTGGAGGAGGAGCGTCGGCTGTTCTACGTGGGGCTGACGCGAGCGATGGACCACCTCCACGTCACTCACGTTTCGCGCCGGTTCAGGGCGGGCACGTCCATGCCGTGCTTCCCGTCCAGCTTCCTTGACGACCTGCCGGAGGACGCGATCGATCGCCGGATGTCGGGGTCGCCCGGTTGGCGCGCCGGCGGCAGCCAGTTCGCGATTC
>JARRMU010000020.1:67423-94940 GCA_037385645.1 Gemmatimonadales bacterium
CGCGCCGGCGGCAGCCAGTTCGCGATTCGCCGAACGAGCAGCGAGAGCCGACCGGCCTGGGCCGGCTCGAGCGATCGGGGCCGGAGCTTCGACTGGAGATACGATCCCGCGGCCGCTAGTGAAGCCGGACCGGTCTATGACTATTCCGACAGCCAGGAGACCTTCGAGCTGGCCAGCGGTGCCCGGATCGTCCACCCGAGATTCGGGCCCGGCACGGTGCTCTCCGTGATGGGCGATGGGCGTACCGCGAAGGCGAGCATCGAGTTCGACCTGGAGGGTCCCAAGACTCTCCTCGTCGCACACGCGGGTCTGCGTCCCGCCACGTAGCGGTCGTGACGCCGCGTTACCGCTTCAGCGTTGCCGACGTCCGGCGGGCCGGCGCGCTCGCCCGTCTCGCGCTTTCCTCCGAAGAGATCGAGCGGTTTGCCGCGGAGCTTGCACCGGTCCTCGATGGTTTCGAGCGGATCGAAGCTTCAGGGCCACCCCCCGAGCTCGCTTCGCGAGAGCGACATTCGGGACGCGGCAGCCGCTCCGACGCTCCCGATCCCGATACCCTGCACGTGCGTCCCTCGGAGTTCGCGCCGGATTGGCGCGATGGGTTCTTCGTCGTTCCCAGACTGCCGGCCCTGGATCGGTGATGGATGCGCTCAGCTCGCTGTCGACGGTCCGGGAGCTGGTGTCGCTCGGAGAGGACGCTTACCTGGAGCTGGCTTCGCTCGCCCTCGAGCGAGCCCGCGAGCTGGAGAATGGCGAGGCTCCGATCCACGCCTTCCTCAGTCTTGTCGAGGAGCCACCGCCCTTCCGTGGCACACTCTCTCCAGTGGGCGGGGCAGCTGCGAAGCACCTGGCTGGCGTGCCCGTCGCGATCAAGGACAACATCTGCACGCTCGGGCTGCCGACGACCTGTGGCTCGAAGTTCCTGAAGGGGTACGTCTCTCCGTACGCCGCCACCGCCGTCCGAAGGCTGGAGGAGGCGGGCGCCTGGATCATTGGGAAGACGAACCTGGACGAGTTCGGGATGGGGTCGTCGACCGAGAACAGCGCCTTCGGGCCCACGCGTAATCCCGCGAATCGGGAGCGCGTTCCCGGGGGCAGCTCCGGCGGCTCGGCCGCGGCGGTGGCGGCGGGGGTCGTCCCCGCGGCGCTCGGCTCATCTACCGGGGGCTCTGTACGGCAGCCCGCTGCCATGTGCGGAGTGGTAGGCGTGAAACCGACCTATGGCCGAGTGAGTCGCTACGGCCTCGTGGCGTTCGCCTCCAGCCTCGATCACGTTGGTGTGTTCGCACGCTCGGTTCCCGATGCCGCTGCCACATTGGAGGTCGTTGCGGGCCCCGATCGACGGGATGCGACGAGCCGGCGACTGGACCTCGCCCCGGCGTCCGCGTCGAGCCCACGCGAGCCGAGCGAGGTCTTGAAGAATCGATCGATCGGCGTCCCCGCCGAGTACTTTGGCGATGAGCTCGACTACGGCGTGCGCCGGGTCGTGGAGCGGGCCCTGGAGACGCTCAGGGAGGCGGGTGCGCGCCTCATCCCCGTCTCGCTGCCGTCCACGGCCACGGCGCTCTCGTGCTACTACGTGGTGGCGCCCGCCGAGGCATCCGCCAACCTGGCGAGGTTCGACGGCATCCGGTATGGACGGCGGGCCGACCGTGTGCGAACGCTCTCGGAGACCTACTTCCGAAGTCGTGGGGAGGGCTTCGGCGATGAGGTGAAGCGCCGGATCCTGCTCGGCACGCACGTGCTTTCGGCTCCCCAGTACGAGGCGTACTACCTTCGGGCGCTGGAGCTGCGCCGCCGTGTCCTCGAGGACTTCGAGCGGGCCTTCCGTACGGCCGACGCCCTCTTCGCACCGACGACGCCCACCGTCGCCTTCCGGCTTGGCGAGAAGCAGTCGACTCCCGCCGAGATGTACAGGGCGGACATCTTCACGGTCGCCGCGAACCTCGCCGGGATTCCTGCCATGACGATTCCGATCGGTGACGACGGGGGCATGCCGGTGGGCGGTCAGCTGATGTGTCCCGCCTGGGAGGACGAGAAGATGCTCCGGATCGCGGCGGCTCTTGAGGCGCGCCTCGGTTACGTGCACCCGCTGGCGGGCGAGGCGTGATCTCCGGGATGAGGACGTCCATTGGCCTCGAGGTACACGTCCAGCTTCGCACGAGGACGAAGCTGTTCTGCGGTTGCCGGGTCGATGTCCACGTGCCGCCCAACAGCCTCGTCTGTCCAGTCTGCCTGGGGCTGCCGGGCGCTCTCCCGACGACCAACGAGGAAGCGGTCCGTCTCGCCACCCGTGCGGCTCTGGCGTTCGGGTTCTTGGTTGAGCCCACGTCCGAGTTCGTGCGCAAGCAGTACTTCTACCCAGATCTGCCTAAGGGCTACCAGATCACGCAGTTCGCACATCCGCTCGCCCGAGATGGAGAGCTTCGGCTGCCGGAGAGCGACGGCGGCCGGAGCGTGCGTCTGCGCCGGATTCAGCTCGAGGAGGACGCCGCGAAGTCCAACCACGGCCTGTTCGCGGAGGAGACCGCGCTCGATTTCAACCGTTCCGGCGTGCCGTTGATCGAGATCGTCACCGAACCGGATATCCGAACGCCGGGAGAGGCGCGGGCCTTCCTGGTCCGCCTGAAGCAGGTTCTGAAGAACTACGCCTGCGTGAGCGACTGCCACATGGAGGAGGGAAGCCTCCGGGTGGATGCGAACGTGTCAATCCGCGACTCCGAGCAGGCGGCTTCTACCGGGAAGGTCGAGGTAAAGAACCTCAACTCGTTCGGCAACGTGGAGCGCGCGCTCGCGAACGAGGAAAGAAGGCTCTCGGCGCGTCTCCGGGAGGGGCGCTCTCTGGAGGGTGAGACACGGCGCTACGATGCGTCCCGGCGTGAGACGCGGCCGCTGCGAACGAAGGAGGAGGTCCTCGACTACCGCTACCTTCCCGAGCCGGACCTGCCTCTCCTGAGGCTGAGCGAGGCGAGCATCGGCTCGTGTGGGGTGGGGCTGCCGCCGCCGCCGGACGAGATCGAGACCGGACTCATCGCGAGCTACGGCCTCTCAAGCTACGAAGCGAGCCAGCTCGCGACGCGGCCCGAGCGCGCCGCCTACTTCCAGGCAGCCGTCGGCGATGGGGACCGAGAGGTCGCGAGGACGGTGGCCCACATCGTGATCAGCGACCTTGCCGCCGAGCTCAATCGGCGGCGCAGGGGCTCAGAGGTCGACCTCCTCCGGCCGGAGACGCTCGGCAGGCTCGCGCGCCTCTGGAAAAGCGGGACGCTTTCCTCGACGACGACCTCTCGGGCCCTGGTGTGCCTCCTTCGGATGGACGGGGCGACGCCGGGGGATCTCGACCAGCTGGTGCGAAGCGAGGGCCTCGCGCAAGTCGGGGATTCCGCCGAGCTGAAGGGCTGGATTGGACATGCGTTGCGCGACAATCCGGAAGAGGTCGCCCGCTTTCGAGCGGGGGAGAGCCGCCTTCTCACCTACTTCATGGGCGAGGTGATGAGGGCATCGGGCGGACGCGCGGAACCGCAGCGGGCACGCCGACTTCTCGAGCGGGCGCTCGCCTCACGCGAGTGAGCGCCGACCCGAGTCCAGTCGCGATCAGCCCAACCGCCGCCGCCTTTTCGAATCGTCCTCGTCCCGGATTCGGCGAGGCCGACCGGCGCGGACACCGCGGAGCAGGGAAGCGGTGTTCAGAAAGGTAGCTTCCGCTTCCTCCTGCACGACCTCGAGCAAGCCGTTGATCTCGGCCGTTCGATCGCGGGCCGAGTCGATGATCGAGTTGGCCGTGGCAGTCGCCCTGCGAACCGTCCTTCCGACTTCGTCCGCATCGGTCCGGAACGCGGCGCTCAGATAGTCGAGATTCTCCGCCGTGGTCTCCACCTTCGGCCGCAACTCCTTCACCAGGGAGAACAGAGTCTCGGAGCCACTCAACCACAGGCGAAGCTCCTTGAACGCCGGAATGGCGTAAAGGACCATGGCGATCACTGCGATGTACAGAACGATCGACAAGACCGTGGCGATGGCCTGAAGGGTCTGGAGGTTCACCGCTGCACTCTCGAGCCGAGGGTTTGACGAGCCGCGGCGTCGTCTCGTGGCGCGCCGGCGACTCCGCCGAAGGTCGCGACAGCCGTACACTGTCGCTCAACGGAATCTAGGCCCGGACGGCGGCTCCCTCAACCAATCGTCCGTTCGTTGCCGCCCCGCTCGCTGGTTGTCTAGGTTGCCCCATGAGCTACTTCCGAATTGAAGGTGGAGGCGAGCTGGCCGGCGTGTTCACCCCGGCGGGAAACAAGAACGCCGCCCTGCCGATTCTTGCTGGCTGTCTGCTCACCGATGAGCCCGTTCGCCTGACCAACGTCCCGGACATCCGCGACGTGCGCACGATGGCCGATCTCGTAGCCTCGGTCGGGGCCGAGGTCCGCTGGGAGGGGCCGAACGAGGTCGTGGTGCAGGCCGCCGATCGTATGACCCGAAAGGTCGATGCCGATCTGGCCTCTCGCATCCGGGCTTCGGTCCTCGTCGCAGGCCCCCTCCTCGCTAGGGGCTCGGAGGTCGAGCTTCCGCCGCCGGGGGGCGACGTGATCGGACGACGTCGTCTCGACACGCATTTTCTCGCCCTCAGCCGGCTGGGTGCCGAAATCGAGGCGAACGGCTCGTACTACTTGAGAGCGCCCAGTTTGTCGGGTGCCGAGATCTTCCTGGACGAACCGTCCGTGACCGGCACGGAGAACGCTGTACTCGCCGCCGTGACGGCGAAGGGGACGACCCGGATCCGCAATGCGGCGGCCGAGCCCCACGTTCAGGATTTGTGTCGATTCCTCAACAGTCTGGGCGCGAATATCGAGGGTCTCGGCACGCATATCCTGGAGATCGAGGGCGTGGACCGGCTCACGGGCGGTCACTACCGAATCGGGCCCGACCACGTCGAGGTCGGCAGCGTGATGGGTCTCGCGGCAGCCACGGGCTCGGCGGTGACGATCGAGGATGTTTGCCGCGAGGTTCAAGATACGCTTCGCCTCGGGTTCGCCCGTCTCGGACTGGACTGGGAGGGAGTGGACGGCGGGATCCACGTCCCGGCCGACCAACAGATGGAGGTGGAGGCGGACTTCGGAGAGCAGATCCCGAAGATCGACGATGGGCCATGGCCGGCCTTTCCCGCCGATCTGATCAGCATCGCCATCGTCGTCGCGACGCAGTGCAGGGGTACCGTGCTCGTACACGAGAAGATGTTCGAGTCGCGCATGTTCTTTGTCGACAAGCTGATCTCGATGGGTGGCCGGATCGTGCTTTGCGACCCGCATCGCGCCGTGGTGGTGGGACCGTCGCGTCTCCGTGGCGCCCGGTTGCAGAGCCCGGACATCCGAGCCGGGATGGCTCTGGTGATAGCCGCGCTCGCGGCGCAGGGGGAGAGCGAGATTCATAATATCGAGCAGGTCGAGCGCGGCTATGAGAGACTCGACGAGAGGCTTCGCGCGCTCGGCGCCTCGATCGAGCGCGTGCCGGGATGACGACGGTGAGCGTCGCATCGGAGGCTCTCGCGGAGGAGAGCGAGCGGCGGCAGCCCGAGCAGCCTTTCCCGCAATACCGGCTACGGAGCTGGGAGGCCGCTTTTCCGGGCGTGACCTGCGGTATCACCGAGGCACGGGCAGACGCCGATTTCGCAGCCTCGGGCAACTCCGCGTGGACTTTCCTCGAGCGGATCGAGGCTCTCTCCTCCCAGTTGGGCTTCGCGGCGGCGGCCTGGGCCCGCCAGGTACACGGAGTCGAGGTACGACGTGCGGATGGTCTTCCCGAGGGCTTCGCGTCACCGGGCGAGGCCGACGGCCTCGTGGCGGGTCGGGGGAGGGCGCTGCTCATCGTCACCGTGGCCGATTGCGTTCCCGTCTACATCCTGGACCCTGAGCGAAGCGCCCTTGCCCTCCTGCACGCTGGCTGGAGAGGTGCCTCAGCCGGCATCGTTCGCCGCGGCGTGGAAGCGTTGCGCGCCGACTACGGCAGCCGGCCGCAGGACCTGCACCTCCACCTCGGCCCGGCGATCTGCGGCGGCTGCTACGAGGTCGGTCGCGATGTGCTGGCATCGTTTGGGGACGTGACGGGAGAAACGGGCCGGCTGGATCTGCGCGAGGAGCTTCTCGGACAGGCCGTGGCGCTCGGCGTTCCGGGCGTCCAGATCTCCCGCTCTACATGGTGTACGAGTTGCGATCGGGACCGATTTTACTCGCACAGGGGTAGTCAGGGCACAGCGGGTCGCATGGCGGCCTTTTTGGGTTGGCGGGACTCGGTTGATGGCTCCGCTGGGGGTCCGGCAGGCGGCCAGATCAGGTTGCCGTAGGAGCGTCTGGCCCCTAGTTTTGCATGGACAGGAAAGGCCGGTGTTCTGCCGGTCGGCTCGCGGTCATCAGACCGTGTTCGAAGTGGGGAAGCAGTGCAGACCCCACTTTTTTGTTGGAGGTATGGGCCGGCCGTGCAGGGTCGCCGGGAAGACGGATGAGCAGTCTGGAGCAGGAGATCTCGGGGCTCTTGTCGGATCTCGGGTTCGAGCTCGTGACATTCGAGCGTGCGGGCGGGAGTCGGCGGCCTCTGCTTAGAGTGAGGATCGATCGCGTCGGCGATCTGTCCGATGAGGTGGGCGTGACGATCGACGACTGTGCTCGGGTGAGCCGTAGTCTGGAGCGCTACCTGGATGGTCGGGCCGAACTGCCGGAGCGGAGCATCGTCGAGGTTTCTTCGCCGGGCGTGGAGCGGCCTCTGGTCAAACCGGCCGATTACGCCAGGTTTGCGGGCCGACGCGTGCTGATCCAGGGCTTTGCGCCGCTGGTCGGTCGGCAGAAGAGGATCGAGGGTCTCCTCCTCGGCTTGGTCGAGGGTTCGGAGGATGCGGTCGAAGTGGATGTCGAGGGTGAGCGCCTCCGGGTGCCTGTGGCGGCGATCGCGCGCGCCAACCTGGTATACGATTGGGAAGCGGATCTGAGAGGTTGATGGCGAGCGAGGGAATCGGATCGGAGATATGAGCGAACAGATACCTATCGTCGAAGCGTTCCGCGTGATGACAGCGAACAAGTCGCTGTCAGAGCACGAGTTGCACGATCTCATCCGCGACGGCATCCATGCGGCGCTCGCCCGACGCTTCGATGGGCCGGTCGATGCGGAGATCGAGGTGCAGGCGGATGGCGACATTCGAATCGTCGTCCTGAAGGAGGTCGTCGAGGCGGTCGAGGATCCCGCGCGCGAGATCCGGCTCGAGGAGGCGCGATGGGACGACCCG
This sequence comes from Gemmatimonadales bacterium, assembly GCA_037385645.1. Classification (GTDB taxonomy): domain Bacteria; phylum Gemmatimonadota; class Gemmatimonadetes; order Palauibacterales; family Palauibacteraceae. The sequence goes on from JARRMU010000020.1 coordinate 74,682, forward strand.
GACTTCCAGGTCGGCGACCTGATGGAGATCCCCGTGGATTTTCGGGACTTCGGCCGCGGGGCCGTGATGGCTGCGAAGCAGCGTATCATCCAGAGGGTCCGTGAGGGCGAGCGAGACAAGATTCGCGAGGAGTTCAACGACCGGGTCGGAGAATTGGTCTCCGGCGAGGTCCAGTCGATCCAGCGGGGCACGCTGGTCGTCCTCCTCAACCGGGCGCGCGAAGCCGAGGCGATCATCCCGTGGCGGGAGCAGAATCCACGTGAGCGCTTTCGTCAGGGCGAGTCGATCCGCGCCGTGCTCAAGAAGCTCGAGGAGACCCCGCGAGGCCCGCGGCTGATCCTCTCGCGTGCGGACCCGCTCTTCGTCGCCGCGTTGTTCGCGCTCGAGGTACCCGAGATCTACCAGGGGCTGATCGACATCAAGGAGATAGTCCGTGAGGCGGGCGGCCGCACCAAGGTCGCGGTTTCTTCTCGAGACGAGTCCGTGGATCCGGTCGGTGCCTGCGTCGGCGTCAAGGGCTCTCGAGTCCAGGCGGTCGTCTCAGAGCTTGGGGGAGAGCGGATCGACATCGTGCCCTGGCATCCCGACCCGGAGATCTTCGCTCGGCGTGCCCTGGCGCCGGCTCGGGTCGCCAAGGTGATCTCGGATGCGTCGCGCAGAGTCATCACGGCGATCGTGGATGAAGACCAGCTGTCGCTCGCGATCGGACGCAATGGCCAGAACGTTCGACTCGCCTCTCAGCTGATCGGCTGGCAGCTCGACCTCTACTCCAGCCGCGATTGGATGGAGCGCGGTGCGGAGTCGGTCCTGTTCGGCGCCGCCGACGAGTACGAGGTGGCGGATTTCCCCCTCTCCGAGCTGGATGGGATCAGTCCCGCCACGCTCGCCGCACTGGAGGCGGCCGGGACCAGCTCGTTTTTCGACGTGCTGGACATGGACAGGCAGGATTTCCTCCAGGTGCCGGGCATCGGCGAGGACGAAGCGGATTCGCTCATAGGACTCATCGACGAGCTTACGGTCGTCGATGAAAGCGAAGGTCAAGCCCCGGCTGAAGGGGTCGAGGATGTTTCTGAAGCCGGGTCCGGAAAGCCTCCTGCCGAGGCCGTTGCTGCCGAGCCCGAGGCCGGAACGGAGGCGCTCGAGGGGCAAGCAGACGCCTCGCTCGACGATGGAGCGCAGCCGCCTGAGGCCGTAGCCGACATCGAGCCGGAGCCCGAGGGTGAGCTGCCGGCCGAGGAGGAGCTCCTGGCAGAGGAGCGCAGCTCGTGAAGACCGGCGCCGACCTCGAGGCTTCGGCGCTACAGGCGGTGGGCGTAGCGCGGAGAGCCGGACACGTCGTGATCGGCACACGTGCCGTGCGTCAGGCCGGCCGCGAGGGCCGCCTCGCGGCGATCCTCGTGGCCCGCGACGCCAGCGACAACGCCCGCGAGCGCTTCGAGCGCGTTCGGCTGAACACGGGTGCCGAGCTGGTCGTGTGTGGGGATCGCAGCGCTTTGGGGCGGGCAGTGGGCCGCGGTCCGGTCGCCGTGCTTGGCATCACGGCATCGGGCTTGGTCGATCTGGTGCTCGACTCGCTGCAACCGGGCGGTGTGGATGCCGTGTTGGATCCTGTCTCAATTGTGGAGGCGTGAGCTTGTCGACGTTCCGTGTTTACGAGGTCGCTGAGGAGCTGGGTGTAGAGTCCTCTCAGCTGATCGGCATTCTGCGCGAGATGGAAGTGCCGGTGCGCAGCCACATGTCGGTCGTGGATGAAGGACAGATCGCTCGCCTGCACGCCAGGCTCGAGCGTGAGCGACGCACAGGCTCAGCCGCTCCCGCCTCGCGCTCGGAAGCCACCTCGCGACGCCGACGCCGCCGTCGGGTAAAGCCCGAGCCTATCGAGACCCTGCAGGAGGATGCGGCTCCGGAAGTGGAGGAGGTCGAGGAAGTTTCCGTCCCGCTCGAGACCGCAGAGGTGGTCGAGGGCGAGGTCTCTCTCGAGTCGACGGAGGCGGCCGCGGTCACGGAGGCCGAGATGGTTGAGGCGGAGGCGCTCGCAGATGCCGAGTTGGAGCCAGAGCTGGCGGAGGCGGCCGAGGCGGACGTAGAGCTGGCGGTGGAGTCGGAAGTGAGCGCCGCGCCCGCGGCCGATGCGGAGCTCGAGCCGCAAGAGCTAGAGAGCGAGGCGGAGGTCGAGGAGGCGGTCGCCGAGGACGTGGTGGAGCCCGTCGCCGAGGAGATCCCGGAGCCAGCCGCCGAAGCGACTCAGGAGGCCGCCGAGGTTTCGGCAGCCGCGGAGCCGGAGAGTGGCGAGGCGCCGAAGCGGCGGAAGCGCAAGCCCAAGCCCGTCCGCCGCGGCATGCCATCGACCCCGGCGGCGTCTGCTGCGCCGACAGCGTCCGCCGCGCCGGGCGGCACGGTGCGCATCCAGGCGGAGGGGTACACGGTCGACGGCCGGCGCAAGCCACGCCCCGAGCAGAAGCGTCGACAGCGCCGGGTGGACCAGGACGCGGTGCAGGAGAACGTCAAGCGCACCCTGGCCGCCATCGAGAGCGGAACCGGGGGCCGGAAACGCAAGCGTGAAGTCCCGTCCGCTGAGCAAGAGGCAGAGCTCGAGCGCCAGGCGCTTGAGGCCGAAGCCGAGAAGACCCGCGTACGCGTCAACGAGTTTCTCACGGTTTCCGAATTTGCCGACCTGATCGAGGTGGCGCCTCAAGAGATCATCACGTCGGCGTTCAAGAACCTCGGTCTCATGGTGACGATCAACCAGCGTCTCGATTTCGATCAGATCGAGTTGATATGCGAGGAGTTCGGATTCGAGGCCGTTCGCGAGGAGGCGTACGAGGCCGACCTCCAGGAATTGACGGACGACGTGGATGCCGAGGAGGACCTTGTTCCGCGCGCGCCCGTCGTGACCGTGATGGGACACGTGGATCACGGCAAGACGTCGTTGCTCGACCACCTCCGCCAGACGAACGTCATCGCGGGCGAGGCTGGCGGAATCACGCAGCATATCGGCGCCTACCGCCTCGAGCTCGATGGTGGAAGGTCGGTCACCTTCCTCGACACGCCGGGACACGAAGCCTTCACCGCCATGCGCGCGCGCGGCGCTGAGATCACCGACGTCGTGGTGTTGGTCGTCGCCGCTGACGACGCCGTCATGCCGCAGACGATCGAGGCGATAAGCCACGCAAAGAACGCCGGAGTGCCGATCATCGTGGCGATCAACAAGGTGGACCTGCCGGCGGCCGACGTGCCCAAGGTACAGCAGGACCTGCTAAGCCACGATGTGGTCCTCGAGGAGTTCGGTGGTGACGTGCTGTCGGCGGCGGTATCGGCCAAGACGGGGCAGGGTGTCGACGAGTTGTTGGAGAAGATCCTGCTCCAGGCCGAGCTGCTCGAGCTCAAAGCGAACCCGGACCGGCCGGCAGGCGGGACCGTCGTCGAGGCCCAGCTGGATCGCGGCATGGGGCCGGTCGCTACGGTGCTCGTGCAGAGCGGTACTTTGAGGGTCGGGGACAACTTCATCTGCGGCCTCTTCGGTGGTCGCGTGCGCGCGCTTCTCGATGAGCGCGACAAGAATGTTGAGGAAGCCGGGCCTTCCATGCCGGTGCGTGTGCTTGGGTTGGAGGGAGTGCCGCAAGCCGGAGACTCCCTGGTCGTGGCGGAAGCCGAGCGGGCCAAGGAGATCTCCGGCCGTCGCCAGCAGCTCGAGCGCGAAAAGGACATGCGCCGGCGGCAGAAGGGCACGCGGCTCACGGAGCTTTTCGACACCGTCCAGGCCGGCGAGGCAGCGATCCTCAACCTCGTCATCAAGGCAGACACCGATGGTTCGGTGCAGGCTCTCTCCGATTCCCTGGAGAGGCTGAGCACGGGAGAGGTGGTAGTGGAGGTCATTCACCGAGGGGTCGGTGCGATCAACGAGTCCGACGTCCTGCTCGCATCGACCAGCTCGGCGGCGATTATCGGCTTCCACGTGCGGCCGGACGCCGGGGCGCGCGATCTCGCCGCGCGCGATGGAATAGAGATACGCAGCTACGATGTAATCTACGAAGCTGTCGAAGATATGAGCCTCGCGCTCGAGGGGCTCCTCAAGCCGGAGCAGCGGGAGGTCATCGTCGGGACCGCCGAGGTCAGAAAGCTCTTCCGAGTTCAAAAGGTGGGTACGGTGGCGGGATGCTACGTGGCCGACGGGGTGATCCAGCGCAACCTGCGGGTTCACCTCGTACGGGATCAGCTGCGGATCTACAGCGGCAAGATCGACAGTCTCAAACGCTTCAAGGACGACGTCCGCGAGGTGCGCGAGGGATACGAGTGCGGTATCTCGATCGAAGGCTACAACGACATCAAGGAAGGCGATCTGATCGAGTCGTATCGCATCGAGGAGATCGCCCGCACCCTGGCCGAGAGCGCGGCGGCGACGGAAACCGCCACTCCCTAGGAGCCTGTCCGGTTAGTGGGGCGAGCCGCTAGGGGAGAATGGCTGCTGTAGTCGGCGTCGGTCGCTGGGTGCTCCACCTGCCCGGCTGCACTTCGCTGAAGGCGAAGCGCCGACTCGTGCGCAGCCTGCGCGATCGGCTCCAGGCGCGCTTTCGCGTCTCCGCCGCCGAGACCGACTTCCAGGACAAGTGGCAAAAAGCGGAGATCTGTGTGGCTCTCGTAGCCTCGGATCCATCCGTTGCCGAGGCCCTGCTGGCTCGCCTTGATCAGCACGTCGGCTCGGATCCTCGGGCTCTCGTGGTCGAGAGAGAGACGACCCTCTATTGAGTTCCTCGCCTCTGCTCTCGACGAGAGGCCTCACGTTGACGAGCGGACACGGAAGGGCCGTCGCATGACGACCAGAAGGATCGAGCGCGTAAATCACTTGCTGCGCGAGGAGTTGGCGGCTTTGATCCTTCGCTCGGCGAAGGACCCGAGGTTGGCTGCCGTGTCCATAATGGCCGTCAAAGTGACGTCCGACCTGAAATACGCGACGGTATACGTGCGCGCGGGCGGCGACGAGGGTGCCCTGGCCGAGGCCCTCTCGGGCCTCGAGAGCGCGGAAGGGTATTTGCGACGCGAGCTCGGCAGACGGCTACATCTCCGGAGGATCCCCGAGATGAGCTTCGAGGTGGATCGCACCCTGGAGCACGCCGACCGGATCGAGTCGCTTCTTCGGCAGGTACGTCCCGACCTCGAGAGAGAGTACGACTCCGGTCGCGAGCCGTCGGCGAGTGAAGAGATCGAGGGCGAGGGGGAGTGACGGTCAGCGTCGTGCCCGCACTCAACGGGGTCCTGCTCGTCGACAAGGCGCCCGGCCCGACCTCCCATGACGTCGTCGAGGCGGCGAGGCACGCACTGCGAACCCGCCGGATCGGCCACACCGGAACGCTCGACCCATTCGCCAGCGGGCTCCTAGTTCTCTGCGTGGGGCGCGCAACCCGCTTGAGCGAATACTTTCACCTTCCCGACAAGCGCTACGAGGCGGAGCTGCTGCTCGGTCAGGAGACGACGTCTCACGATCCGGAAGGGGAAGTCGTCACGGAGTCGAGAGGGTGGCGCCGGCTGACGCTGAACCGTGTGGGCGACGTTCTGCGGAGCTTCGAGGGTGTCATCGAGCAGCTGCCACCGGCCCTCTCAGCCAAGCGGATCGGGGGGCAGAGAGCCCACGCTCTCGTTCGCCAGGGTGTCGAGGTGCGGCTCGCTCCCCATCGGATCACGATTCATTCGTTGAGGATCCTGCGCTTTGACCCGCCCATCCTCCGGCTGGCAGCCCGCGTTTCGACAGGCACCTACATGAGATCCCTCGCGCGCGACCTCGGCCGGGAACTCGGTTGTGGCGCACACCTTACGGCCCTCCGGCGAACGGCGATCGCGGACTTGCGCGCCGCCGACGCCATCCCGGATGCAGATCTGCGAGATGGCGACGTGACCGTGGACCGGATCCTCGAGAGTGGATCGTGGTTGGAGCCGGGGATGGCGCTTCCCTGGCTCGCTTCGCGCCGCGTGGCCGAGACTGAGATCCCGCTCTTGAGGACCGGAAGGTCGCTGGAGTTGGAGTCGGATGAGGGCGCCCGCGTCGAGGCCGCAGGGACGCCAGACGTCGGGACCGGCAGTCCATCCGACCCGGGTCCCGTTCGCCTGATCCATCGAGACCGGCTTGTGGCGATCGCGGAGCTCCGGAATGGACGGATCCAACCCAGAAAAGTGTTCCTTGACTGACCTTCCGGGTACCGGGGGAGCGGGCAGCCTGCCACCCGATGTGCCCGGCACGGTGGTGACCGTCGGGACGTTCGATGGCGTGCACCGAGGACATTGGGCGGTTCTGTGCGAGATCGGTGCGCGAGCACGGCGCCGTCGGCTCACAAGCGTGCTGATCACCTTCGACCGCCATCCTCTGACGGTCGTGCGACCGGAGGCAGCTCCGCCGATTCTGACGTCCCCCGACGAGAAGAAGGAGATCCTCGCCCTATCCTCTCTCGATTACGTCGCGTTCCTCGCGTTCGACAAGACTCTTTCGCGCTACCAGCCGGAGGAGTTCGTCCGTCTCGTCCTCGTGGACCGGTTCCGCGTGAAGGAACTGGTCGTGGGCTACGATCATGGGTTTGGACGTAACCGGACCGGCGATCGAAAGACGCTGCGCAGGCTCGGAGCCGAGCTCGGGTTTGACGTCGACGTAGTGTCGCCGGTCACCGCGAATGGCGCGCGCGTCAAGTCCACGAGGATCCGGGAGCTAGTGAGGCATGGAGAGGTCGAAAGAGCCTCTCGTGCGTTGGGACGTCCCTACTCGCTTCGCGGTGTCGTGGTGCACGGTCTCGGCCGAGGTCGACGGCTCGGATTTCCGACGGCCAACCTTCAGGTCCCGGAAGGGGGGAAGCTCATCCCCGGATCGGGGATTTACGCCGTCCGAGCGAGCCTCGGCTGGAGGATCTGCGACGGACTGCTCCATTTGGGCCCGCGGCCGACGTTTGCGGGATCTCCGCCTTCAGTGGAGCTCTATCTGCTCGATTTCGAGAGCGATATCTACGGCGAGAGCGTGCGTGTCGACTTTCTTTCGCGGCTTCGGGATGTGCGTCCGTTCGCGTCGGCGGAGGAACTCGTGCGACAGATGCGAGTCGATCGTGAGCAGGCGATGCGCTTCTTCGCCGAGCAGGCACGCCGGGACGGCGACGATCGGACGGGTGGTGAGGAGCGGTGAGGATGAGAGCGGCCGGAATCGCCGATGTTTACAGAACCGACGAATCTCGGTAACTTTTCGGGCTTTACATCTTGGAAAAGACAGCGACAGAAGAGGGATGACAGCGAAACATGGCGTCTGGAAACACGGATACGACCGGCATCATAGAGAAGTTCGGCGAGCACGAGAAAGACTGTGGATCCACCTCCGTCCAGATCGCGCTGCTCACGGCGCGGATCGAAGAGCTCACCGAGCACTTTCAGCAGCACCCGAAGGATCACCATAGCCGACGAGGTCTCCTCAAGCTCGTCGGCCGACGACGTCGTCTATTGTCCTACCTGAGACGTAGTGACCTGGACCGCTACCGGAGCCTGATCGAGGAATTGGGGCTCAGACGCTGAGGGGGGAGACTGGTTCATGATCCCCGAACGCCGACGTCTCGCTTCGGGGTGGTCACATTCAGAATCTGTTTCAAGTTTCGCAAGCCACGCAGACAACGAAGAGGAATAACGTGCACAGACTAGAGAAGGAATTCGCCGGACGGACACTCATCATGGAGACCGGCCGGATGGCCAGACAGGCGGATGCGGCGGTCTACGTCCAGTTCGGTGAGTCCGCAGTGCTGGTGACCGCGGTCGCGGAACGGAAGCGCAGCCACCTCCCGTTCTTTCCGCTCACCATCGAGTACAGGGAGAAGACGTACGCGGCGGGGAAGTTCCCCGGTGGCTTCATCAAGAGGGAGACGAGGCCCGGCGACAAGGAGACGGTGTCGGCCCGGCAGATCGACCGACCGCTCCGTCCCCTGTTTCCCGATGACTACCGTAACGAGACTCAGGTTGCCTGCTTCGTGATCTCGGCGGACCAGGAGAATGATGCGGACGTTCTGGGCATGCTCGGCGCATCCACGGCTCTTTCACTGTCGTCGATCCCCTGGGATGGGCCGATCGCCGGCGTACGGGTCGGCCGGGTGGAGGGCGAGTGGATCATCAACCCCACCTTCGAGGAGCTGGATTTCTCCGACATGGACATCGTCGTAGCCGGCTCGGAGGACTCGATCGTCATGGTCGAGGGCGCCGCTCTGGAGATCAGCGAGGAGGAGTTCGTCGAGGTGTTGAACGTCGCGCACCCCGCTATCAAACAACTGATCGGATTCCAGCGCGAGCTCGTGGAGATGGCTGGAGGGCCACGCGACAAGTTCGAATACGAGGCCTCCCCGCCGCCGGAGGGGCTCGAAGAGACCGTCGGTGACATGGCCGCCGCTCGAGTGAAGGCGGCACTAGAGATTGCCGACAAGGCAGAGCGCGAAGCCGCGCTTTCCGAGCTGCGCGACGAGATCGTCGTAGCGCTCGAGGAGGAGTACGGCGAGGAGGTGGGTCGCGTACGCGGGATCGTGCGTGACCTCGAGAAGAAAGAGCTCCGGCGTCAAATCCTGGAAGATCACGTCCGCGTGGATGGCCGAGCGCTGGACGAGATCCGCGAGATCAGCGTCGATGTCGGCGTGCTCCCACGCACGCACGGATCGGCTCTGTTCACGCGCGGCCAGACTCAGGCGCTTTGCGTCACCACGCTCGGCACGATCAACGACGAACAACGGATCGATTCCATCGACCTGCCGGGAGAGACGTCGAAGTCGTTCATGCTCCACTACAACTTTCCGCCGTTCTCGGTCGGAGAGGTGCGGATGTTCCGCGGGCCGGGTCGACGCGAGATCGGCCACGGGATGCTGGCCGAGAAGGCGCTCCAGTCCCTCCTGCCCCCGTACGATGACTTCCCGTACACGATTCGGATCGTTTCAGACATCCTCGAGTCGAACGGCTCCAGCTCCATGGCCACGGTCTGCGGAGGCTCGCTCGCGCTGATGGATGCCGGTGTGCCGCTGCGTGGCCCGGTAGCCGGGATCGCCATGGGTCTCGTGAAGGAGGGCGAGGACGTGGCCGTCCTGACCGATATCCTCGGCGTAGAGGATGCGCTGGGCGACATGGACTTCAAGGTCGCCGGCACCGAGCGGGGCATTACCTCCATTCAGATGGACATCAAGGCCAAGGGCCTGAGCGTAGAGACCATGAAGGAAGCCCTCGAGCGGGCGAGAAAGGCGCGTCTGAGCATCCTCGACGTGATGGGTCAGACGCTGTCGAGTGCGCGCGAGGAGATGTCGGATTATGCGCCGCGCATCGTTACGATCCAGATCAATCCCGAAAAGATCGGCGAGATCATCGGCCCCAAGGGGAAGACGATTCGCGGAATCGAGGAGAAGACCGGCGCCAAGCTCAACATCGAGGATACCGGAGTCGTTACCATCTCCGCGGTTTCCGGCGACGTCGGGCGGGCCGCGCGGGAGATGGTGGAAGCGATCGTGGAGGAACCGGAGGTGGGTCGCATCTACGAGGGCGTGGTGAAGAACACCACCACGTTCGGTGCCTTCGTGGAGATCATTCCCGGCGTCGAGGGCCTCTGCCACATCTCCGAGTTGGAGGAAGGGCGCACCGAGCGTACCGAAGATGTGGTCCAGCCGGGCGATGTCGTGCAGGTGAAGCTGCTCGCGGTTGACGAGCGTGGACGGCTGAAGCTCTCACGGAGAGCCGCCATGAACGGCAGCTAGGCAGCGCAAACTGACCAGGTCGCCGACGGCTCGGGCCGTTAGCGCCCGTGCTACCCGGGAAGTCGAGCTGCCCGAACGGCTCGACGACAACGTCTGGTCGTGGAGTAGGGCCGATGGTCTCCGCGTCGTGGCCGAGCAGATGGAGACCGTTCGCTCCGTAACCCTGGGTATCTGGGTGGAGCACGGCGGCGCCCACGACGCCGAGGCGGAGCAGGGCCTCTCCCACCTTCTGGAGCATCTGGTGTTCAAGGGCACCAGGGCTCGATCCGCCAGGCAGATCGCCCTCGAGATCGAGCGTGTGGGAGGCTCCCTGGACGCCTACACGAGCCACGACCACACGGGGTATCTGGCCAGGGTCCCGGATGAGCGGCTCGATCTGGCGGTCGACGTGCTCACCGACCTGGTGTACCGGCCGGCTCTGCGGGGGGAGGACCTGGAGCTAGAGCGCCCGGTCATCCTGGAGGAGTTGGCGGCGGTCGAGGAGTCACCCGAGCAGTTGGCGTTCGAGCTCCACGGCCAGCAACTGTACGGCGTACACCCCTATGGCCGCTCGATCCTCGGTGCGGCGGAAACCGTGCATCAGGTCGGTGTGGAGCGGATGAGAGAGCTGCACGCAACCGCCTACGTGCCGGGCAATTGCGTGGTCGCCGCCGCTGGCAGACTCGACCACGACCAGCTTCTCGGGGTCCTGCAGCGGCATCTGCCCCGGCCGAGCGTTCCGCCCCGAGCGGAGCTGCCGCAACCGGAGCCTCAACCCTCGACGACTCGAATCGTAGAACGATCGGGCGGTCGGCAATCTCATCTGCTGGTCGGCGCGACCTCGATCCCGCATTCGCACCCACTGCGCTACGCTCTGATCCTCGTCGAGACGGCGCTGGGAGCGGGGATGAGCTCGCGGCTCTTCCAGCGGATCAGGGAGGAGCTCGGCCTGGCCTACACCGTTTACAGCTTTCACGCCTTCTATCGCGCAGCGGGTCACGTGGGCGCCTATCTGGGCACACGACCGGAAGCCGTCGAGCAGGCGAAGGATGAGCTGTTGGCGCAATTCCGCGATGTGGCAGAGAACGGTCTCGCGCCGGCCGAGATCGAGAGCACGAAGCTACAGCTGAAGGGTCAGCTCCTGCTCGGCCTGGAATCCACCGTATCCCGGATGCAACGCTTGGCGGGCTTGTCGCTGTATCGCGAGCCGTACGTTACCCTGGACGGGCTGGCCGAACGGATCGACGCCGTGACGCTCGATGAGATCCACGAGGCCGCCGCGTACTTCGATCCCGATCGACAGGATGTTCTGGAGTTGCGTCCGGCCTGAAGAAGACTCGGAGGAGACCTCATGATCGTCGGTGTCCCGAAGGAGATCAAAGCCAACGAGAACCGGGTCGCGCTCGTGCCGGCCGGTGCGGAGACCCTGGTGAGCCAGGGCCACGAGGTGGTCGTCGAGGCCGGCGCCGGGGAGGGCAGCGGATTCGGCGACGATGCCTACGTGGCCGTCGGCGCCCGGACGATAGAGAGCCCGGCGCCGGTTTGGGCGGAATCCGAGATGATCCTCAAGGTGAAGGAGCCGATTGCCGAGGAGTTCAGCCGCATCCGTGACGGCCAGCTGATCTTCACCTACTTCCATTTCGCGGCTGATGAGCAGCTCACGCGAGCGATCATGGACAGCGGAGCCGTGGCGATCGCTTACGAAACGGTGCAGCTATCGAACGGGGAGTTGCCTCTGCTCACTCCGATGTCGGAGGTCGCAGGACGCATGGCTGTTCAGGAGGGGGCCAAGTACCTGGAGCGGTCGAGCGGCGGCAGCGGAATTCTCCTGGGCGGCGTGCCCGGAGTGAGCCCGGCCGAGGTCGTGATTCTGGGGGGCGGGGTCGTCGGCAACAACGCCGCACGGATCGCCGCAGGCTTCGGCGCTCACGTCACCATCCTGGACGTCGATCTCGATCGGCTGCGGTACCTGGCCGATGTGATGCCGGCCAACGTGGATACGCTGTTCTCCAATCGACACACGGTGCTGGAGCAGATCCGCAAGGCAGACCTGCTCATCGGAGCCGTGTTGGTAACGGGCGCGGTGGCCCCCAAGCTCGTCCTGCGCGAGGATCTTGCGCTCATGAAGGACGGCTCGGTGGTCGTGGATGTGGCGGTCGACCAGGGTGGCTGCGTCGAGACGGTGAGACCGACCACGCATGCCGACCCGGTCTACGTCGTGGACGGCGTTGTCCACTACGGGGTGGCCAACATGCCGGGCGCGGTACCGCGCACCTCCACGCTGGCCCTGACAAACGCGACTTTCCCCTACGCCCTTCAACTGGCCGAGCGTGGTTGGCAGGAAGCGGTGCGGGAGAATGAGAGCCTGGCTTGGGGCGTCAACGTGGCGGGCCGGAAGTGCACCTACGCTGCCGTGGCCGACGCGTTCGGACTCGAGTACACGAGACTGGAAGAGGTGCTCTGAGCGCTCTGTTTCTCACCTTTCGTCCTGTAACGCCTGCGTCTACATTGGCGGCGGCCGCACACCCGGGTGCGTGCCGTGGAGGCCGCGGACCGCGCCCTGCCGGCGTCCCTCGTCCTGACTGGTATTCAGCATGATCAAGTGGTTCAGCAAAGGCAGTCTGCTGCCGATCAACGACATCGGCGTGGACCTGGGCACCGCGAACACGCTCGTCTACGTAAAGGGCGAGGGGATCGTGCTGAACGAGCCGTCCGTCGTCGCGGTCGACAAGAGCAGCGGTGAGCCGAAAGAGTTCGGTCTCGAGGCCAAGCGGATGCTGGGACGGACGCCCGGGGGCATCGAGGCGGTTCGACCCCTTAAGGACGGCGTCATCGCAGATGTGGACGTAACGGAGGACATGCTCCGTCACTTCCTCAAGGCAGTCACCTCCAACCGCTTCTTCAAGATCCGACCTCGCGTCGTGGTGGGGGTGCCCTCCGGCATCACCGAGCTGGAACGCCGAGCCGTGAGATCGAGCGCGCACGCGGCGGGCGCCAAGGAGGTGTACATGTGCTCGGAGCCGATGGCGGCAGCCATCGGTGTGGGGCTGCCGGTCGAGACTCCGACCGGCAACATGGTGATTGATGTCGGGGGAGGCACGACGGAGATCGCGGTGATAGCTCTTTCGGGCTCGGTGGCCGATACCTCCATCCGAGTCGGGGGCGACGAGCTGGACTCGGCGATCGTCACGTTCCTGCGCAAGAACTACAACCTGCTCATCGGAGAGCCGACGGCCGAGGCGATCAAGATCCAGATTGGCTCTGCCTATCCCACGGACGAAGAGCGCGAGATGGTCGTGAAGGGGCGCGATCTGGTCTCGGGAATCCCGAAGACGGTGCGCGTCCATTCGGCGGAGATTCGAGAGTGCATGCAGGAGCCGATCCAGGCGATCGTTGGCGCGGTTCGAAGAGCGCTCGAGATCACTCCTCCGGAGCTGGCCTCCGACATCGTAGACCGCGGGATCGTCATGACCGGTGGCGGAGCCCTGGTACGCGGGTTGGACATTCTCCTGCGAGAGGAGACCGGCTTGCCGATCCACGTGGACGAAGAACCGCTCACCTGCGTGGTGCGAGGCACGGGGCGAATCCTGGACGACCTTTCGCGCTATCGGGGCGTACTCGTCACCTGACCACCTCCTACGAAGCGAGATGACGCGGCCCCTGCGATACGTTCCCACAGATCGCCCTTCGCGGGGTCGGGATTTCGCGATCCTCGTTGCGCTCCTGACGCTCGCGCTGAGCTTCGCGACGATCGGTCAGGAGCGGCGAATCGTCATCTCACAGTACGTGAGAGCGACTGCGCTCTACCCCTTCCTGATGCTTCACGAGGCCTTCGAGAAACATGCCGTGACGGTCAGCAGCACGAGGTTGCTGGCGAGCCAGCGTGACTCTCTAGCCGCCGAGCTGGCCTCCGCCCGCCGAGTGGCTGCCGACGTGGCCCAGCTCCGGCGACTGCTCGGACTCGGTGGGCTCGATCCTGGCGGCTTCATCCTCGCGGACATCGTCCCCGGCCGCCCAAACATCGGCGAGTCGCATGCTTTCCTGCTGGCCAAGGGCCGTCTCGACGGCGTGGAGCCACCGGTCGGCGTGCTGGCAGGCGACGGGATCGTCGGGGTCATCCGATCGGCCAGAGGTTCGACTTCTATCGGTCACTTCTGGACCCATCCGGAGTTCCGGGTGAGCGTTCGAACCGAGTCGGGCAGCGCCGTGGGCATCGTGCGTCCACGCCAGGAGGACGACGGCCGGATGGTCATGGAGCTGGAGGGCATGCCGTACCAAGAGGACGTGCCTCTGGGTTCCCTGCTCGTAACCTCCGGTGTGTCCAGTCTCTATCCCGCCGGGATCCCTGTCGGCACTGTGCGGGCCGTGTCCGAGGTCCATGCGGGCTGGGCGAAGAGCTACCTGGTCGAGCCGTCCGTGCGACCGGACGAGGCGAACGTCGCCCTCGTGTGGCGCCGCCCGGCCGCGCCCGAGTAGTCGCCCTGCCGCCTCGGTAGATCGTATGAAGAGCTCCGAGACGAGGACGGTCGTTCTCGTCGTGGGATTCACCCTGCTTCACTTCTCGCTGCGTCCCCTGTTCGTCGACTGGCCGGTGGCCCCCGACCTACTCACAGCCGCGGTGCTGCTCGGGGGGCTCTTCCTGCGGGCGGGAAGCGCCGCCATCCTGGGCTTCTTCCTTGGCATCCTGGAAGATGCGATGGCGTTGGGAGGGGGATGGACGGCTCTCCTGTACACGATGGCAGCGTACCTGGGTGCGCGTTTCCGGGACCTCATCTTCGCGGACTCGCGCCTCTTCGTGCCGCTGTATCTCTTCCTCGGAACTTGGGCCATCCATTTGGCGATCGCGGCACTTACCGGCTCACTCGACGTAACAACGGGCTTGGTGGTCTCGCCGATCGACGCTGCCCTGACCACCATCGCGGGAGGGCTCGGGGAGCTCTTGATCGCACGGGCATCGCGCTAGCACCGGAGCGGAACGACGGAAGCGAATCAGAATGGGGTGCGACGGAAGAGGGCGGCGACCGCGGACCTGCTTCTGCTGGGCGCCCTGCTGCTACTCCTGGCCGCCTTCTTCCGGCTCCAGGTGATCGGGAGCAGCGAGTTCCTCCTCCGCTCGCAGGAGAACCGTCTGCGCGCGATCACCGTGCCCGCCCCTCGCGGTACGATCTACGATCGCTACGGGCGGGTCGTCGCAGAGAACGTCCCCGGTTACTCGATCTCACTTCTACCCGGAAGTCCGGACACGCTGAGGGCGACGCTGGATCGACTCGCGCCTTACCTGGATCTGAGCGAGGAGCGGATTCAGGGACTGTTGGCCAAGTACCGGCGCTTTCCGAACCAGCCGCTGGTCGTTCGGGATGACGCCAGCTTCGCGGAGGTGTCCGCGATCGAGGAACGACGTCCGGACTTCCCGCGTACCGTGGTGGAGATGCGCCCTCGGCGCCACTATCCGGCTGGTCCTGCCATCGCCCATCTGGCCGGCTATGTAGGCGAGATTAGCGAAGCGGAGCTGGAGCGCGAGGCCTACGCCGGGTATGAACCGGGCCGGATCGTCGGCAAGGACGGGCTCGAACGCGAGTATGAGCGATCCCTGAGCGGCGTGCCCGGCGTCCGTTTCGTGGAGGTGAGCGCGCTCGGCTCGATCGTTCGCGACTTCGGTCCACGCCCCGCCGTCGATGTACAGCCGGGCACGGACCTCACGCTGGGGTTGGACCTGGCCCTGCAGCAGTTCGCGGACTCGATCTTCCCCGACGGGATGCGGGGTGGGGTCGTCGCCTTGGATCCCCATACCGGTGAGGTCCTCCTCCTGTACAGCCATCCCACCTTCGATCCCAACGAGTTCATCGGAGGTATCGATGTCTCTCTGTGGCAATCGCTGCAGAACGACCCGGCCAAGCCCCTCCTCAATCGTGTCTCGACCGCTGCCTACCCTCCAGGCTCTACCTTCAAGCTGGTCGTAGCGAGCACCGGCATGCAACGTCTACTTCTACCAGGCCGGCATGCGCCTCGGCCTCGATGCACTCCTGGACGGCGTTGCGCTCTACGGCTTCGGCCGGCCGACGGGGATAGATCTACCGTACGAGACGCCCGGCGCGTTTCCGCCATCACGGCAATGGTATGACGAGCGGTACGGCGAGAGAGGGTGGACGGAGTCGGTCGTGCTCAACCTCTCTATCGGTCAGGGGGAGAACCAGCAGTCTCTACTTCGGATGGCTCAGTTTTACACGGCGCTTGCCACCGGCGAGTCCCCGATCGTCCCGCATATCGCGCGGAGCGAAGTGCTTGCGGACCGCCGCAGCGCGTGGGAGTTGGGCCTTTCGGAGCTCCAGCGGGCACAGCTCGTGGAGGCGCTGCGCGCCGTCCTGAACCACCCCGATGGCACGGCGTACCCGTATCGCTCCAGACGCTGGGAGATGGCGGGCAAGACGGGTACCGCACAGAACCCCCACGGAGCGCCGCATTCGTGGTTCGTCGGGTTCGCACCCGTCGAGGATCCCGAGATCGTGATCGCAGCGGTCGTCGAATTCGGCCACCCCGACTACCAGGTGTCGCTGGCGGTGCCCTTCGCGATTCGGGTCGTCGAACGATATCTGGACACGCTCCACCCAGAGGTCCTGGCGCCGCCTTCTCTGGCAGACGCTCCTCAGGAACCACCCATGGCCGAGGAAGAATCCCCGTGATCGCGGCCGTACGCGCGCTTCGTCCTCCCGGCGATCTCAGGCTTTTCGGGCTGGCGGTCCTGCTCGCGCTCGCCGGAGCCGCGATGATCTACTCGGCCGGGCAGGTCGAGGTGGCCTCAGCGTCCACCGGTGCCTGGCGACGCCAGCTGATCTGGTTGGTGTTGGCGCTCATCGCGTTCCTGACGGTCAGTCGGATACCCCTACGATGGTTGGACTGGGCAGCGGTGTGGCTGTACGCTGCCTCCGTCGTGCTGCTGGTTGTCGTGCTGCTGGTCGGTACGGGTCCGAACACGCGAAGCTGGCTCTACGTCGGGCCGCTGGGCATGCAGCCGGCGGAGCTCGCCAAGCTGGCCACCATCCTGCTCCTGGCGCGCACCTTCTCCTCGTACCGAGGCGAGTTGGGCCGATTGTCGCAGCTGGTTCGCCCTGTTCTCATCGTTCTCGTCCCAGTGGGCCTCGTGGCGCTCCAGCCCGATTTGGGGAGCGCCCTCGTCTTCGGCGCGATCCTGATCGCGGCCCTGTTTTGGGCCGGCGTCCCGATGGCCACCTTGTTCATGCTGGTCAGTCCCGGCATCAGCCTGCTTCTCGGATTCTCGCCCGTCGTATGGGGCCTCTGGTTCCTCGCGCTCGCCGTCTTTCTCTACCTCTATCGCCCGTTCGCTGCCGAAGGGATCCTCGTGCTGCTGGCGAACGTGGCGGCGGGTGCGCTCACGCTTCCGTTCTGGCGTAGCCTGGCTCCGTACCAGCAAAACCGCCTCGTCGTGTTTCTCGACCCAGGTGTCGATCCCCGTGGCGCTGGCTGGCACCTGATCCAATCCAAGGTGGCGATAGGTTCCGGGGGCTGGTTCGGCCAGGGATTCGCCGACGGACCGCAGAAACGACTCGCCTTCCTGCCGGAGCAGCATACCGACTTCATCTTCTCCGTCATCGGCGAGGAGCTGGGCTTTCTCGGCGTAGCGCTGCTCCTGTTGCTGCTCGGGCTCTTTCTGCACCGAGTGCTGGGCGTCGCCAGGTCGACCGAGGACTCCTTCGCCAGCATCACCGTGTTTTGCCTCTTCGCCGTCTGGTTCTCCCACTTGATCATCAACGTCGGCATGACGGTAGGGCTGATGCCGATCACCGGGCTGCCACTTCCGTTCTTGAGCTACGGAGGGAGCTTTCTTCTCATGCTGTTCGTGGGACTCGGCATCGTGGCGCGGGCTTCCGGCGAGTCCGGAGGCTGAGTCTCGATCTCACCGATTTCGCAGCCCGCACCGGAGCCGGTATATTTTCGAGCGCCCATCTCGAGGAGCTCTCATGGCCTGGTTTAAGAAGCCCAAGCAGAAGCTCGTGTCGCAGAAGCGTGAGCTGGCGGCGGATGTCTGGGTGAAGTGCGACGGGTGTGGGGAGATTCTCTACGAGCGTCGCCTGAGCGAGAATGCGCACGTCTGCCCGGAGTGCGCGCACCACTTCCGCATCCCCGCCGACGAGTACGTCGCGTTGCTTCTGGACGACGGCTTCCTGGAGGAGTATGACACGAACCTCCGTTCCGCCGACCCGCTGGGCTTCGTGGACTCGAAACCGTACACCGAGCGGGTGCGAGCAGCGGTCGAGAAAGTGGGGCCAGCCGATGCGATCCGCACGGGAAGGGGACGCCTGGACGATCGGGACGTGTATCTGGGTGCCATGGATTTCGGTTTTATCGGGGGATCTATGGGCTCGGTGGTCGGCGAGAAGATCCGCCGACTGGCCGATCGGGCGACGGATGAAGGCGGTCCTTTGATCCTCATCTCCGCATCCGGTGGCGCGAGGATGCAAGAGGGGATCTTCTCGCTGATGCAGATGGCGAAGACGGCCGCCGCGCTCAAGCGGCTGGCCGAGGGTGGAAACCCGTACATCAGCGTTCTTACGCACCCGACCACGGGTGGCGTCACGGCCAGCTATGCGATGCTGGGTGACGTGATTATCTCGGAGCCGGAGGCGTTGATCGGGTTCGCCGGCCCCAGGGTGATCAAGGAGACGATCCGCCAGGATCTTCCGGATGGATTTCAGCGTGCCGAGGACCGCCTCCTCGATCGTCCGGTGGACCACATTCGCTGGGGTCTCGACCGGACATCCCGAATCCTAAAGGATTTGGGCGATCCGCACCTCGCCTATGATTCGCTGCACATCGCCGGTACGAACGGCAAGGGATCGGTGTGCGCCATCGCGGGCGCGATCGCAAGCGCAGAGCGGTCGGTGGGTCTCTACACCTCGCCGCACCTTTCCTCGTTCGCGGAGCGGATCCGCATCGACGGGGCGGATGCCGGGTCGGACCTCCTGGACCGATGTGCGGCCCGCGTGGGTCCACTGGCCGAGAGAGAGGGAGCGACCTACTTCGAGGCGGCGACCGCCCTGGCGTTGCTCGCCTTCGCGGAGGCGGGGATCGAGCTGGCCGTCGTGGAAGTCGGTCTTGGCGGAAGGTTGGACGCGACGAACGTCCTTCGTCCCGAGGGCTGCGCGATCGTCAGCGTCGGTCTAGACCACTGCGAGTATCTGGGCCACTCGCTCGGCGAGGTGGCGGCCGAGAAGGCCGGTATCCTGAAGCCCGGCGTGCCGACAGTGCTCGGAGAGCTCGCGGCCGAAGCTCTCCACGTCATCGAGGCCAAGGCGCTTGAGGTCGGGGCGCCGCTGCATGGTCTGGGTCACGCGGCCCGCGTCGCGGACGTGCGGGTCCGATCGACCGGGACGGAGTTCACGTATCGGTCGTCGGCTCTGCCGCATGGTATCGGCTTGGAGGTTCCGCTGCCGGGTGCCCACCAGGCTCACAACGCCGGCGTCGCCTTGCTGCTCCTGGAGCGAGTGGGCAGGCTCCCGCAGGCCTCCAGGCTCCCGGGTCTGATGGCGCGCGTGCGGTGGCCGGGTCGGGTCGAGATGCTGGACGGCCAACGCGTCACCTGGATTCTGGATGTCGCTCACAATCCTGCTGGAGCCACGGCTCTGGCGGCGACGCTTGAAGCGTTGAATCCGCCCAGGCCGCTTGTGGTCCTCACGGCGATGCTCGCGCGGAAAGCGTGGACGGGCATTTTGGATGTCCTCCGAGTGCCGGCCGACGCCATGGTTCTGACGGTCGCGGATTCCCATCCGAAGGGAGCGAGCTGGGACTTGACGGAGGTTCAGGCCTACCTTCAGCGTCGAGAGGCCGAAGGCGGGGGGGAGGGGAGCCCTCTCGCGGTCGAGTTCTCGACTGAACTGGCGACGGCATTGACTCGGGCGAGCGAACTCGCGGAGGGGGGGACGGTAGTAGTAGCCGGCTCGTGCTATCTGGTCGGGGACGTCAGGGATGCCTTAGAGGCAGAAGGCGTTCTCGAGCCGGGACGAGCCGTATAGCGGATGCGACTCGAATCGCCGATATGAAGAAAAGAGGAGATGCCGAGAGATGCTTTACGATCCGGTGCTCGTTCAGCCGATGCGGGACGAACTGGTCCGTCTCGGAGTCCGGGAGCTCATCACCGCCGAGGAGGTGGACGAGGCCCTGAGTCCCGATTCCGGGACCGTGCTGTTGGTCGTGAACTCCGTGTGCGGCTGCGCCGCCCGGAACGCTCGGCCGGCCGTCGCTTTGGCCGCGCAGCACTCCACGCGGCCCGATGCGATGGTGACGGTGTTTGCCGGTCAGGATGTGGAGGCCAGCGCCCGTGCGCGCGAATTCCTCACGGGGTATCGTCCTTCATCGCCCTCCATCGCGTTGCTGCAGGATGGTGACCTGCTGTTCATGCTCGAGCGGCATCAGATTGAGGGCAGAAGTGCCGAGACGATCGCCGACGAGATGAAGGCGGCGTTCGATCGCCACTGCGCGGCTCCCGCGTAGTCTGGTCGAGAGCCGAGGCGCTCGAGAGGGCGGCTGGCGC
>JARRMU010000021.1:0-22840 GCA_037385645.1 Gemmatimonadales bacterium
ACTCCTGGTGGATTGTACCGGCCTGCTCCATCGTCATCTCGTTGGCGTGTGCGTACAGCGAGCCCAGAGCGGGCACGCCGAGGTTGGACCCACCGAACTCGCGCATCACGGCGACGTTGAGTGCCTGCACGAGGCCGTCCTTGTCGAGAACGGGACCTCCGCTACTTCCGCGAGTGGTTTCGGCGTCGTAGACCACCGCCGTGGAGCTGGACTGACCGACGATCCCCTTGGTGGCCAACGGCGCGATGTGCCCCGCTTCCGACAGCCGATGGGCGACCGACCAGAAGTCGCGATCTGAATCGCTCATGATCGAATCCACGAACGCGGGGTCGGTTCGGGCCAGAAGTGCCTGGATGCCCGTCGGATAGCTGAGGACGACGACCTCCTCGCCGGGCGCTGCGAGCGAGTCGCTCAGCTCCAGGGGTTCGACGCCTTCAACGAGGGGACTGCAGCACAGCACCGCCAGATCCACGTCGCCCGCGTACAGCACCGGATGCAGCTCGAACGGCTCCACGATGCCCGGGAGGTAGCCGATGAAGCGACTCATTCTAGGAATCCAGCCCTCCTGTCGGAGAGCGCGGGCCGTCCCGTCGAAGTCCCAGGGGATGGCGAGGTGCCGGTTGGTGAGAAGCAGGCCTTCTTTGGAGGCCACGAACGCCGTTCCTGTGAACTGGCGCCGATATTCGGGGCCCCGGCCCTCGACGCCCAGGAGCAGACCACCGGGCGCACGAACGGAGGCCCCGTCTGGCGAGAGAGCAATTCTGAGCAGCCGTCCGCTCTCGGCCTCGGCAAAGCCGTACGCGCCCTGCAGGAGGACGATGGAGCGTGTCGCATCCGAGATGATCCTCCGAGCATCCAGGCTCCGCTCCTCCAGCGCCTCGAGCCGTTCGGCGAGCTGGGCCTCGAGGTCCAGTCGGATTCTCTCGAGCTCCTGCTGCGTGAGCGAGTTCTGCTCGCTTTGCTCCAGGAGGGTGCTGATCTCCCTGAGCATGTCGGCGTCCGCCTCGATGCGGCGCCGCAGGGCCCACCCCTGGAGTGCCAGCACCACGATGGAGGCGGTCAGCACGATTAGCACTACGGCAGCGGCGACGCGTGAGGCCGGACCCGTTTGCGTGAGGATCTCACGCGGCAAGCCCGAGAAGAGGATGGCGAGGCGGCCGAACCAGCCGGTCTCGCTCCGCCGGGCGCAGTCCACACAATCCGCGAGTGCTTCCCGGATCGTCTTGTAGGGTCGCTCTGGGCCTCGGTGGAGACGGAAGCGAAGGAGGGGGCCGTTGTCACCGATCTCGATGAGGTCACCCGAGGCGAGCTGGGCTTGCGCCACGCGCTCGCCGTTCACTCGAACGATCTCGTCCGGCGCCGAGACGATCTCGTACGACGAATCCTCGAGGCGAAGCTCGGCGTGGAGTTCCACGACCGCCGGCTCGCTGTCGGCGGGGAAGTGGATCTCGGATTGGATCCCGGTGCCGATTCGGATGCGCGGGCCGCTCAAGACCTGCGTCGTCCCTCTGAGTGCGCCCGAGAGGTGGACGATGATCGACCTGGCGAGCTGTGGCTCGGCGGTCCTTTCCTCGGGGGCTTGAGGCTCGGCGTCGCCGCGGAGCTCCGTCATCGGCGTCTCCGTTTAGGGATGAATCCGCCGGGAAGTTGGGCGTCGAGGGCAGTGGAGGGAAGTACGGCCCGGGCTCGGCCGGGCCGGCGGTCAGCGCTCCAGCTCCAGGATCCTCCCCGACGAGTCCACGGAGAAGACGGGCGCGCGCGAGAGATCGTCGCCCATCCAGATGGATCGCTCGGGGCCGATCCGCAGGGAGAGGCTCAGCGAGAAACCGTCGGCAGCCGAGGTGTCCACGGCATAGCCGGCATCTGCGAGAGACGCCGCCGAGACCGAGGAGAGCGGGTTCGACGAGCCCACGTTCAGCCACCCCGTAAGGAGCTCGGCGTCGAACACGGATTCGCGCCAGTGGCCGTCTCGCGTGCCGGTGCCACCCGTGTTCTCCACGGGGACCGGGGTGCCCGAATAGGCTCCACCGCCGATGTCGTTAAAGGCGCTCTTCGCCTCGCTGCCCGTGAAGTACGGGTCCGGGGAACCGGCATCCGCGATGAGCCCTTGGCTCTCCCACAGGGTGCCGAATCCGAGGACGTGTCCCATCTCGTGCAGCACGAGCGCCTCGAGAATCCCGAGGCCCTGGGCCTCGTTGAGGTCGTCCTCATCCAACGTCAACTGGCCCGTGATCGGAAGCCCGCCGTTACTCCGTATGAAGCACGGCCCGGCCTGGCCGAGCGCTCCACCGACCCCGTCGATCGACTCCACCTTCACGAAGATGACCAGATCATCGACCGTTTCGTCGACTGCACCGTGGCAGCTGCCTCCGCCGTAGGCCAGGGAGACGTTCGGCAGATCGCCCGTGATGACCTCCTCCCACCGCGCTGCCGCGGCCGCGAACGCCGGGGCGTAGGCCGGCGTTCCGCCCACGAAACGGAGCTCGATGTCGAATCCCGGAGAGGGTTGTGGAGGTGGTGGGGGTGGAGGTGGCGGGGGCGGCGGTGGAGGTGGGGGCGGCGGAGCTTCGACGGTCACGTTGATGCTGGTCGAAGCACTTGCCCCGTTGGAATCCGTGGCCCGCAGAGTGACCATGTGGTTGCCGACGGATAGATCGTCCCGGATGACAGAGCTTCCCACCCCCAAGGCTCCGTCACGGTCGGAGGACCACTCGAGGGATGACTCGGGCACCTCGCCATCCTCGGGGTCGATCGCCTCGCCCTCGAAGATTACCGACGCCCCTTCCTCGAAGCTGGCCCCCGGTTGCGGCGTCGAGATCGAAGGTGCGGGTTCTTCGTTGGGCGCCGGTGGTGGAGCTGGCGGTGGAGCGGGCGGCTGTAAGCTGCCGCCGGTTTGAGACCCTCCCGGCTGGGTGGGGCCGTTCTGGCATGCCGAGATTCCCACCGCGAACGCCATGCAAAGCGCCGCTGCCAGAGCACGTCCTATCGGTTCGACATCCACCGGACGCCGCGAGTGGTGGTTGGTTGGGGTCTCCAGGGTGGCCTCCGAGAAGTCTCCAAGTGCCAACGGGTTGCTCCGCACCGCATCGCTGTGCAAACGCGTTGCCGTGACCCGGCCCCTTGAGCCTCAAGATGTACGGAAGGCTTAGTTCCTTACGTGATATCGTATTACGCCGATCGCCAGATAGGCGGGAGTGGGACGAGGGTGCCGGCAGCACGCCGGCGGCTATGCAGAAATGTCAGACTTCTTCGCGATCCACCACGTAGATGTTTCGCTGCGCGGTAGGCAGCAGCACGAGGTCGAAGACGTTGACGTGTTCGGGCGCGTTGATGACGTAATGGATCGCGTCGGCGACGTCTTCGGCCCGGAGCGGCTGGAACCCTCGGTAGATCGCGTCCGCTTGGTGACGATCGCCGCCAAACCGAACGAGTGAGAACTCCGTGTGCACGAAGCCCGGATCTACGCTCGAGATGCGAAGCGGCGTGCCGGCCACGTCCAAGTTCATGCCTTCCGTAAGGGCTCGGACGGCGAATTTCGTGGCGTTGTACACGTTGCCACGCGGATAGACCTGGTGGCCCGCGGTGCTCCCTATGTTGACGACGTGGCCTCGACCGAGCTCGATCATCTGGGGGAGGAAGGCGCGGCTCACGTTGAGGAGGCCCTTCACGTTGGTGTCGATCATGCGATCCCAATCCGCCGGGTCTCCCTCCTGGAGCGGCGCCAGGCCGCTAGCCAGACCGGCGTTATTGACGAGGACATCCGGGACGAGCGACGCCTCCCTCATCTCGGCAGCCTCCGCCTCGACGGCCTCTCTATCGCGCACATCTACGCCGGCTACCCTGATTTCGAGCGCCCCGTCCCCGCCAAGCTCATCGGCCAGGTCGACGAGTCGATCCTCTCGACGGGCCCACAGCACCAGGTTCGCGCCTTCGGCCGCACAACGTCTGGCGCAGGCCTCGCCGATGCCGGCGGAGGCTCCGCTGATCAGGATCAGCTTGTCTCGGATTCGGTTCATCTCTTCCCGTGCCTCGGATCATGCGTTCGCTTCGATGGATTTCCCCGACTCGCGGCCATAGTATGGAAGGCCGGAATCGCTCGCGAGTCGAGCTCGAACAGGGGAGGTAGGCCATCCGGATCATCCACGAATTCGATCCCTTCCTATGGCGGATATCCGGTAACTTCGGGATCCGCTGGTACGCGCTTCCCTACATCATCGGCTTCGTGCTGGCGTACCTCTTCCTCAAGCGCGTGGCGCGGCGGGGGGAGGTCGAGAATCTGACCGTTGAGACGCTCGACACGTACATCGTGTACCTGTTCGCGGGCGTGCTCCTCGGCGCGCGCTTCTTCCACGTCTTCGTGTTCGAGTTCTCGCACTACGGCTTTGATCCGCTCCGCTGGATCGCGGTGTGGAGAGGTGGCCTCTCCTTCCATGGAGGGCTTGTGGGTGGCATGGTGGGGACCTACCTGTTTTCCCGCCGATACGGCGTCTCGTTCTACGCTCTCGTCGACCGGGTGATCATCGTAGCGGCCTTCGCGCTCGGACTCGGCCGCATCGGAAACTTCATCAACGGCGAGATGCCGGGCACGCCCTACGACGGACCCTTCTGCGTCGACTACTCACGGAACCGGCATATGGCCAACCCGCCGCAGGGTTGTCGCCACCCGACGCAGCTGTACGAGATGGCCAAAAACTGGTTCATCATGGGCGTGCTCTACCTCGAGTACCGCTACCTGAAGCCGAGACCCGGCGTCATCTTTTGGACGTTCGTGACCCTCTATGGCCTGATCAGGTTCTTCCTCATGTTCGTGCGCGACGAGGTCCGGGTCTTCGGCGGCCTCACCCTGTCTCAAATCTTCTCCGGCCTGATGGCAGTCACCGGGGCGGGCGTGCTCGTCTGGCTTGCCAGGCGAGGCAGGAGTGAGCGCGCGCCGACCGGCTAGATCCGGCCCAAGCGCTTGCAAGGCATGGTGTTGAGCAGTCACGCCCGCCTTCGGGTGGGTCTGCTCGCAGATTGCTTGCCCGATCGCGCTAATTGCATTTCCGGACCGGGCATCTGGCTTGGCGCCGGTGGGGCATGGGCAGGCGTACTACGGTCCTCCATCTACAGATGCCTTCCTCCAGTAGCCCGCGGCGCGATGCGGCGCGAAGCATGCCATATGGCAACGGAGAAGCGGAGATGCCGAAGACGGGATCGGGATGCTGTATTCCGGCGTGGAAACCGGAGACGGGCGGAAGATGCGAAAAGCACGAAGCGCTTGGCCAACGATCTTGCGCCGCGGGGCGTCCGGCCCCGCGGGATGGCTCGGCTTCGCTCTGGCGGCCCTCCTCCTGATCCCTTCGATTCTCTCGAGCTGGGAACCCGGTTGGCGAAAGCTGGAGCTTTCGGCGCCCGATCCACCTCCCACCTACCTCATCATCGAGCCACCGCTACTTGCCAAGCTTCAGACGCTTGCCGCGGGGCTGCGGGCCGAGATCGCGCTCTGCCTGTTCGGTTCCGTGAAGGGTGATACCGCACGACTCGACGACTTTCATATGCCCGAGCCGACCCTCTCGACCGCCAGCAGGTCACTGGTTCGGCCCTGTCCGCAGAAAACGCTGGCCGTCTGGCACAATCACCCGCTCGAAGGCACATCCGGATACTCGCTGAGAGGGACGTGGCCTACGATCCAGCCGTCGCGTCAGGCGCAACGACTGTGCGTGCTGTCCAAGACGGACATTCAGACCTCGGTGCGGTTCAAGCATCCGTTCGTGATCATCGGCGTGGACGGCGACACCTGGTGCTGGTGGACCCGAGAGGAGGTCGAGCGCCTGGCCGAGGCCGAGGTCTGGCCGGGCCTTCCGGCTCCCGAGCGGCTGGTTACCCGCGATGGAGTGTCTGCATCGCGGGAACGGCTGGCCGGCGGCGAGTCCGTGAGAAAAGGGAGAACCGCGCACAGCCTCGGGGCGCCCCAGTAGCCGCCAGCATCGACACAGCCCGTCCTTGCCTCTCGGCCCCTCAGGCCCGAGCCTGGGCACATGCGTCGGCCACTCATCGCTGCCAACTGGAAGATGAACCTCGGACGCGCGGAGGAGGCTCTGGGCCTCGTTCGTCGGATCCGGCATCCCCTCGGCAAGATCGAGGGCGTGGACGTGGTGCTGTGTCCGCCGTTCACGGTCCTGCCTCTCCTCGCCGAGGTGCTTGGGCCGTCACCCATCGCGCTCGGTGCACAGAACATGCACTGGGCGGAGCAGGGCGCTCATACGGGTGAGATCTCCCCGAGCATGCTGGCGGGGCTCTGTCAGTACGTGATTCTCGGACACTCGGAGCGTCGTGCCAGCAGCGGCTCGACGGAGGATGACGCCGCGATCAACCGGAAGGTGCGGGCCGCCGTCGACGGCGGTTTCATCCCGATCGTCTGTGTCGGCGAGAGCCGTGAGCAACGCGAGGCGGGCCAGACCGATAGTGTCGTGCGAGGCCAGGTCTCCCGAGCGCTGGCCGAGCTCGAGTCCGACCGGGCTTGTCGCTGTGTTCTGGCCTACGAGCCGATCTGGGCGATCGGAAGCGGCCGGTCCGCCACGCCGGCAGAGGCGAATCGCACCAGCGCGCTGAGCGTCCGGGGAGCGGTGGCCGACGATTTCGGCTCAGAGGCGGCACAGGCGGTGAGAGTGCTCTACGGCGGAAGCGTGGTTCCGGACAATATCGCGACCTTCACGGCCATGCCTGATATCGACGGGGCGCTGGTGGGCGGCGCCAGCCTCGGCCCCGAGTTCGTAGAGCTGGTGCGACGCGCCTCACCTCTGTAGCGCGACCTCGTCCACCACGCCGACGATCACGGCGCGCACGGCGCCCGGGTCGATGCCGAGGATCTGCCGCGCGCCGTTCCCTTCATCGATAACGAGCACCGTGTCGCCCGGACCGGCCTGGACTACATCGACCGCGATGTCGTACTCGCCGCTCCTCCGCCCGTCGAGCTCCAGTTGATCTACGAGCAACAACCGCCTGCTTTGCAGATGGGGTATCTTGATCGTGGCGACCACGGAACCGACGACCTGCCCGATGTACACGCTCAAGGGCTCCCGGCCGAATGACGCCATTCGGCCGTCGGTCCCGGCAGTTCCGGCGGAGCGTCGACCTCGTCCACGAGCCCCGTGATCGCCAAGTCCACGGGCACGAACACCTCCGGTAGTGCCTGGGCCCCCTCGCGACTGGCCACCATGAATACGAGCTGGCCCGGACCGGCCTGGGCGGTGGCATCGGCCGCGATCAACGGCTTTCCTTGTGGGGTCAACTCCCGGTCGAGCGGCTGAACGACGAGGAACTTGATGCCCTCGAGCCCCTCGTACTTGCGGGTTGCCACGACGGTCCCGATCACGCGTCCGAACTTCATCGCGCTCCCCCGGAAGCGTCTCCGAGCCGTCTCATCACAAGTCTTCCAGAACGCGGGCGCTGAACCGGGTCGCGTCCGACACGTTTTCCCACATGTCGCTGTGCAGCTGTGAGATGACGACCTGTCGCACGAGCAGGTCCGGCCGCTCCAGCACGCCGACGCCGATCTCTACGGCGGCTTCCACGTCCGCCACTACTCCGGAGTAAAGGACGATTCCCTTTCCGCCGAGCCCGTCGGCCAGTCGGACCTCGACCAGGCGAACATCGGCCCCCTTTACTCCCGCGTCCGCGGCGTGGATCGCCGAGGCGACGGTGGCTGTCTCGACGATGCCCAGGGCGTCCGCGGCGCTCGGAACCCGGCCGCCGCCGATGGCGGCCACGACCTCGGGATGGACGTTGGGAAGGAACACGAGATCGAGGATCGCGTCTCTGCCGGCCTCGCGCCCGGCATCCAGCGATTCCTGGACTTCCGCGACAGTGCCGCCGATGAGCACTAGGTAACGGCCCGGCTGCACCGTCCCCGCCCGGATCACGGCGATGTCGGCCCGCTTGACCATCGCGTCGGCCGCCTCGATGCCGACGGCGATGCTGCTGAAGTCGATGAGGGCGAGGGCCGGTTCGATCATACGATTCGGAACGAGTCCTTCAGCACGCATCGACGGATGCGGCTGAAGCTGATCGGGTTGGTGATTCCCTCTCCCGTCGGGCTGGCGATGGTAAAGGAGCAGAAGCCTTCGCCGCCGTAGCCGAGTCCGTCGAACGAGGCGCCGTTCTTGACGAAGATGCTGCAATCCATCTCCCGGGCCATTCGGCTCAGATGATCCAGGTTCTTGGAGTGCATCACAGCGGTGTGCCGGAACCCGTGCTCCGCGGGCACGGCGAGGTCGATCCCCTCATCCGCATCCCGCACCCTCACGAGCGGCAGGATCGGCATCATCTGCTCGGAGAAGACGAGTGGGTCGTCCCGGTCCACCTCGGCAAGCACCAGCCGCACATCGTCGCTCGCATCGATCCCGATCTCGGCCAGTAGCACGCCGGCGTTCTTGCCGATGAACTCGCCATTCATCGTCCCGTGCCGTCCAGGTGCCGGCGTGTCTTTGAAGATCGAGCCGCGCAACCGCTCCAACTGGCGACCGTCGATCTCCACGGCCCCGTGCGTGCGCATGACGGCTTTCAGATCGTCTGCGATCGAGGCGGCCGCGAAAACCTCCTTTTCATCGGTGCAGATGATGTTGTTGTCCAGGGAGGATCCCCGGACGATGTCCCGTCCCGCTTGCGCCAGATCAGCGGTCTCGTCCACGACGACCGGCGGGTTTCCCGGTCCGGCGCAGATTGCTCGCTTGCCGCTCTGCATCGCGGCACGCACGACGCCAATGCCTCCCGTGACGACCAGGAGGTTGACCCCTTTGTGCCCCATGATCTGCTCCGCGGTCTCGATCGTAGGCTCCATCGTGGCGCAGACGAGGTGGGTGGGGCCTCCGGCCTCGACAATGGCGTCGTTGACCAGTTGAACCGTGAGGTTCGAGCAGCGCTTGGCGCCGGGATGCGCGTTGAACAGGACCGCATTGCCCGCTGCCACCATGCTCACGGCATTGCACACCACGGTCGATATCGGGTTCGTGCTCGGGATGATGGAACCGATGAGTCCGTACGGCGCGAACTCGACCACTGTGAGCCCGCCATCGCCGCTCCAGGCGCTCGTGTCGAGGAGCTCCGTGCCAGGCGCCTTGTTGGCGTTGAGGAGGACCTTCTCGATCTTGTCCTCGTATCGACCCATGCCGGTCTCCGCCCACGCCTCGTAGGCCAGCCGCTGTGCGTTCTCGCGCATCGCCCGACGGATGTGGGCGATCATCCGTTCGCGGACCGAGAGCGGGAGGTCCTGGAGCTGTTCGTACGCCCGGCGCGCGGCGGTGACCGCCGAGTCCACGTCGGGGAACAGGTTGTCGCCGTGGCGCACCTCGGTGGGGGCAGGTGGTGGCTCGATCGCTCGCTTGGGCTCCGGCCTGGGTCCATGCCGTACACGCGGGCCCTGCCGCAGCTCGGACATCACGCGCTCGATGACCGCGTCGATCTCGGCCGATTCCATCATCCGTCGCGAGCCTTGTCGTACTTCACCTCGCCGTCGACCTCGAGGGTGTCGACGATCGCCATGATCACGCCGTCGCACGGGCGCTGGTCCGTCATCGCGGTTTGACGGGCTGCGCTTCCGGTCGCGTACAGCACGACCTCGCCCATGCCGGCGCCGATGGCGTCCGCCGCGACGCGATAGCCCGACGTCCTATTTCCTTCCACGTCGAGCTGCCTGAGAACGAGGAACTTCAGACCCTCCAAGGAGGGTTCTTTACGTGACGCGACGAGCGTCCCGACCACTCTTCCTAGCAGCATCGGCCGCTTCCTACTTCTTGGTGGCCTTGGAGGTCGCGCTCTGTCGTCCCAGCGGAAGCGTGACATCCACGTTCGCATGCGGGCGCGGAATCACGTGAATGGCGACGAGCTCGCCGACCTTTTCCGCACCGCGGGCTCCGGCCTCGACCGCTGCCTTCACGGCGGCGACATCTCCGCGCACGACGGCGGTCACGTAGCCTCCGCCGATCTTCTCGTAGGCGACGAGCTCTACCTTGGCCGCCTTCACCATGGCGTCCGCGGCCTCGACCATCGCCGGATAGCTGCGCGTCTCGATCATGCCCAGCGCTTCGACCGCACCGTACTCCTCAGCCATTCGTTCCTCCCGACGTGGGTTGTTTCCTCATGCTCCACACATCATCCCGTTATCGATCCAGTACCTGTATCCGGTGCCTGCTTCAGATCCAGTCACTGCTTCAGCTCCGTCGTTTCGTCTCCGCCACCCGACCTTCGACGCCCTCGATGGCGGCGACGGCCGCTCCATACCCGGCCATGATGTCCCGCTCCTCGCCGCCGAGGTACACCCGCCCGAAGCTTCCGAACGCGCGGACATCCAGGATGTTGATGTCCGCCTCTTTCTCTGCCTCGTTGGCAGCGAGGGACGCGTATCCGGCCGGCTCTACCTCGAGCACGTAGAGGGTCTGGCCGGCCAGCAGCATGTGGCCGAAGCGCATACGATTGACCAGCTGAACCTGGTGGGCGTCGACGTTGCGGATAATCTGGCTCGAGACGACCCTCGGCTTGATCCGCTCTGACTCCTGGACTTCCAGGGCCTGCAGAATCGCGGCGCCCGCCGCCCGGACTTCCGCCTGTATCTCGTGGTGGACCTCCAGCAGGCCGAACAGGCGCTCGACGATCTGCATGCCGGGCCGGACACGGGTCGACTTGAGCGCGATGTCGGTGATCCGGTTGATCTCGATTCCAGGCGAGATCTCCACCCAGAGGGACGTGTCACCCGGAAGCGGGAGGAACCCGCGCGCTACCGTGCCCAGGTATGCCGCGTGCTGCGGCTGGAGGCTGTCCAAAAAAACGTAGGTGCGGAGATCAACGGTCATGGGAGCTCCTCACGAGTCAGTTCCCTCCACGATCTTCACGCTCGCGCTGGCGCCGATTCGGGTGGCGCCGGCTTCGACCATCTTCTGCACGTCCGCGCGGGTTCGAATCCCGCCTGACGCCTTCACGCCGATCTTGGGCCCGACCACGCGTCGCATCAGGGCCACGTCCTCGGCGGTCGCGCCTCCGGGGCCGAATCCGGTGGAGGTCTTCACGAAGTCTGCGCCGGCGACCTTGGCGAGCTGGGAGGCCGCGACCTTCTCATCGTCGGTGAGCAGCGCGGCCTCGATGATCACCTTCAGGATAGCCCCGCCGGCGTGGACGGCTGCGGCGACCGAGGCGATGTCGTGCTCCACGAGCTCGTAGTCACGCGACTTCAAGGCTCCGACGTTGATCACCATGTCGACCTCCGTGGCGCCGTCGCGCACCGCCTTTTGCGCCTCGAACGTCTTCGCCTCGGTGGAGGTGGCGCCGAGCGGAAAGCCGACAACCGTGCACGTGAGCACCTCGCTGCCTTTGAGGAGATCGGCGCACAGCTTCACGTGGGAAGGATTCACGCACACCGACGCGAAGCCGTGCTTGCGCGCCTCGTAGCACAGCTGGGCGATCTCGTCGTGCGTCGCGTCGGGCCTCAGGAGCGTATGGTCGATGAGGTGGCTCAGGCTCCCGTCGGCCGGCACGATGCCAAGGGTGCTGGCGACCCGGTCGGCGCCGGCTTTGACCACCGGCTGCACGCGATCGACGTAGTTCCGGCGTGAGAGCGGGGTCTCGAGGCCCGGTTCCTCGCCGTTGATGTCGAGACCGCCCTCCTCGACGAGGACCATCACCTCGTGCGTGATCTGCTCAATGATGCGCTCCAGCGTGGCGTCGTCCAGCTTCATCGCCTCAAGCTCCCGCTGGCTGCGACTTCCCCCCTGTACACCCTCATCCCGTGAGGTACCGACGCTCGATGTCCATGATCTTCTCCACGCGCCGCGCGTGGCGCTCGCCGCCGGACGGCGTGCGAAGCCAGGTCTCGACGATCTGCCGACTCAAGGCCGGGCCTGTCAGGCCGGCGCCGAGCGTCAGGACGTTTGCGGCATTGTGCTCCCTGCTGTTGACTGCCGTGGCCTCGTCGTAACACATAGCCGCCCGAATGCCCGGCACCTTGTTCGCGGCCATGCAGGAGCCGATGCCCGCGCCGTCCACCAGGATTCCCCTCCACGCGTCGCCTCGCGCCACCAGCTGGGCCACCGAAAGAGCGATATCCGGGTAGTCGACGGACTCCGTGCTGTCGGTACCGCAGTCCAAGACCTCATAACCCAGCTCGCGAATCTGCGTCTTCAGCCTCTCCTTCAGCTCGAATCCGCCGTGGTCGGCGCCGATGGCGACACATTTGGAAGGGGTGGGCCCCGGAGAGGCCACCTGGCTGGCCGGTGAGCCTCGAACAGGAGCGGACGAGGCTGCCCCTCCGGCAGGCAGCAGCTTGATCCTGCGCTCCATCGCGGCCTGCCGCGCCAGCGGCGTGACCATGGAGTTGGTCGGAAGCCGGAACTCCCCACCGGGCGGAACGTCGTGCAGGTCCTGCTGCGTCACCAGGGTCCGACCGACCGGCCCGTGAGGAGGTCTCTTTCCCACGGTCCGGTAGACGACCCGGCGAACCATCTCGCGGACCCTCTGCTCGTCGGTCATCATCACCAATAGCGCCATCCGGTGGCGTCAGCCGTCTCAGCCGGCTCCGCTGCCTCGACCGGCTCCAGAAACGACTCCCCGGTTTCCGGCCGGAGCGATTCCGAGGGTTCGCGGCGTGCGTAACTCGCCAACAGCCGAAAGTAGGAGCGGAGCTGGGCTACAGCGGCATCGTACGGATCGAGGGAGCCGGCCGCCCGGGCCTGCATCACGCCACCCTCCATCACTGCTAGGACCAATCGAGACAGGCTCTGCCGGTCGAGTTCGGCCGGGAGCCGGTCATCAGCGGCCACGAGCCATCCCTGGACGCGGCCGGTCCAGGCCGCGAAGTACTCGTTCATGAGAGCTCGCGCCCGCGGTTTTCTGTCGCCGAGCTCCAGAGCGAGATTGCCGACGGGGCACCCTCTCGTGCACCCGCTGACCAACAGGCCTCTCCGGTAGACCTCCAACAGGGCGAATACCCGCTCGATCGGGTCGGGGCTGGCGCGCTCGGCAGGCAAGAGGATGAACGGTTCGAGAAGAGCGCCATGCCGCTCCAGGACGCCGATCAACAGGGCGTCCTTGCCCGGGAAGAAGTGATAGAGGCTGCCGCTGTTGACGCCTGCGCGCTCGAGGATCGTGGAAATGCTCGTCGCCGAGTAACCCTGCTCGTGAAAGAGTCGGGCTGCCTCTTCCAGAATGCGCTCTCTGGTCTCGGACTTCGGCGTCATTTGATTGAGCACTCAATACACATTCCGGGCAATTCGACGGCCAGGAACGCAAACCGAGAGAGCAATGCTCCGTCCGTCCAACTCTCCCGCGGATGACATGTCGGCATGGGGCATGTCTTGATTGATTAATCAATCACAATCGGCGGCAAATGTCAAGTCGCAGGGCGGATTCGTCCCGCGGGATCAGCGGCTTGGACGGGGGCTACTCGGGGTCGAGGGCTCGGCGCGCCGCGAGTGCCTCCGTATACCAGAGGAGCTCGTCGATGAAGCGCTCGGCACTCTTCTCGTACGCCGGGTCCTCGGTCGCTCCGGCCTCGTCGAAGCTGGATTGGACGTGTCTCACCGGGAGCTTCGCCGGGATCGGGAGGGCGCCCAGCGACAGGACCACCTGGCGGAGCTGCGCCAGCGCGCTAAGGCCACCCCAGGGTCCGGACGATACAGAGATGATGCCCACGGGCTTCCTGCGGTACTCGGGGAGCAAGTAGTCCAAAGCGTTCTTGAGCACTCCCGGATACCCGCTGTTGTACTCCGGCGTGACGATCACCAGCGCATCCGCACGTGCGACCCGCTCGCTGAACTCTGTCAAGCCCCGAGGTGGGTCGTCACGCTTCCGCAGTCGCTCTTCCATGATCGGGAAGTCGTATGCCGCTAGGTCGAGCAGGTCGGACTCGATCCCGTCCCGCTCTACGAGTCGCCGCAGGATGAACCGCGCCACCTTGGGGGTCTGACGGCCGCGCCGCGTGCTGCCGACGATCACCGGTATGTTGAAGGTTCCCATGGAAGTCAGTCTCACCTCCCACGCCCGCACCGGCAAGCGCTGTCCGGACAGCGTCCGAAAAAGCCTTGTTGCGCCGGAAGGGGCCCACCGTTCTCTTCCCGACCCATCGGGAACCACTCTCGAGCACCCCGTTCTCCGTTGGAGGCAGAATGTCGATTCGTGGCTCGCGTTGGGTACTTCTGTCACTCGGTGTCTGGTTCGCGGCCTGCGCTCCCGCCGACGAGTCGGACTCGGCTTCGGGCGACTGAACAGCCTACGCGGCGGACAGGGCCAGCTCGAAGTACTCCTCCCTCGATCAGGTCGGACCCGACAACGTGGCCGATCTGCAGATCGCGTGGACGTGGTCGAGCGTCGACCAGCCCTTGATCGATGCGGATACGTTGCTGCACACGGCGCGAAACGAGGCGACTCCTATCGCGATCGATGGGATCCTTTACACGAGCACGTCGCTGAGTCAGGTGGCCGCGATCGATGGAGCCACTGGCGAGACGTTGTGGACCTTCAATCCCGAGTCGTACGTGGACGGTACCCCCAACAACGTCGGATTTGTCCACCGCGGTGTGGCCTTCTGGGACACGGGAGATCAAAAGCGGATCCTGTACGGGACCGGAGACGCCTACCTCTACGCGCTTGACGCGGAGACCGGGCTCCCGATCGCGGAGTTCGGGGAGAACGGGCGCCTGGACCTCACGCAGGGTCTCAGGCGTCCGGTCGACCGAAGGCACTACAGCGTCACGTCGCCGCCGATGGTGTGCCGCGGCCGCGTGATCGTAGGAGCCTCGATCGAGG
The DNA here is from genome assembly GCA_037385645.1 of Gemmatimonadales bacterium. Lineage (GTDB taxonomy): Bacteria > Gemmatimonadota > Gemmatimonadetes > Palauibacterales > Palauibacteraceae. Next base: position 14,770 of record JARRMU010000021.1, read on the forward strand.
ACACCCCAGAAGTGGCGGAGATGCCGCCGGGCGATGTGCGTGCGTTCGATCCTGTATCGGGCGGGCACGTTTGGACCTTCGAGACGATCCCCCAGAACGAGCTCATTGCCGCGGAGACGTGGGGCGAGGGATCGTGGCAGACGGCCGGAAACGCCAACGTGTGGACCCACATGAGCTGCGACGAGGAGCTCGGGCTCGTGTACCTGCCCACCAGCACGCCGACCAACGACTACTACGGGGGAGCGCGACCGGGGGACAACCTGTACGCCGAGAGCATCGTGGCGGTTCGCGCCGAAACGGGCGAGAAGGTGTGGCATTTTCAGGGGGTGCACCACGGGATCTGGGACTATGACTTTCCGACCGCTCCCAATCTGATCGACATCACGGTCGACGGGCGGGAGATCAAGGCGTTGGCACAGGTCTCGAAGCAGGGTTTCGTGTACGTGCTGGATCGTGAGACGGGTGAGCCCGTGTGGCCTATCGAGGAGCGGGCGGTCCCGCAGGAGCCAACGGTTCCGGGCGAGCATCTGTCATCCACGCAGCCGTTCCCGACTCGGCCGGCGGCATTCGATCGTCAGGGGATCGGATCCGAGGATATCATCGACTTCACCCCCGAGTTGCGAGCGGAGGCCGAGGCTATCCTCGCCGATTACGACCATGGCCCGCTCTTCACGCCGGTCTCAGAGCGCGGCACCATCCTGATGCCCGGAATCATCGGCGGTGCGAGCTGGGCGGGTGCGGCGACTGATCCGACCGGCGGTATCCTATACGTACCTTCCTACACACTGCCGTTTGTCATCTCGGCGGAACCTCCCGAGGATCCCGAGTCTCCGTGGGCCTACGTCGTGAATCGCTTCGAGGTCGGGCCCGCCGGACCGCAGGGGCTCCCGATCGTGAAGCCGCCGTACGGCCGCATCACTGCGATCGACCTCAACACGGGTGAGCACCTTTGGGTGACCCCGATGGGCGACGGACCGCGCGATCACCCGGCGCTGGCCGGCCTGGACCTGCCCGAGCTGGGGTGGCCTTACCGGACGTTCGTGGTACGGACGCCGACGCTGCTGCTGGCTGCCCAGGAGGGGCCGTGGCGCATCCGTGGGCCTTCGCCTCGTGGGAACGCGATCTGGTTCGACACGGAGGACGCGGACCCGAGCCTGCGTGCGTTGGACGCGGAGACCGGCGAGGTCATCGCCGAGATCCCGCTCCCCGGCAACGCGTCTGGGAACTTCATGACGTACGAAGCCGGCGGGGCACAGTACGTGGTGATTCCGGTAGGAGGCGCTTCGCAGCGCGCCCGGCTGGTGGCGTTGCGGCTGCCCGGCTAGTGGACGGTCTGGAGGCCTTCGGCGAGGCGGGCGGCCGTTAGGACCGGAGCCGCCGGGCGGCAGCTTCCCGGCAGGGCCCGCTCGTCCGGGAGAAAGCCGATCGCCAGCGCATAGGCTCCGAGCTCGACCTGCATCATTCGCCGTGCCCGGAAGAGCCTCGACTTCACCGTACCGACGGGCACGCCGGTCTCCTCGGCAATCTCGACGTAGGCGAGGCCCATCAGGTCGCTCAGGACCAGCGTCTCTCGATAGACGAGCGGAAGTCCGTCGATCGCCCGCCGCACTTCCGGCCCGATGGGACCATCTACCATGCGCTCCTCGGCGTCGCGTTCGCTGAACGGATTGGCGTAGTGGAGGTTGACCAGCGCTTCCGGCTCCATGTCGGCGACGAGGCGGCTCTGCTTGCGGCAGTAATCCAGAAAGAGGTTGCGCAGTATCCGCATCAACCACGCGCGGCAGTTGGATCCCGGCCGGAACGTGTGCCACGCGCGGAAGGCGTGTAGGAAGGTCTCCTGGACGAGATCCTCCGCCTCTTGGGCGTTGCCCGCCGTCAGGCGGAGTCCCACCGAGTAGAGGACGTCCAGATGAATGACGGCTTCCGCCTCGAACTCCCGCCGCTTCCGATCCACGAACCCCACCTCCTCCCATCGACCCCCGCGCGGCGGTAGCTTTTCGCTACCGCAACCGTCATCTGGAAACGCGCGGAATCAGCCTCCCATGACACGGGGCGACGGGAGCGAGGGAGAGCGAAGGCCCCGGCGGTACCTTCTGACACGAGAGAGATGGAGATGCGAACCGAGCGTGCGATATCCTATGTGATCGCCGCGGCGGCCCTCGCCATGCCACTGCCCGCGATCGCCCAGGAGGGCGGGGCAGGGGCAGGCGTGGTGGACGACGTGCAGATCCCGTTCGAGAAGTTCGTGCTCGACAACGGGCTCACGGTGATCGTTCACGAAGACCACAAGGCCCCCATCGTGGCCGTGAACGTGTGGTACCACGTGGGCTCCAAGAACGAGAAGCGCGGCCGGACCGGCTTCGCCCACCTGTTCGAGCACCTGATGTTCAACGGGACCGAGAATTACAACGACGAATACTTCGGGCCGTTCGAGCGGGCCGGCGCCACGGACATGAACGGGACGACGAATCCCGATCGGACCAACTACTTCCAGAACGTCCCGACGCCGGCGCTGGATATGGCGTTGTGGATGGAGTCCGATCGCATGGGCCATCTGCTCGGAGCCGTCGATCAATCCAAACTGGACGAGCAGCGCGGTGTGGTTCAGAACGAGAAGCGGCAGGGAGAGAACCGGCCGTATGGCCCCGTGCGGCAGCTCATGACCGAGGCGACCTATCCGAGCGACCACCCCTACTCGTGGACGACGATCGGCCTGATGGAGGATCTGGAGGCCGCGTCGCTCGAGGACGTTCATGAGTGGTTCAGGACGTACTACGGTCCGAACAACGCGGTGATCGTCCTCGCGGGCGACATTGACGTCGAGACGGCCCGGGAGAAGACCGAGGAGTACTTCGGCTGGATACCGCCAGGCCCGCCCGTTCCCAAGTACCAGACCTGGGTGGCCAAAATGGTGGGGGAGAAGCGTCAGACCCTTCAGGACCGCGTGCCTCAGGCCCGCCTCTACATGGTCTGGAACATCCCGGAGTGGGCCTCAGCGGACGCCACCTACCTGGACCTGGTGACGGATGTGCTCGCGAGAGGGAAGACGAGCAGGCTCTATAAGCGGCTGGTCTACGATGAGCAGATCGCCACCGACGTTTCCGCGTTCGTCCGGCTTCGGGAGATCGGTGGTCAGCTGGCGATCCAGGCTACGGCCCGTCCAGGACTGGGTCTGGCCGAGGTGGAGGAGGCTGTGCGCGACGAGGTGGCGCGGTTCCTCGACCAAGGTCCGACCGAAGAAGAGATGGATCGGGTCAAGACGCAGTACCTGGCAGGATTCATTCGGGGCATCCAGCGCATCGGGGGCTTCGGCGGGAAGTCCGACGTGCTGGCAGCGAGCGAGGTGTACGGGGGCAGCCCTGATTTCTACGAGACGCGACTTGACCGGGTAGCGGGCGCGACCGCTGCGGACCTGCGGGATGCGAGCCGGACGTGGCTCGAGGACGGCGTTTATGTCCTCTGGGTCGATCCTTACCCCGAGTTCGACGTGACCGCTCAGGATGTCGCTCGCAACGAGGTGCCGCCTCCGGGCCCCGCACCGGACGTGGCGTTCCCGGCGCTGCAGCGTACGACGCTGTCGAGCGGGATGGAGGTGGTTCTGGCGGAGCGGCACGCGGTACCACTCGTGAGCCTCAGCCTCCTGGTCGATGCGGGGTTCGCGGCCGATCAGTTCGGGTTGCCGGGCACGGCCGCCCTGGCGCTGGACATGATGGATGAGGGGACCGAGAGCATGTCTGCGCTCGAGATCAGCGAGGCGCTGGCGTTGCTCGGTGCGCAGCTCTCGACGGGCTCTTCGCTGGACAACTCGAGCGTCTCCCTTTCGGCCCTGACCGAGAACCTGGACGAGTCGCTCGAGATCTTTGCCGACGTGATTCTCAACCCGGCTTTCCCACAAACGGATTTCGAGCGCCTGCAGAAGCTGCGGCTGGCCGCAATCGGGCGCGAGAAGATGCAGCCGTTCTCTATGGCGCTCAGGGTCCTGCCGGCGCTCATGTACGGCGATGGGCACGCGTATTCCAACCCGCTGACCGGGTCGGGCACGGAGGCGTCGGTGTCCCGGATCACGCGCGACGATCTCATCGAGTTCCACTCCACCTGGTTCCGGCCGAACAACGCCGTGCTGGTTGTCGTCGGCGACGTGACGATGGATGCATTGGTGCCTCGGCTGGAGGATCTCTTCGGCGGATGGGCCCGCGCCGACGTGCCGGCCAAGAACGTCGCCGAGGTCGCCACCCGGGCGCAGCCGGTCATCTACCTGATGGATCGACCGGGCGCCCAGCAATCCGTGATCCTGGCGGGTCAGCTCGTGGCGCCGAGAGACAACCCGGACGAGGTGGCCATCGAGACGATGAACAACATCCTCGGCGGCACGTTCAGCTCGCGTATCAACATGAACCTGCGCGAGGACAAGGCCTGGTCGTATGGCGCACAGAGCGTGGTCTTCGACACGAAGGCCCAGCGCCCGTTGATCATCCTGGCTCCCGTGCAGACCGACAAGACCGCCGAGTCGGTGCGCGAGATTCGCCTCGAACTGGATGGGATCCGCGGGACGCGGCCGATAGAGGTCGATGAGTTGACCAAGGTACAGGAGTATCAGACCCGACGGATGGCGGGTCTATGGGAGACCAACGGCGAGGTCAGCGGGAGCCTCGCGGAGATCGTCACCTTCGGTCTGCCCGACGACTACTTCGGCGAGTACGCCGCCGACCTCCGTGCGCTGGGGTTGGAGGATGTAGCCGACGCCGCGCGCACGACCCTCGATCTGGACAGCTTCGTATGGGTGGTTGTCGGTGACCGAGAGAGGATCGAGGGCCCGCTCGCGGAGCTCGGGACCATCCGTCAGATCGATGCGGATGGGCACGTTGTGGGAGACGCCGCCGCAGCCAGGTAACACAATACCAGTAGCGTCCTTACGGCAGGGTAGCGTCCCCTCCGGAAGCGGAGGGGGCGCCCCGCATGTTGGCCCGCCGTCCGGCCGCTCTCCATCTTTCCCGGTGGAAGGTTTGGAGGGGCAGGCAACGATGGTCGTGCGCGGAACCAGCGCAGCTCTCTACGTATCGTTGGCGGCGATCGCCGCCACAGCGCCGTGGGTCGGATCCAGCCGATCCGGTGCCGATCGGCCGGTCGAACCCGGATTCGTGATGGCGCTCACGGCTCCAAGCTCGCGGCCGCAGGTCCCCGACACCCAGCTCGTGGACGCCCGGGCCATCCTCGAGGCGGCCAGAGATGCGCAGAAGGCATTCGAGCGCACCCGCCGCCGGAATCTCCCGTTTTGGAACGGGCCTCGGGAACGCTGCGACGAGATCGTCGGCCGGTTCTGTCTCTGGCATGACGACGATCCGTCGTGGAATCCCGGGCCGGAGAGCCCCCGCGTGAGTGTGGCCCGGGACGAGTTGATCCAGCTTCTGGAACGCTACGCCCACGCCGTGCCCGCAGAGGGGTGGGTCGTCGGCCAGTGGGTGCGCTACCTCGTGGAGGCGGGACGTCCCGAGGAGGCACGGTCGGCCGCCGCGGGCTGCGCGGCGGAACGCTGGTGGTGCCTCGCTCTCGTCGCCTACGCGCGGCACGCCCTGGCCGATTTTTCGGGCGCCGACGAAGCCTACGACATGGCTCTCCAGGCCATGCCTCTCGAGGAGAGTTGTCGCTGGAGAGATCTCTCGTACATCCTCGACGATGAAGCCCTGGACGACTACGAGGACCTGGATTGCAGCGAGCGGGAGGCTTTCGAGCGGCGTGCCTGGTGGCTGGCCGATCCCCTGCTGATGGTGCCCGGGAACGAGCGACGAACGGAACACTTCTCCCGGAACTTGCTGAACCGGCTGCAGCGTGGCGCCGACTCTCCCTACGGTGTCCGCTGGGGACCCGACCTGGAAGAGCTGCTGGTTCGCTACGGCTGGCCCGCGAGCTGGTCGCGGCGACGAGAGCCGGTATACTCGCCAGGCCGGCAGCGACCGTTGATCAGCGGTCACGATCCCGACAGGAGCTTCCACTTCTTTCCGCCTTCCGAGCTGATCGCGGAGTTCACCACCCTGGATGCGGCCTGGGAGCTCGAGCCCCGGCGTCCGCGGGAGGAGTACCAGCCGCCGTACGCTGCCGCTTTTGACGGTCAGGAGCAGGGCTTCGACCATCAGCTTGCCGTCTTCCGGCGCGGAGGCTCCGCACTGCTGGTCGGCGCGTACGAGTGGGCCAGCGACTCCCTGCCTCCCGCGACACCGATCCGCGTCGGTCTGGTCTACGGCACCGAGCAGGGTCGGCCCGAGGTAGCGGTCTCGGTTGGCGCTCCGCGCCGCGGAGTGCTGACGACGCGGACGCGCGCCGAGCCCGGCGTCCTCGGCATCGAGGCGCTCGCTGATTCCGCTCGACGTGCGGCCCGAGTCCGGATAGGCAGACGGCTCTCGGCTGCGACGGATCGACCGTCGTTATCGGACATTATCCTGCTCGAGCCGGTTGTCGGCGGGCCCGCGCCGGCCACGCTGGAGGAAGCGCTCCGCTTCGTGCGGTCCTCCACGACGGTGCGGGGCAGTGAGCGGATCGGGCTGTTGTGGGAGATCTATGGGGTTGTCGAGCGCACGCCGCTGGAAGTGGAGGTTGCGCTGACCAAGCCCGACAAGGGCTTTTTCCGCAGGGCGGCGGAATGGCTGGGGTTGGCGAAGGAGGACGATTCCACCGTGAGCCTGGAGTGGCGCGAGCAGATGGGCGGGGGCTCCGAACCGGCTTCGCGCTATCTGGAGCTTCAGATCCCCGATCTGGCTGAAGGTCGGTACGTTCTGAGCGCGTCGGTTCAGCTCGCGGGCGGGACCGAACTGACGTCCGCGCGCGTCCTGACGGTGCGCGAACGTTAGTCCCGCGCCCCGGCGCCGCGGAACCCTGCCAGCGGGATTCCGCTATCGCGGCCGCGAGCATGTGCAAGCCCGGGCCGCAAGAACGTCCTCATGGTCGTAAGGCCGCGACGAAGCCCGGTTCGCCGGGCCGACAAGCGAATCATCCTGAAGCTCACGGCCGAGGTGGCATGCCGACGGACTGGGCGGCTTTGTACGAATCGATGTACAGCGATCTGGTGCGCTTCCTTTACCGAAAGGTTTGGGATGCGCAGCGAGCCGAGGATCTCGCTCAAGAGACGTTCGTGAGGGCGCTCCGGCACGATCCCGAGAAGCCGCGTGCCTGGGTTTTCACCGTAGCTTCCAATCTGGCGCGCGACGAGGCACGGACGGCCATGAGACAACGCCGACACTTGACGCTGATCCGGGCCGAGATGGAGGCCGATCCACCCGCCTCGCGGGCACCCTCCGAGCACGTCGAGCAGGAGGAGCGCTCGGCGACCGTACGATTGGCGCTGACCGCGCTCAGCGAGCGAGACCGGGAGGTTCTCCTGCTTTGGGACAGCGGGCTCAGCTACGCGGAGATCGCGGAGCAGACCGGACTCTCGGCGGGGGCCATCGGCACAACGCTCTCACGAGCCCGAAACCGGCTCGTGACGGCTTACAAGGAGCAAGAGCAGCGACATGTCGCATCTGACTGACGGGCAGCTACACGCTTACCTCGATGGGGGCGTCGAGGCGCTCGACGGCGCCACGCTCGTCGAGGCACGCTCGCACCTTGCCGCCTGCGGCGATTGCGGCGCTCGTCTCGAGGCAGCGCGTCTGGTGCGAGATGAGGCGGCGTCCCTGCTGGGTAGGGCGGTGCCCTCCTCCTTCGCTCCGCCTCCCTTCCAGGAGCTGGAGAGGCGCGCTGCTCACCTAGATGCCGTTCGTGGCGCCGCCGGCGAGCCGACGAGCGGGAGAAGTGCGGCGCGTGGTGGAGGTGCGGTGGGGGGTCGCCTGTTTCGGCAGCCGGGATCGCTGGCCTGGGCCGCTTCGTTAATGGTCGCGCTCACGGCCGGCTGGCTGGCGCGCGGCACGGTCGGCTCGGGGATGGCGGATCGCCCCGCCGTGGAGGCTCCGTCGGGGAGCGTCGCCTTGCAGGGGAAGCAGGAGGCTACCGCTCTGGATCGGTCCGTCGATCGGGACAGAGCGGAGTCGCGCCCAGGGTCAATCGCCGGCGGGGAAGGTGGCGCTGACGGAGGCTCTGCTGG
>JARRMU010000021.1:22852-27658 GCA_037385645.1 Gemmatimonadales bacterium
CCAGACGAGGAGGGAGCATCTCAGCGGCGTGGCGACGGGGTGGCGATGGACGAAGTAACGGCGGAGACCACCGGCGAGGAAGCAGCTCCGGCCGACGACAGGCCCGCACGTGTCGGCGTACAGAACGACGCGGGGCGGCTCGAGCCGGGGAGCCGTGAGCGGGCGGCGGCCAAGATGATCCGGCCGGACGTCGCCGGTCAATCAGCGGCGAGCATCGGCACCGTCCAAGGTCCGGCAGACTGGCAGCCCGTGGGCCGCGAGCAGGCCGAGCAGCTACTCGGAGGAGCCCTCAAGACGGTCGAGGGGCTTCCTGTCCTGTCGGTGTACGCGCGCGCGACCGGTGCGGCGCCAGAGGTGTGGACGGCTCAGCAGCTCGCTTCGGGCCACCAGCTCAACCTCCGGCAGACGCCAGTCGGCGGCGATCGGTTCGGCGATCTCGAGGAAGGTGTTGCCGCGAACGAGCGGAACCAGCCGGCGGCCGATCCGGTTTCGGAGATGGAGGCGAGGCCCCAGCCACGTCAGCAGGCCTACTACGAGACGCTCGAATCACTGCTCGTCGATGGTTTCCTGATCGAGGCCAGGGCTCCGCTCTCTGCGGACTCGCTGCGCGTCCTCCTCTCCCGCCTTGAGGACTGAGGACGCCTCCAGCCCCGACCGGAGGTCTGGCGGCTGGCCCCGGTGAGCGATGAACGCATCGCGTCCTATGCGAAGCCCGAGAAGCTCGTCACGACGGCCTGGGTGGCTGAGAACCTCGGTCGTGAGGACGTCCGCATCGTCGAATCCGACGAAGACGTGCTCCTCTACGACATGGGTCACGTCCCCGGAGCCGTGAAGATCGACTGGCACACGGACCTGCAGCACCCGCTCCAGCGAGACTACCTGCATGCCGATGCCTTCGCCGCTCTCATGAGCCAGAAGGGCATCTCGCGTGACACGACCGTCGTCTTCTACGGAGATAAGAACAACTGGTGGGCTTGCTACGCACTCTGGGTGTTCGAGCTCTTCGGACACCCGAGCTGCCGGGTAATGGACGGGGGCCGGGCGAAGTGGGAGGTGGAGGGCCGCGAGATGTCGACGGCGGTGCCCGATTATCCGGCGGGCGATTACCCGGTGCCCGATCGAAGCGATGCGCGGATCCGCGCCTTCCGCGACGATGTCCTCGATCACGTGGGCGGCGGAAAGCCGCTGATCGACGTGCGCTCTCCCGAGGAGTACCGGGGAGAGCGGCTTCACATGCCTGATTACCCGAACGAAGGCGCGCTGCGCGGGGGCCACATTCCCGGCGCTGCGAACATCCCATGGGGGCGTGCTGTGCAGGAGAACGGGACCTTCAAGCCTGTGGAAGAGCTCCGGGCCCTCTACGAAGGGGAAGCCGGGTTGTCGTCGGACGACGAAGTGGTCGCCTACTGCCGAATCGGGGAGCGCTCCAGCCATACGTGGTTCGTGCTCCACTATCTCCTGGGCTACCCGCACGTGCGCAACTACGACGGCTCCTGGACGGAATGGGGCAATCTGGTTCAGGCGCCGATCGAGAAGTGACCGTCGGCGGGCCGTCGCCGCCGTTCGTCGCGCTCTGGGACGCCGTGCTGAACGGCGCTGGCTGCGGCCCACGCGACACAGGCCGTAGCACGGAAGGAGAAGGCGCGGACTCGCTGTTCACCTCACCGGGATCCTGAGGGTGACGTGAGCGCGAAGCGCCTGGAGTTCGAATCCGAGGCGCTCGTCCACATGGACGTGTTGTACGGGCTGGCGTTGCGCTTCACCGGCGGGGACGACGCGGCGGCCCAGGATCTGGTGCAGGACACGATGCTGAAAGCCTACCGGGCCTGGGACAACTTTCAGTCCGGCACGAACTGTCGTGCGTGGCTCACCACGATTCTACGCAACACCTTCATCAACGACTTGCGTCGGCGACAGGCGCGGCCCGCTCCCGTCGAGTACGAGGAGGTGGCCGAGCGCCCCGTGTACCCGCACTTGCACGAGGAGGATGCCGAGGGCGGCTTCTTGGATCGCATAGTGGACCAGGAGGTGATCCGCGCGATCGAAGAGCTTCCGGAAGACTTCCGCGTGCCGCTCGTCCTGGCTGACCTCGAGGGGATCGGCTACCAGGAGATCTCCGAGCTGCTGGAGATCCCGGTCGGCACGGTCAAGTCCCGCCTTTTCCGGGCAAGGCGAAGGCTGCAGCAGCGGCTGTACCGCTACGCCGTCGAAATGGGCTACATCCGATGAAGCGCCACCCGCGGGTCTTTCGCCCGCAAGACCTGCAATGACGGGAGCCAGGCGATGACGCACGACGAGCAGCCCCCGGGGCATGTAGTGAGCCCGGAAGGGGAAGGGAGCACGAACGAGCTGAGTTGTGAGGAGGCCGCGCGCAACGTGTTCGAGTACCTAGATGGGGAGCTGTCGCCCGACTACAGCGAGAAGGTGCATCGTCACGTGGAGATGTGTCGGAGATGCTACCCGTACTTCAACTTTGAGCGGGCATTCCTGGACTACGTTCACGACCGCGGGATAAAGCCGGCCCGATCCGCGGAGCTCGAGGAAAGATTGAACCGACTGCTCAAAGATCTCGAGGACCGAGAGCCGTGATTGCCGGTCGGTTTTTGTCTCCCTAATATACCGCCCCGTTCCCTGGGCTCACGGCCCCACACCCGCGATCCAACCAGAGGAACTACGGAGAACGCATGAGTGCCAGCGCTCGCGAGCGACTCGGTCGTCTCCTGGAGGCGAAAGGGCCGTCCGGCTTCGAGACGGAGGCGGCATCGGTATGGCGCTCCCTGGCGGACGAGTTTGCCGATCGGACCTGGAGTGACGTCTACGGAAGCAGCTTCGCTCAGGTAGGGAATGGAGGTCGTCCCAGGGTGATGCTGGCCGGTCACATCGACGAGATCGGCCTGATGGTGCATCACATCGATGACCAGGGCTTTCTGTACGTCAAGGAAGTCGGGGGCTGGGACCCCCAGGTGCTCGTGGGCCAGCGTGTAGAGATCCTTGCCGCCGGCGGAGCTGTGCCCGGGGTCATAGGCCGTCGGGCTGTCCATCTCATCGAGCGCTCTGACCGAGAAAAGGCTGCGAAGCTCAAGGACCTTTGGGTCGATGTCGGCGCGACGAGCGGCGACGAGGCCAGAGAGCACGTCGCGGTCGGTGACGTAGCCGTGATCCGCTCCGATACCCTCGAGCTCGGCACCGACCTCGTGGCGGCCCGTTCGATCGACGACCGGATCGGCGCGGTTGTCGCGCTGGAGGCTTTGCGGCTCGTCGCCGAAAGCGAGGCCGCTGCGGACGTGGTCGCCGTGGCCACGACACAGGAGGAAGTCGGTTACGCATCGGGGGGTGGCGCGCGCACGAGCAGCTTCGAGTTGGCTCCCGACGTAGCGGTCGTGATCGACGTTACGCACGCGACCGACCACCCGCACCTGGACGCCAAGGAGCACGGCGAGATCAAGCTCGGTGAAGGTCCTGTCCTCTCGCGGGGAGCCGTCGTCAACCAGGTGGTGTTCCGCCGCCTCGTAGAGGCCGCCGAGCGCGAGGGTATCCCGCACCAGGTTCAGGCGTCACCGGCAGGGAGCGGAACCGATGCGGACGCGATCTTCACATCGAGATCCGGTGTGGCGACGGGGATCGTATCGATCCCGAACCGGTACATGCACTCGCCGAACCAGATCGTGTCGATGGGGGATGTCGAGCAAGCGGCCGCACTGATCGCGAGCTTCATTCGCGCGCTCGAAACGGACACGAGCTTCATTCCGAACCGATCCGCCTGATCGGTATCGCACCGGGGGCCGACCGCAGATGCCGACCGCAGCCAACGCGCCCAGCCGCGCTGCCGAAGACTATCTCAAGGCGGTGTACAAGCTGCAGCGCAGTGAGTCGCCGGTCTCGACGACGGCGCTGGCCGGGAAGCTGGAACGGTCCGCCGCCTCCGTGACCAACATGGTCAAGAGCCTGGCCGACCAGGGGCTGCTCGAGCACGTGCCCTACCACGGGGTCAGCCTCACGGCGGCCGGAGAGCTCTCCGCGCTGCTCATCATCCGGCGGCACCGGGTGATCGAGCTCTATCTGATCGAGAAGCTGGGATACTCCTGGGATACGGTTCACGAGGAGGCAGAGCGCCTCGAGCACGCGGTCTCCGATGAGCTGGTGGACCGGATGGCCGCCGCATTGGGCGATCCGGACTTCGATCCGCACGGAGCTCCGATCCCCACATCCGAGGGCACGATCTCCGAGCGCCCGCTGCAGAAGCTGCTGGACCTGCAGCCGGGCCAAGCCGGCGTGGTGCGCCAGGTTGCCGACAACGACTCGGGCCGACTGTTGCGGCTCGCGAAGCTCGGCCTTCGCCCCGGAGCGCGCGTCGCTCGCGACGAGGACGCGACCGCCGGCCAACCATTCTCGCTGAACGTCGAGGGCGAGGCGGTGTCGCTCGATCCCGACCTCGTCGAGGCGGTTTTCGTGGAGCGGTCCGATGGCTAGCGAACGGAGACTCAAATTGGACGGGGATACTTGGAGCGTCCGGCTCGGAGAGGCCTCCGAGCGCCGGGGCTTTCGAACCCTCCTGTTCTTCTGTGTGACAACGAATCAGCGGCCGTACCGGGTGGTCGAGGTACCCGAGGAGGACCTGGCGGACCAAGAGGCCGTGGACGGGCTGGATGATGCGGCTGTGGAGGAGCTGTTCCGGGCCTCGCGTTCCATGGGGTATCCGCTGGACTTCGAGTAGCTTGGGTCGCGTCCCCTGTCACACGTAGATCTCCACCACCAGTCCGTCGCCTCCGATGGCACGACCTCGCCCGCCGAGGTGGTGCGCCATGC
>JARRMU010000022.1:0-27280 GCA_037385645.1 Gemmatimonadales bacterium
TCGTCGCGGAACCAAAGCTGCTGGCGAATCGCGTACGGTACGAAGAACACGGCGGTATCCTCTTGGAGCGCTCTGCGGACCAGCTCTCCGGTCGTGTAGAAGATGATCGCGTGCCAGAGCCAGCGTGGCCGCTGGACGCCGGCTTCCTCGGCAGCCCCGCGGATCGCGGCGGCGACCGCGCCTCTCCGGCCGCCCACCATCGTGTGAGACGCCTCGTGGAATACCGTCTCCAGAGCCCACCAATCGGAGTTCTCCTCCAGCGAGCTCGAGAGGCGGATGTGCGGCGGGTCGGTCGACGTGTACGCGCCCGCCCAGTTGGCGTAAGCCAGTACGTCCACGTCGATGACCTCGCTCGGCCACGCCGCCTGGTACGCGTCGGCAAGCTCGGCCGCCAGCTGTCCGCCGTAGTGGACGACGAACTGCTCATGGCGGTCTATCCATTGTCGATTGACTTCGTCGTGCACCGGCCACCAGCGTCGCCGGTACACGGGCGCCGCGTCGGCGAGTGCCGCAGCGAGAGACTCGGGCACCCCGGCAGCGAGAAGAGCCTCCTCATCCGCATCGGCGGACAGCTCACCGAGGATCCGGTCGAGCGCGATAAGCTCGTCGTCGAAGAGGAGATCGCGCTCGATCAGAGAGTCCCGGTAGAAGCTCACCGTCGCGGCCCAGGCGGCGGCTTCGCCCACCGAGAGATCCTCGGCGGAGGCGACCTGTCCCGTGCTGCCACGCGTCCGCGGCGGGTCCGCCGTCAGGTCGGGCCGCCCTCGGATCCAAGCGCGACTCCCGCCATCAACGACAGGCAGGCCAGAAACGCCGTCACGATGATCTCAGCTCGCGAAGCCTCTCGGCCAGGGCTCTGGCAGCCCGCGAGCGATGGCTCAGCTCCGCTTTGACCTCGGGCGGCAGCACCCCGAACGTCCTGCCGTATTCCGGCACGACGAACAGAGGGTCGTAGCCGAAGCCACCTTCGCCGCTCGGCTCGGTCGCGATCCTCCCCTCCACGACACCCTCCACGATGAAGCTCGCATCGCCGTCTTCGTACGCGATCGCACACCGGTAGCGCGCCCCCCGCTGCCCCTCGGGGACCCCCTCCAACCGCTGCAGGAGATAGCGGTTGTTCGCCTCGTCCCGCCCGTACCGCTCGACCAGATCGTCGGGCGCGAAGCGCTTCGTCCGGACCCCGGGCCCTCCGTCCAGGTGGTCCACGCAGAGGCCCGAGTCGTCAGCGATCGTCGGCATGAGCGTGCTTCGCTGGAAGTAGACTGCCTTGGCGCGAGCATTCGCCTCGAAGGTGTCGTGGACCTCCAGGTGGTCCTCTATCGGGTTCTCCGGAACGCCTGCCTCGTCCAGCGAGACGAGCTGACACCCGGCAAGATCGATGAGCCCGCGGAGCTCGCGGAGCTTGTGTGAGCTTCTGGTCGCGACGAGGAGCTCTCGCCCGAGCGTCATGGATCGAGGGGCTCGCCCGGGCTCGGCAGACCTGCCAGCTGCGAGATCTCGAGGAAGCAACGCCAGCTCCCGTCCGGCTGCTTGCGCCATATCGACACGTAATGGCCGGTCGATCTCGAGAGCATTCCGTCAGGACCAGGCGCGGTGCGTTCCCACGTGCCGAACGTGTACCCGACATCCGCGGCGCTCGACACCTCGGCGCCGGTCGGGCTCCAGCCGATGGCGAACCCCTCCTGGTCGCGGCTCCGACGAACGAGCTCTCGGATTGCCTCGATTCCCTCGACGACCGGGCCAACGGGTGGATGGATCACCGCATCGTCCGTCCAGAAGGTGAAGATGCGCTCGACGTCGCCGGCCTCGGCGGCCGCGGCCCACGATTCATCGGCATGGAAGAGCGCCGCGCGCTCCGCCTCGAGATCGATATCGGGCTGGCAGGCCGTCGCCAGCAGACAGATCGCACCGAGGTAGGGCCATTCGCGAACCCAGGGCATGGAGACCCTCCTCGAGCTCACTCGTCCGCAGCCGAATCCGCGGCCGAATCCGCCGCGAAGTGGCCCGTCAGGTAGCCGTACAACCCGGCGATCTCGCTCGCGGTAAGGTGCCGGAAATTGTCGCGGGCGACCTCGGACATGAGGCCCACCTCCCGGCCGCCGAGGGCGATCCCGGTGCGTAGGAGGAGCTCGAAATCGGCAGGGGTATACGCCGCGGCCACGACCTCCAGGCTCGGAGAGAAATCGTCCTCGCCGCGCAGGTCCTCGCCGTGGCACTCTACGCACACGGTCGTCGCCCAGAACTCTCCCAGGCCCTTTTCGTCCATGGGATCCGGGTACATCCGAGGCGAGTCGGGATCCACCTCCGCCGCGGAAGGCCGAAACTCCCCGATCGCCAGAAAGACGCGGCCCATCGGACCGAACTTCACGCCACCCTCGAACCGGTTTTCCTGCCTCGGCAGGCTCCGGAGGTAGGTGATCATCGAACTCAATCGAGCGTCATCGAGCTGATACAGGAACCGGGATGGCATGACGAAGACACTCCGGCCGTCGCGCTTCACGCCGCGCCGGATGAGGCGTTCGAGCTCCGCGTCCGTATAATCCGGAAGGATGGTCGTGATGTTCGGTGCTCTGATCGAGCCGATGAGCGGCTCCTCGAACATGGACTTTCCCGTACCCTCCTCACCGTGGCACCCCCCCAGGCACCCCCAGAGCGAGACGAGGCGCGGGCCGTCGGCGAGGAGCGCCGAGTCCGCCGTTGCCTCCAGGGCCGTCAGCGGGACGTCGTAGGTGCGCCCGATGATGCGAGTCGAGGCTACGTACGCGTAGGCGAGCGCCGCCAGCGCGAAGACGAGTATCGTCGCCAGCCCGATGCCGAGCCATCTCAGAACACGCCTCAGCATGTGCGAGCCGACGCTGCTAGCGGGCCGGGAGCACCATCCGCTGCCAGAGGACGAGCGGAGGCCCTTCCGCAGTGGGCACGACGATGAACAGGTTGTCGTACTCGTCGTGGTCGATCGTGATCTCGTTCGGGTAGCCCAGCTGCTCCAGCACCCTGGGCACCGTGTTCGAGTGGCCGACGATCAGGACCCGGCCGCCGGGTTGCTCCCTTCGCACGCGGCCCACCAAACCGTCGAGGGAGTCCGGCTGAACTGGTGTGACCTCGAAGCCGAGCGGCTCGGTCACGATCGCTCCCGTCTCCATGGTGCGCCGCAGGTCGGTCCCGTAGACGGCCGTCAGGCCCGCGTCGCGAAAGAACTCCCGCAGCATCCGGGCGCGCGCCTTCCCCTGCTCGGAGAGTGGCGGATCGTCGACATCCGCCACCTGCTCTGCGTGCCGGACGACGTACACCACCTCCTGCGCCGCGGCAGGGCTCGCCGTCGACGTCGTCAGGGACGCGGCACCGAACGCGAGTACCGCCGCGGCTACCAATCTCGCAGGGATCGCCGGATGTCTGCTGTCTCGCGAGGTGACACCCCGGGGCTCCCGCCCGACGCAGCTCACTACTCGGCCCAGAGGGCGTCGGACGTGAGCTCCTCGCGCAGCACCGGATGAGCCCGCCACAGGTAGCCTCCCATCACGATGGCCGCGAACAGGTTGCCGAACAGGACCACCCACCACTGGAGGGCCTCGACCATCCAGCTGCCGAGCATCGCTACCATCACGATGAAGAAAGTCTCGAACACGACGAACAACAGCAGCAGGGCAAAGGCGAGCGGCGGGAACCGCTCGATCTGGGTCACGATCCCGGACATGATCGTCCCGAAAACGATGAAGGCGGCAAAGTGGATGAGCGTGTAGCCGACCACCGTGCCGACCGAGACCACGACGTCCTCGGGCCCCTGTGCACCGAGGAGAAGGATCGACCCGAGTGCGCCCGGGGTGAAGAACGGCTGCCGGACGATCATGTCCGCCACGAGGAACCAGACGGCGACCGCGGACGCGCCGATAATCCCGGCCACGAGGCCCTCGCGGAGCATCTTGTGGGCCTGCAGCTGTGCCATGAAGCCGGTGATTCCCGGTTGATCGCTCACGAACCGGAGGTACGTCACCATCACCAGGCCGGCCAGAACGTTGCCCACGAGCACGGCCGGCCATGCGGGCGCGGCGAGGATGTCGCTCCCGGTGATGATCAAGGCGGGATAGAAGATCAGAGAACAGACGAAGAGCCCGAATGCCGCTCCGACGAAGAGGTTCCTCGGGATCGCCGCCCACTCGAACAGCACCGCGGCGCTGGCACCGAGGATGCCGAAGACCACGAAGTGGAGGAGCGTGTACGCGAGCAGGTGGAACCAACCCGGCTCGAAGCCGTTCCGGTCGAGGAGCGCCCCTGCAAGGTACATGGGCGTGCGGAACAGCTCGCCCTGAGCGAGGTCGTAGAAGAAAAAGAAGATGATGAGCGCCGCGCCTCCGAGGAGTCCGGCGATGATGCCGTAGCGAACGGTCTTCTTGGGAATCTCCATACGTCCCTCCTCGTACCGATGCTCGGCCGCCCGCAGCCGGCCTCGCGCCCCGCGGGCCCGATCCTCGTCTAGCCTTCTATCCGGTCGACACCCGCTCGAATCCTCCCGGCCCTTGCAGGCAGCGGGGCCTCCGAGCGGAGGAATGCCTCGACCGCTTCCCGTCGCTCACGTCTTATCGCCATGTAAAGGCCGCCACCGATCGCGCCGATAACGACCCAGGGGGACACCATCATGAACACGAGACCCCAGAAGAACCCCTCCTGCACCTGCTGATCCGCCGCGGACACGCACGAGGGACAGGCCAGGAGCGGGGCCGGAAGAGCCAGGAAGACCGTCGTCGCGGCGTGCACGACAGCCGTTCGGACGAGCGCCGCGCGCGCTCCACCCGAGCTCCGCATCAAAGCACGTACAGCATAAGGTAGACGATGATGCCCGTGACGGAGACGTAGAGCCACACGGGCAACGTCCCGCGCGCAAGGCTCCGGTGGCGATCGAAGTTCCCGCGCAGTGCGCGGATGAGCGTCATCGGCACCAGAACCACGAGCGAGGCCGCGAGCACCGAGTGCGTGATCAGGATCGTGAAGTAGAGCGTGCGCGTCCAACCGAGGCCCTGGTACGGGACGGAGCCCACCTGGAAATGGTAGACGAGGTAGCTCGCCAGGAACGCAGCGGAAGATCCCACGGCGGCGAGCATCGCCAACCGATGAGCCTTCATCCTGCCGCGCCTGATCAAACGCCACCCGGTGAGCAGGAAGAGCGTCGTCAGGCCGTTGAGAACGGCGTTCACCGCCGGCAGATCGTGGAGACCCAGTTCGCGCGCTCCTTTGTCCAGAACCAGCAGACCGTAAACCAGTGGCAGGTACAGTAGCGACATCCGAAACACGCGCCAGGCCGCTCCTTCTGCCCCACCCCAGGCGAAGCGACCCGCAGCGCTCAGGTACGCCAGGCCCAGGCCGAGCGCTCCGACCAGATAAACCGGTCCCGTGAGACCCAACAGCGACGGGAGAAGGCTGATCGGCAGCAGGGCGAGCGTGTGGATGAGCGTCTGGTGCCGGGTTCGCACGCCCTCGGGATCCTTCACCGGGAGCATCACCAGTCCGGCTCTCCGGTAGTCCTCACGGTAGATCCAGGCGAGGCTCAGAAAGTGAGGGAGCTGCCAGAAGAAGAGGATGCCGAACAGGGCGACCAGGGTGGCGGCCGCGAGTGCCGCCGTCAGCGGGTTCACCGTCAGCGCGAGGTATCCGATGCCGGCGGATCCTGTCAGAGCCGAGAACACCCCGGCCTCGCGCGGGCTGACGCGACCGGTGGGGATCGGCCGGCGGCGCGTCCGGCGCATCCGGCTGTCGACGTCCCCTTCGAGAAGATGGTTGAAGCCGTTGGTGCCCGCGGCGACCAGCGCGGTTCCGATCATCAGGTGGAGAAAGACCACGAGTGGCACGCCGACCTGGAGGCCGAGGAAGAACCCCGTGGCCGCGGACAGCAGGACGAAGGTCGTGATCCGCGGCTTGGTAAGCTCGAAGAAGTCCGCGGCACGCGCGACCCCGGTTCGCGGGGCCGCGACGACGCCCCGCGCCGCCTCGTATCTCTCGGCGGCCGCCCTCATCTCGGCGGCATCGACGGAGCTCACGTCAGCGGTACTCCTGAAGCACGACCATCACGAGCAACACGGCGAGCGGCAACGGCGAGGCTGCCAGGACCGCCACGCGCGGCGGCTCGAATCGAAGGTGCATGAAATAGAGGGCGACCAGCAGCGCCTTCCAGATCGCCATGATCAGGAGCGCGGTGACGACCCACGACTTCGGCAGCGCCGTGAAGGCGACGACCGACACCTCGGCAGCCGTGAGCACGGCGAGCCACAGCCATACCAGGAGGTAGCGCGGGTGCGCGTGGTTACCGGTGTGCGCCTCGGCCGTTCCGGCGCGGGCGGTTTCGTGCAAGGTCTCGGTGCTTTCCAACTGTCCTTCTCCCGTCAGATGAGGTAGACGATCGTAAACAATATGATCCAAACGAGATCCACGAAGTGCCAGTAGAGGCCCAGAACCTCCAGGCCCCGGTAGTTCCCACCGTCATAACCGCCCCGGAACGCCTTCACCGTCGCCCATGTCATGCAGAGGACGCCGCAGAACACGTGAAAGCCGTGGAAGCCGGTCATCGTATAGAAGGTCGACCCGTACAGGCCAGACCAGGGACCGAACTCGTGGCTCAACAGATGGTGGTACTCGTAGACCTGCACCCCCAGGAACGTGGCGCCGATCACTGCCGTGGCCAGCGTGTACAGCCGCGTTCCACGCTTGTCACCCATCTCGGACGCGGCAAACGCCTTCACCATCGTCACCGAGCTGCAGATGAGGATGAACGTGTTGACGGCGGTGACCGGGATGTTCAGGATCTCGCCCGGCTGCGGCCAGGCCTCGGAAGCCCCGAAGCGCAGGATGATGTAGGAGCCGATCAGCCCGGTGAAGAACATCACCTCCGAGCAGAGAAACACCCACATTCCCACCTTCTGGGTGTACACGGCCATGCCCTTCTCAGGCGTCCGGCCCCCGTAGTACGGCATCGCGTGGGCTTCCATTACCCTCTCCCGCTCATGTCCTTAGCTCCTGCTCGGTCTCGCCGCCTCTCATGCTCGCGTCTCGGCGGCCGTCGCCCACCCTAGTGCCCCGCCGGCGACACGATGTCCGGCCTCTCGTTCTGTGCGAGCCAGTCCTTGTCGGTGACATCCGGGTGGCTGTACTCGTGCGGCCCGTGGTAAACCACCGGCGCCTGCTCCCAGTTGCCGTGCTTGGGCGGCGACGGCGTCTGCCACTCCAGGCTCGTGGCGTTCCATGGGTTGGGCGGTGCTTTTTCGCCCCGGAACATGCTCCCGAAGAAGTTGATGGCGAAGATGGCACCCGTCGCGAAGAGCGCGAACGCGCTGATCGTGATCAGCAGGTGCGTCCACTGGAGATCGGCCGTGTGCGTGTAGCCCGACGTGTCGTACAGGCGGCGCATCATCCCGGCGAGCCCCTGGGTGTGCATCGGAAAGAAGGCGAGATTGAAGAAGATGAACGTGAGAGCGAAGTGGATCTTGCCCCACCTCTCGTTCATCATCCGCCCGAACATCTTCGGGAACCAGTAGTAGATCGCCGCGAAGATCGCGAACAGCGCCCCGCCGAAGAGCACGTAATGGATGTGCGCCACGATGAAGTAGGTGTCGTGGATGAAGATGTCGAACGGCGCCGACGCCATGAAGATCCCGCTCAAACCTCCGATCACGAACAGCATCACGAAGCCGACCGCGAACAGCATCGGGGTGTGGAAGTGGAGGTTTCCTCTCCACATCGTGCCCATCCAGTTGAAGGTCTTGATCGCCGACGGCACGGCGATGACCAGGGTCGACACCATGAAGCTGGTTCCGAGCAACGGGTTCATGCCGCTCTGGAACATGTGATGGCCCCAGACGATGAAGCCGAGGAACGCGATGGCCACGATCGCGCCCACCATCGCCTTGTAGCCGAACACCGGCTTTCGCGAGCCCGAGGCGAGGATCTCCGACACGAAGCCCATCGCCGGCAGGATGAGGATGTAGACCTCCGGGTGGCCGAAGAACCAGAAGAGGTGCTGCCACAGCAGCGGCTGGCCGCCGCTCTCGGGGAGGAAGAAATGCGTCCCGATCGTCTGATCGAACAGCAGCATGATCAGGGCGCCCGAGAGAACCGGCATCGCGAGAAGACCCAGGATCGCGGTGATGAACAATGCCCAAACCGTCAACGGCATCCGCGTCCAGGTCATTCCCGGCGCACGCATGTTGATCACGGTCGTGATGTAGTTCGTGGAGCCCAGGATCGAGGACAAGCCGAGCAGGACCAGACTCACGATCCACATCTGCTGGCCCAGCGAGACCCCGCTCAGATCCGGACGCGCGCTCAGCGGCGCATACGAGGTCCAACCGGCCCCGGCCGCACCACCCTCCACCACGAAGCTCGACAGGGCGATCAGGCCTGCCGGCACGGCCGTCCAGAACGACAGCATGTTCAGGCGCGGAAACGCCATATCGGGGGCGCCGATCTGGAGGGGGATCAGGTAATTCGCGAACACGCCCACCAGCAGCAGCATGATCGCGAAGAACACCATGATCGTCCCATGCATGGTGACGAGCGAGATGTAGAACTCGGGGAGCATGATCCCGTCGGGCGCCATCGTCTCGGGGAACAGTCCGCCGAAGGGCATGGGCCGGCCGGGCCACGCGAGCTGCCAGCGCATCAGCATCGCCAGCAGTCCGCCCATCAGCAGGAAGAAGAGGCTCAAGAAGAGGAACTGGATCCCGATGACCTTGTGATCCGAGGAGAAGACGTACCTTCGAATGAAGGACATCTCGTGTTGTTCCTCGACGACGGGAATCCCCGTCGGCTCGGCTACGATCGTCGCCATATCACCTTACGCCTTTCTCTCTTTGCACGGCATATCTCGGTCTCCTACATCCCTCCCGCGGAGTGATCGTGCCCGGCTGCGTCTCCCGGGTGGCCACCGGCCTCGGCGCCGACCTCGCCGAAGTCCGCAGCCGCCGCCACCGCCGTCGGTCGACCGGTGCCGTTCCGCGCCGCGATCTGCTCTCCGATCCACGTCTCGTAGGCCGCGGGCTCGTGGATGGTGACCCTCGCTCGCATCCGGTAGTGACCAAGCCCGCACAGCTCCGCGCAGCCGATCTGGTAGTCACCGGTCTTCGTGGCCTCGAACCACACCGGGATGGTCATCCCGGGCACGGCATCCTGCTTCACCCTCAGCTGCGGTATGAAGAAGGAGTGCAGCACATCCTCGGACTCCAGCCAGATCAGGATGGGGCGATTGGCCGGGAAGTGAAGCTGGTTGCGGGTCGAGAAGTCATCGCTCGTGCCGAGCACCTCGTCGGCGCCGGCGTAGGTGACGTTCCACTCGAACTGCTTGGCGCGCACCGATATCTGCAGCGACTCGGAGGGAGCCGAGTTACGTCCCTTGATCTGAGCCCACACGTTGGCGCTGTAAAAGCCGAGAGCGACCATCGCCAACGCCGGCACGGCCGTCCAGAGCACCTCCAGGCTCTTGCTCCCGTGGGTGTAAAAGGCACGGTGGCCCTCACGCCGACGGTACTTGACGCAGAACCAGATGATACCGACCTCGACCAGCACGAAGGCGATCGCGGTCACGACCGTGATCACCCAGAAGACGGCATCGATCTTCCCGCCGTACGTCGCGATGTTCTCAGGAAGCGACCAGTTCAAGGCTCTCCCCTTCCGTTAACCCCTGGTTTACCGATGTCTACCGGCGACCTCTGGTAGACCGGCACGAAGCGGCCGCGGCGGCTAGTCGCCGGACCGCTCGCGCACGGCGGTGATGCTGCCGTCGTCTGCGTGCTTGATGATCAGCGGATCGCCGAGCGGCACGACCGCGTTCCGGGCCATGCCGGCGCTGAAGGTGAAGCTGACCTCCGCCGTCGCCCCCTCCCCGACCGTGACGTCGGCGGTCTGGGCGCCGAAGAGCTCGTGCCAGGCCTCCACGACGTAGTTGCCGGGCGGCAGGTTCGGGAGCGAGAAGGAGCCGTCACCTCGGCTCACCGCGAAATACGGGTTGTCGACCACGCCGATGTACGCGTTCATCCAGCCGTGGACGTCGCACTTCACCGGAATCATCACCTCGGCCATCCCGAAGTCGCGCGTCGTCTCCATGCCGGCCTGCGGCTGGCTGATGTTGAAGCCGCGGTTGAGGCTGGGCTGCGAGTTTATGTTGTGGAGAATCGGATCGCTGTTCCGGATCAACAGGGGCTGGTCGACCTGAATGCCCAGGATATGCGGGTGGTAGCGACAGTGCTCCTGGTCCAGCAAGACGGGCTGTGACGGAGCCGGAAAGCCGGAGTCGAGCCCCTCCTTTACGTAGACGAAGACGTTCCCGAGCCTCCCGTCGCTGCTCACCAGCGCATGCTGGGTCAGAGCACCGCCACCGGGATACGCGTCATTGCACTCCGGCTCTTCGGCCATGTCGATCCGCTCCGCGGCGGGTGCCTCGCCCTCGAACGCGACGAAGCCGGTGATCGCTCCAGCGGTGGCCGGATCGACGATTGGCGCAGCCGTCTCGCCGCCCTCATCCGGGGCCGCACCACCGTCTCCTGCTCCCGCATCGCCGCCACCTCCACACGCCCACACGAGGCCAGCGGCCGCGACCGTAGCCAACAAGCGAGTCCTCTCCAGCATGTTGTTCCTCCTATCCCCGAGTTGATTCTGGTTGATGATGGAGTCCTGCGTATTCCCGATGAACCTTCTGAGCGCGCCTGACGGCGAACATCCCGAGCCCGCCCGTCACCAGAAAGGCGACCAACGGTGCCATGAAGACGGCGTTTGAAGGCGGGGGCTGCAGGGCGATGAAATACCAGGTGGAGATGGACCCACGCGTGCCCGTCTCACCGCTGCTCCCGTCCCAGGCGAAAAAGGCGATCGGGATCGGAGCGCCCTCGCCGAACGACGCCACACCCCCGTCGGCCGCAGCCAGAGGTCGACGAAACACGACACGCCACCGACCGGCGTCCCACTCCGAGCTCGCCGTGAGACCGGCGCCCGAATCTACGACCTCGGTCGTGCCGAGGCCCGTCGCCCGCCCCTCGACTGCTCCTCGCCTGCTGTGCCACAACCAGAGGTAGGCCGGGTTACGAGAGTCCCCCATGAGGAAATAAGGGCGAGCGCGGCCATCTGGCGGCGTCATCGGGAATTGGAGCGCCAGCAGGTCCGGAAGCGGCTCGGTCGGGATCGGCGACTCATCCGAGTAAAGGACCGAGGCGATCTTGTCCTGCCACTCCTGCCACCCGGGATCCGGACTGTTGGAGGGATCGTGCCACTCGACGCGCAGCACGAGCTCGGTCCCATCGTGGGCGCCCTGCACCCAGACGCCGTCGACCGTAGGCGCGAACTGGCGTGGCGCCTCGACAATCTGGCCCACGAGCGGAAAATAGAAGCTCGGCAGATCGTCCCAGGCCGCATCGGCCGGACCGCTTGGCAGTTGCTCTCGCCTCTCGACTCTGACGACCTCTTCGAGCTCCGGTGCCTTCGCCGGCCCGAGGCCGGCCACGTAGTGAGCCAGGCTCCAGAGATCCTCCTCGGTAACGACGCCCGCCTCCAGCGCGTCCTGGTTGGAGGGCATCGGGGTGCCGTCCAAGCCGGTGAGGAAGCGGGTGTGGATGGCGTCGGCACCCATGCCACCGTTGAACAGCCATGGCTCGGAGAGGTCCGCGGCCCGGATCGGGAACCCCCTCCAGTCCTCTAGCGTCGGCGCCGACGTCCCGTCGCCCCGTCCCTGCTCGCCGTGACACCGCGCACACTCGAGCGTGCCGTAGACCTCGAGTCCGGCCCCGGCTCGATCGGCTCCGCCTCCGGGATCGGCGGATTGCTGGAGCACCTCGGGCGTCTCCCGCTCGAAGAACGGTGAGAAGCTCTTGACGTAAGCGATGACGTCCCGCTTCTCCTGATTGCTCAGGTTGGGCCAAGCCGGCATCGCCGTTCCGGGAAGGCCCTCACGCATGACCCGCATCAGATCATCGTCCGTCGGGAGCTCGCCGCTCCCGGTCGTCCGGATCTGGTAGCGTGCGCCCACGAAGTCTCGCGGTCTCGGCAGCATCCGTTCTGCGGCCGGTCCATCTCCCCGACCCTCCGCGCCGTGACACTCCAGGCACCAGGCACGATAGATCGCCTCTCCGTTCTCGAGGTCCTGGGCGGGCGCCAGGCGCACAGGATGCAGCAGCGCCACCAGGACCGCGCCTCCCATCCGGAGCCTGCCCACCATCAGTGCCCCTCTCCAGACTCGGATGCCTCCCACGTCCGCGGCGTCGATCCGGAGTGCTCGTAGATGTAGAGGATCACGGCCCAGATCTCGTCGGCCGTGAGGAGATCTTCCCACGCCGGCATCGCCGAGTTCCACGGTGCCCCCTCCACGGGCAGCCCCGGCCCACCCTTGGCAATCCGCCAGAAGACGTAGCTCTCCGTGAGCTGACTGATCGTCCCGTTATCCGTGAAGTTGGCCGGAACCGGGTTGAGGGCGTGGGAAGCCGGTCCTTCTCCGTCGAGCCGATCCCCGTGGCACGGCATGCAGTTGCGCACGTACACCGTGGCCCCGGCAGCCAGGTGCTCCTCGAAGGAGCCGTCCTCGCGCAGCGGGTTCTCGAGCCCCGTCAGAGCGATCGTCTCGCCCCGGAAGGTGATCTGGTTGGGGGGCGCCGGATGAACGGAGCGCAGCGTGGGCGGTGCCCCGACGTCGGCCTGCACCCGGCCGTAGGTCAGAAAGCCGACGAGAAGCGGGAGCGCCACGAGCAGCGCCACGCGGAGCACCCGTTTATCGGGATCCACCATCAGCTGCTGCAGCGGCTGCTTGAACTGGGACCAGCGACCCTCATCCGCGCTCACGTAGAGAAGCAGGGCCACGGCGACAGTGAGCATGTATTGCAGCAGGACGCTCGAGGGCACCGGGGCGCTATGCGCGCCGATCGCCGGCAGTACATACCCGATGCCGAACTTCAACAGGAGGTACGAGCCGACGAGTACGCCGACCGCCTGCCAGAACGGGTGGCGGAGGTAGGAGCCGCCCCGACTCATCGCATCGGCTCCCGCGTCATCGCTCACCTGCCAGGAAGCGGACGATCGTCTCGAGCTGCGCGGCCGAGAGCTGATCACCGAAGTTCATCGGCATCGCTCCGGCGACCGCCTCGAAGCCCTCCGCCGTATCGGCGTTGGGCAGAAGGATCGAACGCCGGATGTACTCGGGGTCCAGGCGGCCGGCCATCTCGTCGAACCTCGGGCCGAGCGCCACCCCCTGTTCGCCCAACTGATGGCAGGCCAGGCACGTGCTCGCCGTCAACAGCTCCACGGGATCCGTGACGGCCGTATCGATCCCCGGGCCGGGCGCCCCGCCGGCCCCGCCGGCAGCGGCTCCGCCTCCGGCACTCTCGGCGGGGATGTCCGCCGCCGTGACCGTGATCTCTCCTCCCTGATTCTGGAGGAAAGCCACGAGCGCCCAGAGCTGCGCCTCCGAGAGGATCCGACGCATGTCGGGCATGATCGGCTGGAAGCCGTCGATCACGAAGACTCCGGGCTCCGTGAGAGACTGGTACAGATACTCCTTGCAGCCCAGGCCTTCGCGGCGTGTCGCGCAGTTCGTGCCCGCGACTCCGACCAGATCGGGCGCCCGCGTGCCCAACCCGTGGCAGGCGGTACAGCCGCCCGCGCCCGTGTACAGCTCTTCTCCGATCGCGGCCAGCTCCCCGGGCGTGACGTCGGCCCCGATCGTCGTCTCCTCGGGCACCTCGGAGGCGACCTGTGGGATCATGTTCGCGACCGCCGTATAGACCGCCAGCGTACCGATCACGATCAGGAGGATCGTCAGGTTGGTACGAACCATCCTCTACGCCTCCCGTCCCACGTAGCGGGCCGGCGCGGCGCCACTGGAGAGATCCATCTCGGACGAGGCTCCCGCACCGACGGGGCTTGCCGCTGGCTTCTCGGCCAGTCCGCCGAGCCAGAAGATGAAGCCGACGAGCGCGAAGAAGATGAGGACGCAGATGCTGATCATCGTGGCGGCCGGCCCGAGAGCGGGCGTGAACGCCTGGGGGCTGGTGTCGCGGATAACCTCGAACACGTGCCAGTGCTGCCGGATCCCGCTGCGCGCGAAGCCCATGAGACCCATGAGCCACGTGAACGTGACCGCCAGGATGAAGAGCGCGTACTGCGAGCGCGCCGGCATCTGGCCCCAGCGTATGGCCCCCCGGGACGTCGCACCCCTCATCATGAACACGTCCAGGACGATGACGAAGAAGATGCATGCGAGCACGGCCAGCACCTGGTAGACGCTGAAACCGATCCGCACGATCGCCGTCACGAAGTAGCCGTAGATCCCGTAGAAGAGGACTACGGCCGCCGAGAGCACGAATGCCGCCCCCTGCAGCATGGTCCCCGTTCTCGCCCAGGAGACGATTGGCTGCTTGTTGGCCCGCCGGTACAGGAGGAAGGAGAGAAACGTCGTCAGGATCATCAGGTTGACGGCCGTGTTCTTCGCGCTCATCACCCCCAGGACACCGAGAAACGGGTGGTGCGTGCCGCCCATCGCCGCGATCTCCCGTCGGTTGGCGATCATCGTATGCGGCGTAGCCCAGACGATCGTCCCGATGACGAGGACCAGCAGCATCCACTTGATGTAGGGCATGAAGCGCTCGGCGCCGGGAATCCGGCCCATCCCGACCCAGAGGTAGTAGTTGCCGGTCAGAAACAGGACGCCGATGAGGAAGGCCTGGATGATCCACAGCCAGCTCATGAAGCCACCCATCATCGTGATCCCCATCTGCTGGTTGAACTCGTAGATCTCGCGGCCCAGATAGTAGCCGGCAAAGGGGAGCACGATGAGCGCCCCGATCGCGATGAAGTTTCCGACGTAGCCCATCCAATCGTAGTGGGCCCGCTCCTCGTCGGTGCACGACGCGAGGAACCGGTACGCCGCGTACGCGCCCACTACCGCACCCCCGAACACCACGTTGGCGATGAGCCGATGGACGTTGATCGGCATCCACGTCGCGTTCGCGATCGCGCTCCAGAGCCGCACCGTCTGCGGGGCCGTGTCCGCCGCGAGGTCTCGGGGAGGGCTCATCATGAAGGTGAGCCAGCTGTTGGCGATGAACATCACGATCGTGCCCCAGACGTTCAGAGCCACGCCGAGGCCGAGGTGGATCCGCTTGGAGAGACCCTTCTTCCAGCGATCCCACCCGTAGTAGTAGAGGTAGAGGGTGAAGGACTCAAGGAAGAAGAGCCCGGCGTACACCCACATCGACGGAGCGAAGATCGTCGTCAGGTACGCCCAGAACCGGGGGTAGAGCGTGGCGAGGCCGAAGACGAGGATGGCACCCCAGATCGCGGTCGCGCTGTAGGCGACCACGAGGAGCCGGGTGAACTCCTTCGCCAGCTTGTCGTACCGCTCGTCCCCACCGAAGATGCCGATGGCCTCGACGACGACCGCGAACATCGGAACGCCGAGCACGAACGCCGCGAACATCAGGTGCACTTGGGCGGCGATCCAGATCGCCCCACGGGCACCGATCAGCGGAAAGTCTCCGTACGCGGGGGCCTCGGCCAGGGCCTCCTGAGCAAGGCCGGGCTCCAGAGCGAGGAGGAGAAGCGCCGCGGCGCCGGCCGCCGCTCGAAGCACGCCGCGGGGACTCAGCGCTCGCCTCGCAGGAAGAACGGGATCCGCTTGGAGAAATCGACCGGCATCTCCTCGCGGACCCGCCGCATGAGCTCGGGCGTCACGACCGACTCCCCGGAACGCCGGGCGAACTCCTCCAGCCGTTTCGTGACCACGCCGCGCACGAAGGACGGCACGCCCGCCAACCGCGCCTCGGCCTCCGGGCTCCACTGGAGCTCCCGGGCGACCGTCCCCCCGTACGACGTGAGGCGAGGCAGAACCGGCTCCGCTTCACCGGTCGGCTCGTAGGCGCACGAGTCGTCGGAGCCCAGGTAGTCGCCGCTCTCGGCAAAGGCTCGAGCCCTGCAGCCGCCGCAGATCAGGCGGTACTCGCAGCGTCCGCACTTCCCGTTCAGCCTCCCGGCGCGGATCTCCCCGAACACCGGCGAATCGCGCCACGCATCCGCAAAAGCTTCAGCTCGCAGATCGCCGGCGACGACTGGCAAGTAGGGACATGGCGTCAGCTTCCCTTCGGGCGTGATGCGGCAGTATTGGACGCCGCACGGGCAGCGGGTGGCGTAGTTGAGAAGCGGCGATTCGGGATCGGCCTCGAAGACGTGGCGCATGATCTGAGGCTGGCACTTCGAGCGGACCAGCATGACTCCCCGGTACTCCGCTTGGAGGTCGGCCAGCTCGGCCAGCACCTCTTCGTTCTCGGCAGGCTGGAGGCCCCGCATCCGCTCGCCACGGCCCGTGGAGACCAGAAAGTAGAGGTTGAAGCAAACCGCTCCGGCCGAGGCGGCCCAGTCGACGAGGCGCCTGACTTCGCCCCGGTTGCCGCTCGTCAGCGTCATCTGGACGACGAAGTCCAGCCGAGCTCGGCGCAGACGCCTCACCGCGGCGAGCGTCTCCTCCAGGGCTGTCCCGCCGTGTCGAAAGCGGTCGTGGTACGCCGGGTTCAGCGAATCCACGCTCACCGCGATCCCCCGCACGCCGGCGTCCTTGAGTGACGAGATCCGCTCGGTGGTGAGGCCGATCCCGTTCGTGCCGACGACCACGGTGGCGCCACCATCCGTGGCGTGGCGGGCAATCGACTCGAGGTCGTCCCGCACGAGCGGCTCTCCCCCCGAAAGAACGAACATCGGAGAGGGGCTGAGCGCGAGGATCTCGTCGGTGATCCTCATGCACTCCTCCGTCGAGAGCTCGAGGTCATCGCTCTCCCAGGATCCGGCGGAGATGTAGCAGTGCGCGCAGGCGAGGTTGCAGCGGCGGGTGAGATTCCACGCCACGACGTGGGGAATGGCCTCGGGCGACCGGGCCGGGGAATAGGCGCTGTCGCGTCCCTCGGCGGATCGGAGCGGGACCCAGTCCTCGGCGGAGACCGCGGTTGAGGCAGGTACCCGGTGGACGCCGAGGGCTTCGTTCAACGGCTGGTTTCCTCCTCGGCCATGAAGCTCTCGACCGCTCGCCTCGCCTCCTCGGGCGTGGCCGTCTTGAAATCCACCGGACAATCGGACATCGATCGTTCCACGTCGCGAATCGGGCAGCGGGTTACGCCGGAGGCCTTCGCCTCATCGATGAAGCGGCGCATCTCCTCGCTCATGCCGTCGAGGCCGGCCGCCTCCGCCTTCACCTGTTTCGCCTTCAGCTCGTTGAACATCACGAGCATCGTATCCATGTCAAACTCGTCGGCTTCAATCATCGCCTGCTTGTTCTCGTCCATCACGCGTGTCGTGACCCGCCACAAGCCGGTTTCGCGGGCGAAGCTCTCGACGGTGTTCCGGGCCAACGGCCGGGCGATCAGGGGCACGAGCCCGAGCCGCGCGAACGCCTCGCGCGTCCAGATGACCGGGTCGGCCTCTGTCCGCGGGCGCGTGCTCACCTGGCCGGTCACGGGGCAGCGCGTCTCCACCGCCATCGGCTCGGCGAACTCGTCGTCATCGGTGGTCAAGACGACGGTCCTCTTCATCGACTCTTCCGCCTTCACCTCGGCGAGCGCGAACTCTTCGGCGTCGCCGATCCCCATGATGAGCTGCATATGGGTGGGCAGGAGTTTCTGGATGGCCCGATCCAGCCAGGCGCTCGTCACCGTGGGGGTCGCGGGGGGCGTGTACTCGGCGTGCTCCAGCACGTACTCCTCGACTGCCTTGCGGGCGATGCCGAGAGCGAACGGCGGGACGCGCAGGATTCGAACTTCGGCATCGGGCGCCCACTCGAGCCCCTGCTCGCCATCTTCTTCGATCCAGGGGATCTCCTCCGGCCGAACATCCGTCGTACCGATCAACAGGACGTTGCACGAGGCGAGGCGCAGGATGTTCTCCGCCTGGCTCCCCATCTCGGTGCCCTCGATCCGGTGGGCACCGTGACGGGCCAGGACGAGCAGCGTCGGATCGACCTCCTCGGCCCACTGCAAGACGACCTGGAACGGCTTGCCGATCAGGATCTGCGTCTCCAGCTCTACCTCCGGGTACTCCTCGGCCATCACCCTGGCCCGCTTGATGTTGGCCTGCGCAAGCTTGAGGAGTCCCTTGTCGATGATGTTGTTGTGGAGCTCTTCCTGCTCCTCGAACTTGAAGACGCGCGAGGCCTGGACCGACAGCACATCCTTGATGTTGTGGAAGACGGCGTGATGGTACTCGACGTCGAAGGCGCTGCAGACGAAGAGCTTCGCCCCGAAGCCTCGGGCCATTTCCAGGGCCAGACGCATGGCCTTGTAGGAGTAGGCCGATCCGTCGACGCACACGATCCAGCGCCCATCGGCCAGGGGCCGCTCGTCACGGATCAACAGCATGTCCTTCTCGGCGCCGCGCGCGACACGCGAAGCGACGCCGCCCATCTGCGACAACGGTTGGATACCGACGCCGTGCGCCCCCATGACGAGAAGGTCGTAGTCGCGGCCCGAGCTTCCCGCCAGCTTCTCCTCGTGCTCCTCGTCCTCGGCGATGAGCCGGCCGTTCTCCGCGACCTTGACGTCGCCGCGCCGTCGTCCGCCGCCGTCGTATCCGGCCGCGATGTTCGGGTCGAAGCCGATGAGGCTGGGGAGGCGGCCGCGGCCCTCGTTCGCCTCCCGGATGATCTCCTCGTAGTTGATGCCCTCAAGGAGCTGGCGGGTCATCGGCACCTCAACCTCCTCGCACCGTAAACCCACCTGGTCCAAGAAGCTATCTGAGATCAGCTGCAGTCCTTTCTCGATGAGCTTGTCGTGGATCTTGCGTTGGCGCTTGATCTCCTCGGGTGTCTGGAACTGTGCCGGAAGACCGGTCTCCAACTGGCGGAAGCGGACGTCGTGCAGGCGGGCGGCGTAGACGTGGTTCGCGGTGAGGTGACCTTCGGAGGCTCTGCAAAGCTCAAGCGCCCGGTCGACCGCCCACATCGAATGGTGGGAGTTGTCGACCGGTACGAGAAGCTCTCGATACAATCGCCGCTCCAGTCGTAGTGGGTTCCGGCGTACTTTCCGCCCCGAGATCCCCGGCCCGGCAAACGGATCGGCCGACTATAGCGGCGCCCCGGATCTAAGTCAAAAGGGTGTCACGGGACGATCTGGCGCCCGTCCGCGTCCAGCACCCGAATCGCATCCACCGGGCATGCGACGCAGGCACCTATCAGATCCGCCGCGTCCACCGATTCCGGCCTGTCGAAGGTCGCGACCCCATCCTCGTCGAGCCGAAACGCGCCAGGCGCCTCCGTGACACAGTCCTCGAACCCCACGCATATCCGCCGATCGATGCAGACGAGATAACCGTGCAGCGTCCGCCGTTCCTCGCCGATCTCCTCCTCGGCCATGCCTACATCCCCTCGAGGCCTAGGTCCGTGCGCGCCCGGTCCATGATCTCGGGAGTGATCTCGTGGATTCCCTGCTCCTTCGCGTAGTCCGTGTAGATGCGCTTCACCATTCCGCGAACGAAGGAAGGCACCCCTTCAAGCCGCCGCGTGGCCGCTTCGCTCCACACCACCCGCGAAGGCTCCGGAGAAGTCGTCGGCGTAGCCGCCGGCTCCGCGAAGGCCTCATCGCGGCCGCCGTCGACCGAACTGCGCACCAGCTCCAACGGCTGCTCCGGCACCTCCCGTCCTCCGATCTTGATGCCCAGAGACGACACGACCTGTGTCTCCATCGGGTTCGTAAGCATCGCTACCTCGCGGCCGCAGGCGGGACAGCGGAAGACCGCCGCCAGGGTGCCATCACCGGGAAGCTGCCGCTCGCCGAAGTCCATCTGCTTGTCGCAATCGATGCAGAGAAACTTCATGGCGCCTCCTCGGGCTCCAGCCACTCGGCCAGGCCGGCGATCTCCCGGCCGGCGCGGGAGGCCAGCACGCCGCTCATGTCGCCTCGGTCGGCGCAGGTCCCCGCCTCGGCATCGAACGGAATGCGCGCAAGCAGCGGGAGATCGAGCTCTCGAGCCAGCGCGTCGCCCGCATCTCCGGGATGCAACCGGCCCACCGCGCCGCAGCCCTGGCACACGTAACCGGACATGTTCTCCACGATCCCGATGATGGACACGCCGCGATCAACCGCTGCCCGCAGCGAGCGAGCGACCGCCGCCTTCGAGGCTGCCGTCGGGATCGTCACGCCGACGACTCGGGTTCGCTCCGGTACGAGCTCGGCCAGCTCCGCAAGCCGCTGGGCGCCCGGAGGCAGGTCGACGACCAGCAGATCCAGCTCGCCCCACGACACGTCCGAGAGGAATTCCCGAAACGCTCCTTTCTCGAGCGCTCCGAGCCAGAGCGAGCCATCCGCAGCCGGTCCCCGCCAGCGAAGCGGCTCCCCGTCCTCCAGCAGCAGATCGGTCGAGAACACCCTCAGTCCCGTCGAGTCGACCGGCGGGACGACACCGTCGTCGGTGACGGAGAGCGAGCGGCGGGGAAGCCCGAGCAACGACGGCGCCGTGGGGCCGTTGAGATCGGCATCCAGAAGTCCGGCCGAGCGTCCACGACGAGCAAGAGCCGAGGCGAGCGTTGCCGCCACGAAGCTCTTGCCCACCCCACCCTTCCCACTGGCCACTCCGAGAACCGTTCCCACGTTCTGCATGCGCCGGTCCACGCGACGACGCTGCAGAGCAAGCTGGTCGCCGAGACCTGAGCGATCCGGGCCCTCAAGATCGGCGTAGGTGCGGATCTTCCTCACGTCCGGAACGTCAGAGGTCCCAGGCCGCCCGAGCGAGCATCCACAGGTTGATGAGAACCACGACAAGCGCCGTGACGTAGAAGGCAGGAGGAAGAACGCCGGGCTCGCGCACAAAGGCGGCGTTGATCAGGGCGGGCAGGCGAAGCCCGTGTAACGCCCAGATCGCCCGCGCGAACCAGACGTTCTGCCAGCGCCACAATCCCCAGAACACCACGGCCAGGATCGCGGCACCGACCAGAAGCCACAACCAACCAGGACCGCGAGCGCCCGGCAGCTGACCCGCCCGCCAGAGCACCCAGACCGCGGCCTCGTAGAGCAACCCGACGTGAAGGTAGACGAACGCGGCCTGTCGAAACTTCGCCGCGCGCTCCGGAGCGTGGAACTGAGCCATTCCTCAAGCTCGGACATGGCCGGGCGACCCCGCAACCGGGGCGCTCGTGTACAGGTTCGGGAGCAGCCCGTATCTTTCAGGTACCATGTCACTCATCGGATTCCATAAGCTGCTTATCGCCACGGCGATCCTCTTCTGCGCACTGTTCGCGGTCTGGCAGGGGACGATGTTCGCGAGAACGGGCGCTGCCTTGAACATAGCGCTGGCGGCCGCCTTCGCCCTCGCCGCGGCGGGGCTCACCTACTACCTGGCGAACCTGCGACGCTTCCTGAACCGGGATTCCTGACCGAGATCAGGCACCGGCGCTCAGGCGCCGGCTCCGTGGGCCCGGCTCATGAGCAATTTGTCCGCCCCACGGGCCCTTAGCTCCTCCGCCAGGAGCCGGCCGAGGCCAACCGCATCGTCGACGGAGCCTCTCGTGGAGGCTCGAATCGCCTGGCTGCCGTCTTCGGACAGCACCGCCGCATGGAGGGTAAGGTTGTCTCCCCGTCGCAGCGCCAGGGCGCCGATCGGAACCTGACACCCGCCGCCGAGGGCGGCCAAGACCGAACGCTCGCAGTCCGTTTCTGCACGCGCGCGCTGATCCTCGATCGCATCCAGCAGGCCATGCACGCGCTCGTCGTCCGCCCTTCCCTCGATCCCCAGCGCTCCCTGGCCGGGTGCGGGCAGCCAAGCCGGCGCCTCCAGGGACTGCATCGTGCGCGACAGCTTCCCGAGGCGTTTCAGGCCGGCCGCGGCGAGGAGGATTGCCTCGTAATCCCCCCGCTCGAGCTTCGCCAGCCTCGTATCCACGTTGCCCCGTACGTCGAGGGGTCGACAGTCGGGCCTGGCGTCGAGCAGCAGGGCCCGGCGGCGCAGCGAGGAGGTCCCGACGCGGGCCCCGTCCTGCAGCTCCGAGAGCGAGAGTCCTTGCTTCGAGACCAGGACATCGGACGGATCTTCCCGCTCCGGCACGGCGAGGAGGGCCAATCCGGAAGGCAGATCGGTAGGCAGGTCTTTCAGGGAGTGCACGGCGATGTCGATCTCGCCGTCGAGGATCGCGGCTTCGAGCTCGGCCGTGAACAGACCCTTGCCTCCGATGGCCGGAAGGGGAACGTCCCGCTTCCGGTCCCCCTCGGTGTCCATCCAGACGTTACGAACCTGGAGCTTGGGCCATGCGGCGCTCACCAGCCTCGCGACCCATTCGGCCTGCGAACGTGCGAGCGGCGATTTTCGGGAGCCTATCAGGAGGGTCTCAGGCATCGTCCCGCGTGTCGCCGGGATCGATCACGGCCAAGCCATGAGCTTCGGCCGCAACCGGCAGCTCGGCAGCCCCGGTCGTCTCATCGCCCAACTCGTCACCGCCCTGCAGCATCTGCTTGAGGATAGGCGGCACCAGAAAGGTCGAGAGTATGACCATGATGAGGACGGCGCTGTAAACGGCGTTGGAGAGGATCCCCTCCCGCAGGCCGATGGCGGCGAAGATGAGCCCCACCTCGCCTCGGGGCACCATGCCGACGCCGATCGCGGCCCGGTTGAGGCCTGGTGCCCGGACTACGAAGCCGGCCAGGACCTTTCCGATGATGGCGATCCCCGTGAGGATCAGCCCGACCGTCAAGACCTGGCCGCTGAAATCCTCGCTCCCCGGAATGAAAAGCCGCACGTTCACGGGCGCTCCGACGACGACGAAGAAGATCGGTGTGAAAACGTCGGCCACCGGCTCGATCCGCTCGACGACGGCATCGAACTGGTTG
Source organism: Gemmatimonadales bacterium (assembly GCA_037385645.1). Classification (GTDB taxonomy): domain Bacteria; phylum Gemmatimonadota; class Gemmatimonadetes; order Palauibacterales; family Palauibacteraceae. The sequence goes on from JARRMU010000022.1 coordinate 22,809, forward strand.
GTCGAAGAGAGGATGATGCCGGCGGCGAAGGCGCCGATGATCATCGCCGAGCCCGAAAGGTCGGCCAGCGCCGCCAGGAGGAGCGCGAAGCAGACAGCCGTGACGAGGAGAACGCCTCGCACCCGCATCCGGTCCACGATGTTGAACAGGTACGGAGCCGCCCTGTTGCCGATGACGACCGCAAGCACGAGGAATCCGACAGCGAAGGCAAAGATCTTGCCCACCGCCAGCACACCGACCGCTGCACCGCCCGCCAGGCCGGCGACGACGGCCAGGATGACGATACCGAGCACATCGTCGATCACCGCGGCCCCGATGATGATCCGGGCCTCAGCGGTGTGCATCTTCCCGAGATCGGAGAGCACGCGAGCCGTGATTCCCACCGACGTGGCCGTCAGGGTGGCGCCCACGAAGATCGCCACGACCCAGAAGTCGATGCCCTCCGGGTGAATCCCGATGGACGGATTGGAGGTGTACCAGTACAGGAATCCGAGGCCGAACGGGAGGAGGACACCCACCAACGCCACCGAAGCCGCCGCCTTCCCGACCCGGAACATCTCCTTCAGGTCGGTCTCGAGGCCGATCTCGAACAAGAGGATGGAAACGCCGATCTCGGCGAAGACATGGATGACTTCGCCCATCTGGGTGTCCCCAGCCGGAATGACACCCAAGACGCTTCCCCCGAGGATCACGCCGGCGACCAGCTCTCCCAGCACGGCCGGCTGCCCGATCCTTTCGGCCGCTTCGCCGAACAGCTTCCCGACCAGAAGGATGGCGATCAGGATGAGGAAGACGTGCGAGATCTCCAGTCCGTGCCCGTCTTCCTCCGCTCCCGGGACGGAGGCCTCGCCGTGGCCGGTCTCCTGGGTAGGCGTGGCAGCCGCGCGCGTGACCTCGGAGGCTTCAGCCGAATCCGCGAACAGGCGCTCTGGAAGCTCCCACGCGGAGGAGCCGAGGACGATCCACACGCCCGCCAAGATGGCCGCCGGCCGGCGGATCCGGCGCCACGTCCCGCTCACGACGTCTCGGCCGCTACGGTGCGCAAGATGCCCTTCGGCTCGGCTACCAATCCGACTGCGCTCCGTCCACGATCTTCTGGGTCAGGTTTTCCAGCGCGATCGTCTCTCCGACCTCCTCCTGCTCGGTCTCGGGCGCGTACTCGCCGACCCCGGTCACGGACTGGGAGCTCCAGTACATCTCCTCGAGCTGCGTATCGAAGATCTCCACCGCGGCGGTGATGGTAATACGGCGCTGAAAGACCTGCGTCGCCTCCCCCTCCCGGGCGTCGAAGTTGAGAGCGACGTCGGAGTACCGGGTGATTCGAGCGGTCACGATCAGGTCCGCCTCACCCTCCGCCGCCAGCTGGAGCCCCAGCTTGCTCCGAACGGCGTCCAGGAGGGACTGCGTCATCCTCTCGGTGAGCGTGAATCGAGGCGTGTCGTTCTCGACCGGCGGCACGAAGGCCGTGTTCATGTGAGAGGGTAGCCCGCCGCCGCCGGAGAAGCCGTAACACCCGCTGCTGCCGAGCGCCGCGGTCAGACTACATGCGATTAGGAAGGTCGTAGATTTCGGCAGCATGTCTGGTCAGCGCCTCGGTCGCCTCGGTCAGTTCCCAGCGGACTCGTCGTGATTCTACAAAATCGCGATACTCGGCGCTCCTTGGCCACACCCCGAGGCCATCCCACGAGACCTCGATCCGTTGCCTCACGCGTCCCGCGCGGCGCTCCTCGAGACGAAGGACGCGAGAGCCCCGCACGTGGGCAAAGAGAGAGTCGCTCCCGACCGGAAACACCAGGACCTGCGAACTGTCGGCGAGAAAGCCGCGGCCGGGCGACGTGCTGCCTGGCCGGAAGATCCCCGCCATCGCGTAAAGGAAAACCGGGCCCGGGAGCCTCACCTCCTCGATTTCGCCAAGGGTGGTCAGGCCGCTCGGCGTGAGCGAGACACTCATCGATGCATCTCCCGGCGCGAAAAGATCGAGTCTGAGAGAGTCGGTCGGGTTGTATCGGGCCACTCCCTCTCCGCTCAACTGGCCGTGCCCGTCCGCATACTGCCAGTCGAATCGCAGCCGGAAGGGTCCGGGAGGACCGGTGGCCTCGCGCACGCGCGCCGCCACGATCTCGGGATCGGCGAGCGGCGGTCCGGTCCGCACCTGCTTGGCGCACCCGGCGATCGCCGCCAGAGCCAGCGCGGCCGCCGATGCCTGCCGGCCGCTCATGGCGCGACCGCCAGCAGGGCCTCGCGCACTTCCTGAGGGATTCTGCGCGTTCGTCCGTCGCCATCGATGCACGCGAGGTCGGTGCGAGCCCGGGCGAGCAGTCGCTCACCGGGGCCGATGATCTCGTACGCGAACGTGACCGAACGGCTCCTTGCCGCCTCCACTCGCGTCTCGATGCGCACGGTCTCTTCGTAGTAGGCCGCGGCGCGATACTCCACCTCCAGGCGCGTCACGGGCAGGAGGACTCCGCTCCGCTCCATCTCGGCGTAGGATACGCCGCGCTCTCGCATCATCGAGGTGCGGCCGAGCTCGCACCAGACGACATAGACACCATGGTGGGCTCGGCCCATCTGATCCGTCTCTGCGTAACGAACCGTCACCTCCACGGAGTGTGGGGATCCATCCATGCCCCGCGTTTCGCGCTCGGGTTCGCGCGATCTATCTTTCGGCATGACCGCTCAATCCACCATCGTCGCTTCCGACGTTCACCTGGGCGAGATCCCGCCGGATGGCGAGCAGGCGTTCCTCTCGTTCCTGGAGTCGCTGCCCGGCGCGATCGACGAGCTGTTGATCAACGGCGACCTGTTCGATTTCTGGTTCGAGTACCGCAGCGTCATCCTCCGTCGCTACTTCCCGGTGCTGCGCCGCCTCGCGGACTTGGTCGACACGGGCGTGCGGATCCGTCTCGTCGGCGGAAACCACGATGCCTGGACGGGCAGCTTTCTCGGTGACGAGATCGGTATCGAACTGCTCGACGCGCCGACCACCATCACGCTGGCAAACCGGCGAGCCTACGTGGCTCACGGCGACGGCCTGCTGGCCGGCGAGGGTGCTTATCGGGCGTTCCGAGGCGTGATCCGGAGTCGAGCCTTCCGGGCTCTCTTCCGGCTCGCACCCCCGGATCTCTCGCTCCCGCTCGTGCGGCGGGTGAGCGGGACGCCGGCCCGGCTGGAAGGTCAGGCGGGGGATGATCACGAGCGGGCCGACCGGCTCGGCGAGCATGCCCGATCTTTGCTCGCCGACCGGCCGGAGCTCGATCTCGTCGTGTTCGGGGACACGCACCGGCCCGAGCTGGTCGAGGTAGAGCCCGGACGTCACTATCTGAACGCCGGAGATTGGATTCACCATCGCAGTTACGCGCTGCTCACGGCCGAATCGATCGAGCTCAGACACTGGCACCCAGACTGACCCACTCCAGGCTCTCGACGGGCTCTCCCAGAAACCGGTTCGCCACGGCGCCGAACTGCCGGGCATCATCCGTCACGAAATAGCGGGCCGTGGCCGGACGGCCTGTCGGCTCGGCGACAATCGCGAGCTCGGCCAGCGTGTTGGCGACGACCGTCGCCGTGGCCTCGGCAGAATCGATGAGCTCAACGCCCGCTGCCACTTCGGCAAGGAGCGGCTTGAGGAGCGGGTAGTGGGTGCAGCCGAGCACGAGCGTGTCGATCCCTCTTCGCAGCAGAGGCTCCAGGTACCGCTCGGCCGTGAGGCGTGCGACATCGCCCTGGGTCCACCCTTCCTCGGCGAGGGCTACGAAGAGGGGACACGCCGCGCTCAGGACGGTCGCACCGGGGCGCAGCTTCCGGATCACCCGCTCGTAAGCGCCGCTCTCGATCGTACCCTGGGTCCCGATGACCCCGATCCTGCCGTGGCGCGATCTCCGGACCGCCTCTGCCGCGCCCGGCTCGATGACGCCCACCACGGGCACCGACAAGGTCGAGGCCAACTCGTCTGCCGCCCGCGCGGTCGCGGTGTTGCACGCGATCACGATGAGCTTCACGTCCCTGGCGAGCAGAAAGCCCGCCGCCTCGCGGGTGTACCGCCGGATCGTATCCGGCGATTTCGGTCCGTAGGGGACGCGCGCGGTATCCCCCAAGTAGACAACCGACTCGAACGGAAGCCGCTCGCGAAGGGCGTGCACCACCGTCAGCCCCCCGACGCCCGAGTCGAAGACCCCGATCGGGGCGTCCGGGAGCAACGTCGAGGAACGGTTCATCGAGAACGGGTCACGCGTCTCAGAACAGCTTCACGGGATAGGCGAACTCGACGCCGGGAGAGCCGTCCTGCGGCGGACGCACCTCGCCCTCGAAACCGGCGAACTGCGCCGATACCCACGCATCCACACCGCTGAGCAGCGCCCAAAGGCCCGTGAAGAGTATCCAATCCTCGCGAGCCTGACTGCGGCTGTCGATCAGCTCCTCGTCTTCGGCGCGCTTGGCCGCGTTCAGATCCGCGTTGGTCTTCACGATCATGA
>JARRMU010000023.1:0-23488 GCA_037385645.1 Gemmatimonadales bacterium
GAGCGTCTGGGAATCGAACCCAGCCAACGACCTTCACGGCCGTCGTGTCGGTTTTGAAGACCGCAGGAGACACCAGTCCTCCATCCGCTCCCGTGGACCCTGTGCACCGGGCGTCGCATGGCCCGCGGCTCCAAGGCTCACCGTCGCTTCGCCACCACGTCCACCTCGATCCGCGCGTCCTTGGGAAGACGAGCTACCTCGACCGTCGACCGGGCGGGATACGGCTTGTCGACGTACTCCGCGTAGATCTCGTTCACGGTGACGAAGTCTTCCATGTCGGCCAGGAAGATCGTCGTCTTCACCACGGCGCCGAAATCGAGCCCGGCCGCCGCCAGCACGCCCTGCAGGTTCAGCATCACTCGATGCGTCTGCGCCTCCACCCCCTCGACGAGCTCGCCCGTCTCGGGATCCAATCCGATCTGACCGGAGGAGTACACCATCCCATCGGCTTCGATCGCCTGCGTGTAGGGACCGATCGCCCCGGGAGCCTCGGCCGTGCGAATCGGTTTCATACCTGGCCTCCCTTCCTCGTCAGCCATCGGAAGCCTTCCTGCTCAGCCTGCAACCTGAGAGCCCGGAGGCCGGTTGGCCAGCGGTTGCGCGGAGTTGTCGGCGAATCTAACCTGCGGCCGAATGTCATCCTCCCGCGCCTCTCCCATCCGTTGGATCAACGAGGCTCTGAAGACCGCGGCATACCGGGTCCAGAGCTACTTCGACCTACTCGCACGCGTCCTCGCCTCGGCCGTGAGTCGTCCCTTCTACTGGCGAGACCTCACGCAGCAGATGGACACGATAGGGGTCGCCTCGCTGGGCATCGTCGCACTCACGGGGCTGTTCACAGGCATGGTGCTGGCGCTGCAATCATCGGTCGAGATGAAGCAGTTCGGGGCAACCATCTACATCGGCCGTCTTGTCGGGGCCAGCGCCGTGCGAGAGCTCGGACCCGTCCTCACCGCTCTGATGGTCACGGGTCGTGCGGGCTCGGGGATGGCGGCACAGCTCGGATCGATGCGCATCACGGAGCAGATCGACGCCCTCAACACCCTGGGCGTCGATCCCGTCCGAAAGCTCGTGACGCCCCGATTCCTGGCGGCGCTGATCATGCTGCCCGTGCTCACCGTTGTCATGGATGTCATCGCCATCGGCGGGGGCATGCTCATCGCGGTTGTGAAGCTCGACCTCACGGCCACGCTCTACCTGCGCTCCGTCTACCAATCGCTGGCGGATACCGGGTTCATTCTCCGCTACATCCCGATCGACGTCTTCGGCGGACTTGTAAAGCCGCTGGTCTTCGGCGGGATCATGGCGCTCACTTCGTGCTACTACGGGATGAACACGCGGGGAGGCACGGAGGGGGTCGGGCGCGCGACCACTCATGCGGTGGTCAGCTCGTCTATCCTGATCCTGGCCTCGGATTACTTTCTCACCCAGTTGCTGATCGCTCTGCTGATCGAGTGAGCGGAGGTGTACCTTTTCAGGAGTCCGGTAGGCACATCAGCGAAGCCGAGATCGAAGCGAATGTCCCAAGCGATGCCGAGCCCCGAATCGACCGAACCTGTCGTGCTGCTGCGTGACGTGCTGCTCACCTATGGCAGCCATGTCGTCCTGGACGGTATCGGCTTCTCCGTCAGGCGCGGCGAGACGATGTGTGTCCTGGGCGGAAGCGGGGTCGGCAAGAGCACGATTCTCAAGCTCATCCTGCATCTCGAAGAACCCGACTCGGGCCACGTCGAGGTTCTCGGCCACGACATCGAGACGGCCGGCCGCGCCGAGATCTTCGAGACCCGGCAGCGTATGGGGAGGGTGTGCCACGCACCGGCGCTGTTCGATTCGCTGACGATCTTCGACAACGTCGGCTGCCCGTTGTTCGAGCACACCGCCCTCCCCCTGGAATGAAGAAGCGGGTGGCGATCGCCAGGGCGATCGTTCACCGCCCGGAGATCCTCCTGTTCGACGAGCCCACGAGCGGGCTGGACCCGATCACCACGCGCACGATCGACAATCTGATCGTCAAGCTGAGACGCGAGCTCCTCGTAAGCTCGATCGTCGTCACGCACAACACCCGCTCGGCCTGCCGGATCGCGAATCGCATCGCGCTACTTCAGAGCGGGAAGATCATCTTCATCGGCACGCCGGCGGAGATGCTCGCATCCGATGACGAATACGTCCGTGAATACCTCGAATAGGCCGGTAGCGCTGGGCCGACGGGAGCTTGGATGAGGCGATCGAGAGCGATCACCTGGGAGGAAGTGAAGGTGGGCGTGATGCTCGTCATCGCGCTCGTTCTGCTCGCGACAGGTATCTTCTTCATCGGCGATATGGGCAGCGTGTTCGGAGACAGGTACGAGCTCGTGACGCTGATGCGCTCGGCCCAAGGCCTGGCTCCCGGAGCGTCCGTTCAGCTGGCGGGTCAACCGGTCGGTCAGGTGGCGCGGATCGATTTCATCGGGCCCGAGGACCGCCCCCCCACCGGCGAAGGTCTCGCGGTGTGGTTGGCGATCAACCGGAAGGTACGGAACCAGATACGCTCGGACTCGCGCGCGCGCGTCCGAACGCTTGGCCTGCTCGGAGATCGGATCATCGATATCGAGCCAGGCAGCCCGGGCGCCCGCACCCTCGAGCCCGGTGATACGCTGGCGGCGGCCCAGGTGTTCGACTACGCCGAGCTCCTGGACGAGGCGTCGACGGCCGTCGTCAGCCTCACCGACCTGGTCCGCTCGCTCGACGCCCTCACGCGAGATCTGCTGGCTGGCGAGGGAACCGTTGGGCAGCTGCTCGTCAACCGCGAGCTGTATGATCACCTGGTGGACATGAGTGGAGACCTGTCACGGCTGCTGGCCTCCGTGAACTCGGGCGAGGGAGCACTCGGACGCCTCGTGAAGGATGACGAGCTCTACGATCGCCTCGTGGGCGCGATGGAATCGCTGGACAGCGTCACGGCAAAGCTGGCCCGCGGGGAGGGTTCTCTCGGGCGTCTCCTGGACTCGGACTCCCTCTACGAGTCGATGGCCGGTGCCGCCAGCAGCACCGACTCGCTATTGGCCGGCTTGCGCTCCGGCGAGGGCTCCATCGGCCAACTCATCGTCGACGAGGCCCTCTACGAGGAGCTCCTGAGGATGATCGTGGAGCTGAACAACATCCTCGCCGACCTGAGAGCCAACCCTGACAAGTACATCCCGCCCATCGAGGTGTTCTAGCAGCGCCGAGCTTCGAGGTCCGTGTCGGATCTCCCCGCCCTCGTGACCGGCCGCTGCCGAGAGACCGGCGGCGATCAGGCCGAGGCACACCATCCCCCCCGTCACGCGTCGACCCCTTCGGCCACGCAGCCAGGCGATGGCGGCCGCTCCGGCCGCCACCAGAGCGATGGTCGCGGCCAGGCCGTAGGCGGCATGAGCGTCGACCGTTGCGCGAAGCGTAGCCGCTGATGAGGGGTCGCCTCCGATCTCGAGGCCGAGCGCCGATGCGGCCGCTCTGCCCGACAGATACGCGACGGGCGACGCCCCGCCGGCCAGCACGAGGGAGACCGCGCCGAACCAGGCGACTCCGGACCGACGAAGCACGAATCCGCCGAGCGCGGCAAGGCCCCCGGCGATGGAGAGGACGACTGGAATGTGGTTGACCGAGAGATGGAGCAGCGCCCAGTCCATGCTCAGCCGTCGTCCAGGCCCGCCATCTCGTGGATGCTGGAGAACTCGAGGATCTCGTAGCGAACGGTCGCGCTTGGCAGGACGACGCTCACCTCTTCGCCCGGCCGGCGCCCGAGGAGCGCCCTGCCGAACGGCGAAGCCATCGAGATCTCGGCCTTCTCGATGTCGATGTGCTCACCGAACGCCAGCGTGTAGACTTCCGTCGATCCATCCTCGACGTCCCTGAGCGTCACGCGCGATCCGAAGCCGATCCGGTCATGCGGAATCGTCTCCATGTCGATCTCCTGGAGCTCGCCCAAGCGCCGACGGATGTAGTCCAGCCGAGCATGCACGAAGCCCTGTCGCTCCAGGGCTGCGTGCCATTCCGAGTTCTCGCGCAGGTCGCCGAGCTCCAGGGCATGCTGGATCGCCTTGGGAAGAACCACCTCGAGCTCGTGCAGAAGACGCTCCGTCTCCTCGCTCAGCCGCTCTCGAATCTCGTCAAGCATCGTTCCCGTCCTATAAAAAAAGGCCGGGCGCCGGGCCTCCGTTGGAAGCCGGCGCCTCGGTCCGTGGCGATGGAGGCGGCGGGAATCGAACCCGCGTCCGCGAGGCCTTCGCCCGCAGCGTCTACGTGCGTAGTCTACGCTTCAGTTTCTCGCCTTCCTCCGGTTCGTAGACGACCTTCGGTCGGCCAGCCGCAAAGGAGCTTTCGCCCTCTCGACGGAACCGCGCGCGGCCTGCGGCCCCATCCAGCCCGATACAGCGTCGCCTGATGCCCCGCCTCGGGCCGGGCCGAGCGTCAGACGGACCGCGTTAGTTACGCGGCCAGAGCCAAGTTATCGTTGGCAATTGTGTTTTTTCCCCGGTGTTTTACGAGGGTCCGAGACCTCGGCACGCTACCACGGTTTCGGGCGCACACGTCGAAACCTGATCGCCCCCGCGACTGCCTTCCTACCCTACCCCTTCCCTGTTTGGTCCTCAACGCGACTCATTCGAGGCCTTCCCACGGTGCGATAACACGCAGGTGCTGTACCGCCGATTCGATCGCCGTGCGCGCGTTCACACCCGGAGAGCCGGCGAAGGAGAGGCATATCAACCGCCCCCACTCGCTCACTGGCGCCACCAGCGACCACTCCCCCTCGGGCGACCCCTTGAAGAGCTCCGTCGAGAGCACCTGCAGCACGAGATCCTCACGCGCCGCCCAGGTGAAGGGATGGCCTTCGGACGCCAGTGACGAGCTTCTGGAGGGCCCTCCCGCCGACACCTGGTCCTCGACGACCCACTCGTCCGCGGCGCCATCGAGGTGCCAGAGGACGGCACGACGTGCCCCCATCGAATGGAGCAACACCTCGAGAAAAGTGCGGATCTGCCAATAGCTGAAACCGGCCATTGCCGCTCGGATCTCCGTTTCTCTGTTTTGACAGCTTTTCGCCAACAAGAATATACTGCATGGGTGCGCAACATTGCCTCTTCCGGAGGATTCGATAGATGCAACTCAGAGACTTCTTTTCCGTTGACGCGATCGACCTCGACCTTGACACGGAGACAAAGGACGAGACCCTGAAAAGGCTGGTAAGCCTCTTCCATCTGGACGAAAAATCCGAGGCCATCCTGTTCAAGATGCTCAAGCGGCGCGAGAACCTGGGTTCCACGGGGATCGGCAGGGGCATCGCCATCCCCCACTGCCGCTCCCTGGTCGTCAATCGCCTTCGCGTCGCTTTCGGGAGACACGAAGCCGGCTTGGATTTCAAGGCGATCGACGAGAAGCCCGTGCATTACGTCTTCCTCATCGTCGCTCCGCCGCTCGAGGTTTCCAACCAGTACCTGCCCGTTCTCGGCAAGATCGCCCAGTTCAGCAAGGAGGCCGACGTGCCGGAGCGGCTTGCGGCCGTCGACAATGCCGACGGATTCCTGCGGCTGCTGGAGGAGAAGGGCGTGTAGAGATGCACGAAGAGCTCGAGACGCTTCTCGAGATGCAGGATCTCCACATGCAGCGTCGGGCACTCGAGGAGGGTGGGGTCCGCGACTTGGAGACGGGCCTGTTCGAGATCAGCGCCGAGCAGGCGATCGACGCGCTTGACGCCAAGATCAACGAATTAGAGCTGCGGTTGGCAAAGCCCGTCCGGGAGCGGTTCAGGAGCCTGATCGGGGCGCGTCGACGCGCCGTGGTCCCGGTGCTGGCCGGAGTGTGCTACGGTTGCTTCGTGGCGGTCCCGACCTCATGGGCGGCTGACGCCGACCCGAACGACAAGCTGAATGTCTGTCAGAGCTGCGGACACTTCCAGTACTACCCAGCCTGAGGTCGCCTTTGCCGCTCAACGCACGAGCATGATCTTCCGCACCTGACTGCGAGCCCCGACGCCGAGCTCCACGAAATAGGGGCCCGCCGTTACGGTTCGACCTTCCAGGTCCCTTCCGTCCCAGTGCGCCTGGTAGAGGCCTGGGCGGCGGAAGGGCAGCCCCTCGATCGGTTCGCCGGGACGGCCCTCCTCATCGAGCGCCACGGGCACCGCCACCAGCTGGTGCAGGATGTTATACACACGAAGGGTGACGCGAACCTCCTGCCCGGCTTCGAACAGTCCGTCTCCGAGACGAAAGGCGATGCGGGTCTCGCCGGCGAACGGGTTCGGGAAGACCGGCTCCAGGGAGAAGTCGTCCAACTCCGCCGCCGGCGGAGTCCCGCTCGAGTCCTGGGCGAGCGCGTCTCCCGACCCGCACAGGCTCACGCCGGTTGCCAATATGATATAAGCAACCTTCACTATGACTTGACGACTATCTCATTAACCAGTTTCACGAACATCCTCTCCACATCCGCCCCTCTTCGGTACGCCTCGTGACCTGCTTTCGATCCAGGTGCTCGAGCAGTGGAATAAGATACTTTCGTGTCACGCCGAACTGCCGTTTGAAATCGGTGGGTGCCGCCACGAGACGGCCCTCGAAAACCCGAGCCGCGGCATCCCGGAGACGCTCTGCGCTTCGAGCTGACAGATAGATCTCCGGGTTGACGTTCTCGACATCTCCCGCCCTGGCCAGCAACCGCAACAGATCGTGCAGAAGCTCGTCGGAGACCCCGAGCCGGGAGCGCAGCTCGCCCACCATGGGCGGCTCCAGGCCACCGCCGTCGATCTCCGCCAGAAGGCGAGCCTGGACCTGAGCCTCCGCCTCCGTGAGCCGCGCGCGGTGCGTGCTCAGCCGGAGCTCCGGTCCGGTGGCGACGACCAGCCCCTCGCCGAGGATCCCCTCCAGCGCATGCGCCACGAGCTCCGGGGCAAACGCGGTGGAGAGCTTGCTTCTCACCGCCTCCGTCGACACGCCCGGTGCCCGCGGACGCGCCGCATGGAACTCGGCCACGACCTTCAGCAGCGCCCGGCGGGCCGTCTCGGCCACCTCGGTGGAGAACCAGCGCCCGCCGGCCTGCACGATCGGCACTCCAGCCGAACCCTCGAGCGCTCGCAGCTTTTCGGGAGATAGCCCGGTGCTCAGAGGCAGGTCGTCGGCCGCCGCTCCCCGACCGGCCGAGAGACCCACCGCGGCTTCGAGCCGCTCGTCTTCAGCCTCCGAGAGGATGCGCTCCCATGCCCGCGTGCGCTCCAACCACCGAACCGGCGGATCCAGCTCGGCCACCCTCCCTCCTCCGATGGTGGTGACCGGCGAGTAGAACCTGACGACGAAGCGGTCTCGGGCCCGAGCCACGAGCCCCTCCTCCAACTCCAGGATCGCCCATGCTTCGTCGCCGGGATCCACCGACTCCACGCCCCGGCCGCCGGCACGCGCGCGGACCCGAGCGAGCACCTCCCTCGTCCCCAAGTAGACGCGCACGCGTTGACCGCTCTCGATGCGCCGAGGCGAGTACGAGAGGACGGACAGCCGCACGCCGAGACGTCGAGTCTCCCGCCAGCCGCTCCCCGCCACCACGACGGCGCCACGCGGCGCAAGGGCGGGATCCAGCCCGACGAGAGAGGCGGCACATCTTCTCCGCGGCCCCACCGACTCCCTGGCGGTGGAGTGCACCTGAAGCGATCGAACTCTGGCGGAGCGGCGCCCCGGCAGCACGGTCACCTCATCCCCCACGTTCACCGTCCCACTCCAGACCGTCCCGGTCACGACGGTCCCGGCGCCCGCCACGCTGAAGGAGCGATCCACCGGCAGCCTCAAAAGATCGCCTCGTTCCAGGTTCTCGAGAGCGGCCGCACGCTCCGTCAACGCGGCTCGTAGCTCGTTCAGGCCCTCGCCGGTCACCGAAGAGACGGCCAACATCGGCCACTCCGAATGCCCCAGGACCTTCTCCAGCTCTTCGCGCACGGCGTCGCGGCAAAGGTCCAGCCAGCCCTCGTCCACTCGGTCTCGCTTGGTAAGCGCGACCACGCCATCGGCGATGCCCAGGATTCGCGCGATCGCCAGGTGCTCCCGCGTTTGAGGCATCGGGCCCTCATCCGCCGCCACGACCAGGAGCAGTAGATCGATGCCCGTTGCACCGGCCAGCATGTTCTTCACGAAGTCTTCGTGGCCGGGCACGTCGACGACGCTGACCTCCAGTCCATCTCCGAGGGACAGCGGAGCGAACCCGAGGTCGATCGTGAGCCCCCGCTCCCGCTCTTCCTTCCACCGGTCCGTCTCGATGCCCGTGAGGGCGCGCACCAAGGCGGTCTTGCCATGGTCGACGTGGCCGGCCGTCCCGATGACGAGCGCCCTCAACGGATGCCCCTCGCCAGGAAGTCGAGGGATCGAATGCGCACGCCCTCGGCGAGGTGGTAACGGATGAAGTCCACGAGGATGCGGCGCTGGACACCGTTGACCGACGGAGGGCCGGCGCCGGTCGTCACGAGCACCCGAAGCGTCTCCAGCTCGGCACTCGAGATCACCTCTCCCCGGCCCGGGCACCGATCGCAGCCCAGACCGCCCGAGGATGCATCGAAGCGGGCCGACTCTCCCGCCGATATGAGTCGGCCGCACGAGATGCAGTGGGAGAGGTGGGGAGCGAACCCGAGAACCGAAACGAGGAGCCAAAGCCGGCCGAGAACGGTGCCCGCCACCGTCTCCTCGGAGGCACCCAGAAGCGCGTCCAGGCCCTCGACGAGGGTCTCGAACAGGCGGTCGTCCCGATGCTCGGGAGCCAACCGCATCACCAGCTCACAGAGCACGGAGGCTCCGGCGAAACGGGTAAGATCGGAGCCCAACGCCTGCCGTTCCCGGTAGAGATCGAAGCCGGACAGCGTGTCAAGCTCCCGGTTCTCGCGCACGTACAGCGTCGCCTGCCCCTCGGCGAACGGCTCGATGAGACCTCCGAAGCGGCTGCGGGGACGGAGTGCGCCGCGCGCGATCGCCGAACGCGGTCCATGCTCCCGGGTCATCAGGCGTAGGATCTTGCTCGTGTCGCTGTAGCTGTAGGTCTGAAGAACCACGCAGTGCGCGGTTACGATCGGCACGGCTCCCTCCCGCGGAGGTCCAGTGGCTGTCCGCGGCATCCTACGGCTGGGACGCCACGATCTCCAGATCGGTCGTCCCGAATCCACCCGGCGTGGAGTCGATGAAGCCACCATCCGCACTCAGCAGAAGCAGCTCGCCCACCTGCTCGGAGCGGAAGGTGGCGCAAACCAGCCGACCGTCCGATAACGCCGTCGTCGCCCAACACGAGACCTGAGCGCCGTCCGCGTCCTCCGTCTGAATCGGACTCTCCGGCCCGTCCAGGAAGCCCGGTCCGGCGGGATCGAACCTCAGAGTTCGGATCGAGACGAAATCGCTCGTGACGGACACGTAGACGCGCCCATCCGCGCCGTCTTCGATCGACACCCCGTTGCCTGCGAGCAGAAACGGCCCAGAAAGCTGCAGGGACGTCGGATCGATGACCGCCAGGCTTCCGTTCCCCTCCGGCACGAATGCGGGGTCCAGCGTGCCCGCGTTCAAGACGACGAGGCGCCCGGCTGAGAGCACCGCGTCCGTCGCCTGCAGGCCCGGTAGCTCGATCTCCCGCACGAACTCTCCGCTGGTCTCGAACACGACGACGCGGCTGTTGCCGAGCGGCTCGAAGGTGAAGCCGACATCGTCGATGTTGGAGTCGATCACGAAGACCCGGTCGTTCGCCACGACCACTTTCTCGATGAACTCGCCGACATCTCGGGCGAAGACCGCAGGCTGTGTTCCCGGCGCGGTGATCGACAGCTCGTAGACGGCGTTGGAGGCGCGCCCGCCCACGAAGGCGCTTCCGCGGCTCTCGACCACGAAGGGCTTGGACGGGTTGGCGGGCTCGTCCGGAAACCCGACCGAGACGAAGCTGCGTCCGGCGACATCCACCACGAGCGCGCGATCCCCTCCAAAGCTGCTCTCGGTCACGACAGCCGTCAGATCCGTGACGGCTCCTCCGACGGCCATGGCATCCCCGTCGAACAGCCCACCCAGATCGATCGCTCCCCCCGAGGGCGAGATCACCTCACCAGCCTCATAACCCTGCATGGTCTGGCCCACCGAGTGAAGGGCGAGCAAAACCGCCGGAGGATCGCCCGGTCCCGGTCCCGGCCCCGTGGGGTCAACTCCGTCCGAGGAACAGCCGACGAGGGTCGCCAAGCCGAGCGCGATCGAAACGAGGTCACTGCCGCGGTTACACGGCGAGCTATGCCTGCCTGATCTCATTACCTTACATCTTCTGGTTGCGGCCACCGGACTGCTCTCCGGCCACCTCGGGTCAACGACGAAGCTCGAGCCGGAACAGCAGGCTCCGGCCAGGCTGCGGGTAGAGCTCGATCAGCTCGTAGCGCACGTCGAACAGGTTGTCGACCGCCAGGGCGGCCTCCAGCCCCATAGAACCGATCCTGAACCCACGACTCGCATCGAAGCGTGCCACCGCGTACGCCGGCAATCGGCGCACGGCCGCGAGCGTGGTCGTGCGGCTCCCCTCGATTCTGACCGCGCCCCTGAGCCAGATCTGCGCGATCACCCCACCTACATAGAGGTCTCCCGCGAAATCAGGCTGATAGGGCATCGGGTTCCGGTTGTCGCCG
This sequence comes from Gemmatimonadales bacterium, assembly GCA_037385645.1. GTDB lineage: Bacteria > Gemmatimonadota > Gemmatimonadetes > Palauibacterales > Palauibacteraceae. The sequence goes on from JARRMU010000023.1 coordinate 10,625, forward strand.
AAGCCAAGGCGGCTTCGCTGAAAGGTGAAGGATCCGCCCGCCCTGGGCCCTCGATTTCCCAGCGGCGCATCGCCGCGAATCTCGAGCCCCACCGCCGTGAGCCGATCCAGGTTGCGGGGGCTCCACAGCGCCACCGCGCTGGCCACCCACACGATGGGATCGTTCGTCTGGCGGTAGAACGCCACCGCCTGCAGGTCCAAGCCCCCCCGGGCGGTGTCGCCATCATCGGCGCCGGCCCCGGTGCTCGACGACCAACTGATGCCGGTCTCCGCATCGATCACCACTCGCTCAGGGGCCAGGTCCGGGTTGGCCTGGATGCTCCTTGCCGACGGGGCGTAGAGGTCGGCAAAGCTCGGAAGTCGGTAGGCGCTGCCGGCCCTTCCCCACAACGTCCAGGCGGGGCCCAGCTGGGCGGCCAGCGCGATCTCCGGGTTGACGGCGCTGCCCACGCTGGAAAGATCGGTGGCAAAACCCGGCTGTACGGACAGCCGCCCCGTCTCGAACGTTCGCCCCAGCCACACTCCACCGCTCCAGCGCACCGGACGACCGGGTGTTCCGGCCTCCGTCACAGCTTCGCGGGCCACGTAGCTGAAGAGCTCCAGCCCGAGGGCCGGGAGCCACGCGGAACCGGCCAGTCGCAGGCTGGTCAGCGACTGCGACGACTCCACGCTCCGCCGGGGATCACGATAGAGCATGTCTCGCCTCGCCAAAGTGCCGGTGACCCGGCCCGTCGACGATCCGTAGCCCAGCAACGCCTGCAGGGAGCGGTCCGTGTATCGCGCCTCATCGAAGGCGCGCGTTCCCATCCGTCCGGGCGCGCCGCGGTCCACGTCGTCGTAGCGGAGCTGGGCGAAAACGGGCAGGGCGACCGGCGCTCCCGACAGCCACAGGTGCAGGCCCTCGGCGTCGGCGTTCTCCCGAACCTCGACGGGCTCCCCGGGCAGCGTCCGGTTCGGGTACTCGTAGTCGTTCTCGATCCCTTCCACTCGGAAGCCGGCGGCGAGCGTCCCGAGCTTCCCGCCGATCGATCCGTAGCCGTCGGCGGCCAATCGGCCGTACGAGCCCACCTCGAACCCTCCGGCAGCGCTCATGCCGTCCGGCCTCCTGGACTCGAGCAGCAGGACGCCGGCGATCGCTCCAGAGCCGAAGCGCGGCGAGGCTCCGCGCACGAGCGTTGCCGCGGAGAGGGTCGCCACCGGGATTCTCGACAGATCGGCCGAGCCGCCGAGCGGATCATTCACGGGTAGCCCGTCGAGCAGGACGAGAAGACCCTCCGGCCGGCTGCCGCGGACGGTTCCGACCTGCCCTCCCCCGACCGACGGCCGTACCTGGACACCGGGCTCCTCGGCCAGACGATCGGCCAGCGTGCGGGGGCCACCGTCCAGCGGGATGAGGCTCGTGGCGTGCCCGGGCAACGCACCGTCGCCGGGTCGGCTGACGGCGGCGATCACGTCGGTAACCGCCACGGGCTGCACGCTGACCGTCACGGTGACCGCCTCGATGGGAACGCCGTCGTCGATTTCGACCTGCTGACGCGCCGTCTCGTAGCCGAGAGCCTCCACCAGGAGCTCGTAGCGGCCGGGCGCCATCTCTTCGCTCTCGTAGCGGCCCTTGTCGATCTCGCTGAGTAGGGACGTGGAGACCGTAGACCCGGCGTCCGATGTCAGGCGCACCGTGGCCCCTCGCACGAGCTCACCGGACTCCGAGCGAACGCGCACCGTGAGTCGCTGATCGCCGGCCGCTTCGCCGACCTCGGCTGGAGGCGGGGGGGCCTCCTGCCCGTGGGATGCTCGGGGAGACAGCGTCACTGCCGAGAGCGCGAGAAGCGTCGCGAGCTTGCGGCCGCGTCCGACCACCCGGCCTCTCACGCCGGTTCCTCCGAGCGATCCGGGCTTCGACTCTTATCGACGGGGACGACATGGAGTCCGGTCAACCCGGCATGGTCGAGCGCCACCACCTCGATCGGCCAATCGAAGACGCGGCTCAGCGTCCCCGATCGCAGCACTTCGGGCGGCGATCCCGCCGCTTCGAGGCGGCCGTCGGCAAGCAGGCAGAGCCGGTCGGCGAACCGACCTGCCAGGTGAAGGCTGTGCGTGATGGTGACCGCGGATCCTCCGTCGTCCACGAAATCCCGGACGAGGCGAAAGATCTCCATCTCGTGGGCCACATCCAGATGCGCGGTGGGCTCGTCGAGGACAAGCACCCTCGGGTCCTGGGCGAAAGCCCTGGCGAGCTTGGCCCGCTGTACCTCACCACCGCTCAGCTCGTTGACGACCCGGCTCGCGAGGTCCTGCAGGTTCGTACGACGAAGCGCATCCGACACCTTCGCTCGGTCCTCCTCCCCAAGAGGAGCCCAGGGACGCACGTACGGGTTCCGACCCATCTCGACGAACCCGGTCACGGAGACCGGCAGAGCGGGCGTCCCCCCCTGCGCCACGACGCCGATCCGTTTCGCCATCTCGCGCCTCGGCCAATCGGCGGCAGAGCGACCCTCGAACAACGCATAGCCGCGCTGCGGCCGCAGGGTACCCAGCAGGAGCCTCGCGAGCGTCGTTTTCCCGGCGCCGTTCGGGCCGACCACCGCCGTGTGGGATCCAGCCGGGATATCGACGCTGACGCCGCGCAACGCCGGTTTGTCGGAGCGCGGATACCGAAACCAGGCGTCGCCGAGCTCGAAGCTCACAGGGGCTGCCTCGCGTAGCCGCGCCGCAGAAGGACGAGGAACAAGGGCACTCCGATCAGGGCGGTGACGACACCGACGGGAACCTCCAGCGGCTGTGCCACCGTCCGTGCCGCCGCGTCGGCGAGGACCAGGAGCGATCCACCTGCCAGAAACGACATCGGTATGAGGTAGCGATGATCGACGCCCCAAAGCAGCCGGATGGCGTGCGGTACGACCAGCCCCACGAAGCCGATCACCCCGGCCACGCTCACGGCAGCCGCCGCGAGAAGCGAGGCCAGGAGGTACGAGGTCTTCTTTACCCGCTCCACATCTGTGCCCAAGTGCGCAGCGCTCTCTTCGTCGAGCGCCAGGGCGTTCAGATGGCGGCTCAGCCCGAAGGCGCCCAGGGCGGCCGGCACGGAGTACGCCGCCAGGGCCACGTTCATCTGCCAGGAGGCCTGGCCGAAGCTGCCCATCGTCCAAAGGAGCGCCGAGCGCGCCGAGCGCCCTTCGGCCAGCGTTAGCAACAGCATGACGCCGGCTCCGAAAAACGAGGCGACGACGACCCCGGCGAGGATCAGCACGCGCGTGTCCAGCTGCCCGGCGGCGTACGCTACCCGAAACACGGTCGCGATCGCGATCAGGGCTCCGGCCAGCGCGGCAGCGGCGAGGCCCACCGGCCCAACCGTCAGGCCCAGCGAGAGCACGGCGACCGCGCCGAGCGCTGCGCCGCTCGACACGCCGAGCAGGTAGGGCTCGGCGAGCGGGTTCCGGAGCAACGCCTGGAAGAGGACGCCCGAGACAGCCAGACCCGCGCCGGAGAGCGCGGCTGCCACGATCCTCGGCAGCCTCACCGAGATGAGGATCGCGCGGGCGGGCGAGTCGCCGGCCGCCGGCTGCAGCGCCATCCATATCTCGGATAGGGAGAGATGAGCCGGACCGACGGCAAGCGCGGTGGACATCGCCGCGACGAGCAGGAGGGCGAGCCCGAGAAGCCCGATATCGCGCCTCCGCGCGCCTCTCATGGTCGCTCGCCTCCCGGCGAAGGCGATGCGGGCGTGGAGAAGGCATCAGCATGGATGGCACGGGCAAGCTTCCGGACCCCATCGGCGATTCTCGGGCCCAACCTCACGACGACCTCTCCGTCGAACACGCTGATGCGGCCCTCCCGAACCGCACGCAGCACCTCCCAGCCCGGCCGATCAGCGATCGGCGTCCGCTCCGCACCGCGATGGACGGGGTAGAGAATGATCTCGGGGTCGCGAGCGGCGATCGCCTCCAGACTCACTTGCGGCGACGGGCTGGCGAGATCGCCGAAGACGTTGCGACCGCCGGCCAGCGTCATCAGCGAATCCAGGTAGCTGCCCCCGCCGATGGTGATGGGAGGGTGCCACCAGGCATCGTAATAAACGGAACGCTCCGGAAGCTCCCGCGTGATCCGCCGGATGCGGCTCAGGTCGTCGCGGATCCGCCTGCTCAGCCGCGCCGCGGCGGAATCGCGCCCCGTGATTCGGCCCAGGCGCTCGATGTTCAGATGCAGATCCGCCAGGGTGTTGTGATGGACGGCCAGCACTTGCACGCCGATGCGCCGCAGGGCATCGCTCGCGGCCCGCGAATCGGGCCCGGCGAACAAGATGACGAGATCGGGCTGGCGCGCGACCACCAACTCCACGGAGGGGCGGACCCCATCGCCGACGCTCGGCACCGCGGACGCCTCCGGGGGGTGAACGTCGAACCGCGTTCGTCCGACGAGGTCTCCGCCGGCACCGATCTCGAACAGGATCTCGGTAGCGGCCGGCAGCAACGAGACGATACGCCGCGGAGGGCGAGCAAAGGCCACGGATGTGCCCTCGTCATCGCTAACTCGGACGGTGTCGCGACGGTGTGGGCGGAGTCCCAGTCGGCCTTCAGGTAGGCTGTCCTCGGCTCTCGTCGCGGCCGCGGCATCCGCGACGACGACGCCACCAGGCAAGCCAGGGCCGCCGGGCGAGACTGCGCCAGCGGGGGGGATGGCGAGCTTGAAGATGAGGATCGAAAGAAAGAACGCGGTCCCCAGCACCCGAAACGTCACGGCCAAGCGTCGCACCTTTCCAGGAACGGCGTGGCTGGGGCTCGAAGACCGCTACCCGCCCACGCCCTTCCCGCGAAGAGCTGCTCGTGGGCATGGATGGGGTCGTCTCCTGACTCGAGGCCTCCCCGGTCGCTTTACCGATCGGCTCGGTGGCTGCTAACCGGGGACACGGCGCTGGGCGCCGGGCCTCACACAGTGGCGGGGCCGCGTCGGCTCATCCGACTTCCGTTACCGCCTATCCATGAACGAGGTACTGCCGAAGGTTACGTCTTGAGCCGAGGGCGCCGCAAGCCTACTCGGGCTCCGGGCCCACTCCCTGTACACCTGCCCAGCCAGAGGCCCGCGTACCTGTTCGGGTGCAGGCGCGGTCGTGGGTGTGGCGGGCGCCGGGGAGCCTGGCCTCCGGTTGGTGGGCCGTCCGGTCCGGAGCCCGGACCATCAGGGCTTGAAGCGTCCGAAATCCTCGGGGTTCAGCCCCTTGAGGTAATCGCGCAGCTCTTCTCCGTTGGCCGCTTCGTCGCCCGGCTGGGACGCTTCCTCGGCTCCGACGGCCTCGGAACCCTCGAAGGATGCCTCCTCGAAGCCTGCTTCTTCGATCTCCATGGCCGTAAGCTCGAGCAGCTCGTCATCGGCGAAGATCGGCGCCCTCGACCGTAGCGCGAGAGCGATGCTGTCGCTGGGCCGCGAGTCCACGGAGATGAACTCACCGTCACGCCGGAGGATGAGCGAGGCGTAGTAGGTGTTCTCGATAACCTTCGTGATGATCACCCTTACGAGCTCGCTGCCGAGGCCGCGCACGATCGTCATCAGCAGGTCGTGCGTCAGGGGGCGGGAGAACTTCACCCCGGCAAGCTCCATCGCGATCGCGCTGGCCTCGCCGGGGCCGATCCAGATCGGCAGGAGGCGATCGCCCTCGTTCTCCTTGAGGATGACCACGGGCGTGTTGGAGGACTTGTCCAGCCCCAGACTCGCCACACTCACTTCGGTCATTCCGTTGGTGTCGGCCATGCCCTCGCCCCCGCCGAGAATCGGCTGCCGCGTCGCGTGCCCGCCGGGTCGCCCCTCAGGTCCCCTGGTCCCACGAGGAGAGGTAGCGCTCCTGCTCATCCGTCAAAGTGTCCACTTCGACGTTCATGGAGGCCAACTTCAAGCGCGCGATCTCACGGTCCAGATCCACCGGGATGCGGTGCACTTCGGCTGTCAGCCCCGCACCGTGTCGCTGTAGATACTCCGCCGCCAGGGCCTGGTTCGCGAAGGACATGTCCATGACGCTCGCGGGATGGCCCTCGGCGCTGGCGAGGTTGATGAGACGGCCCCGACCCAGCAGCACGATCCGGCGTCCGTTGACCACGTATTCCTCCACATACGGGCGGAGCTCCTTCGGACCCTCCTCCGCCACCTCCTCGAGGGCCGGGATGTCGATCTCGACGTCGAAGTGGCCGGAGTTGGCCACGATAGCTCCGTCCCGCATCGCCTCGAAGTGCTCCCGCCGCAGTACGCCGATGTCGCCGGTCAGCGTGACGAACAGGTCTCCCTGGGAGGCCGCTTCGGCCATCGGCATCACCTGGAAGCCATCCATGGTCGCCTCGAGACCGCGCAGCGGATCCACCTCCGTGACGATCACCTTGGCGCCGGCTCCTCTGGCGCGTGTGGCCACGCCGCGGCCGCACCAACCGTAGCCCGCCACGACGACGGTCGAGCCGGCCAGAAGCATGTTAGTGGCCCGGAGAATCCCGTCCAGCGTCGACTGGCCGGTTCCGTACCGGTTGTCGAACAGGTGTTTGGTGTAGCTGTCGTTGACCGCCATCACCGGGAAGCGCAGCACACCATCCGCAGCCATCGCTCGCAGGCGGATAATCCCGGTCGTCGTCTCCTCGGTCGAACCGACTACGTTCTGGAGGATCGCGTCCAGCTGTCCGGCCGGCAGGCCCGCGCTCCACTCCCGGATGCCGGGAGCCAGATCATCGTAGCGATTCAGCGCCAGCATGTGGATCGCCCCGACCAGATCCGCGCCGTCATCCATCGTGATGCTCGGTTGGTGAGCCAGCGCGGCCCGGATGTGATCGTAGTAGCGGTCGTTGTCCTCGCCCTTGATAGCAAATGTCTTGATGTCCTGCGTGACCAAGTAGGCCGCCACGGCATCTTGCGTGGTGAGCGGATTGGAGGCGCACAACAACACATCGGCGCCGCCCTGCTGCAGCGTGAGCATCAGGTTCGCCGTCTCGGTGGTCACGTGAAGACAGGCAGACACTCGTACGCCCTCCAGCGGCCTCTCCGCCGCGAAGCGCTCGCGGATCTGCCTGAGCACCGGCATGGATCGCTCGGCCCACTCGACCCGAAGCCGGCCGGCCTCGGCCAAGCCCAGATCCGCTACGTCATGCTCTATCGTCGCTGTCTCGTTCATCTCGATCCTCACGCATCTTTCTGTAATAGTCTGTATGAAAGGATAGTCTCGCGGTAGACCGGTTGCCTCGATGGCCTCGGATGGCTACGACTCGACCGGCTTCTCAGACGCAGGCCTTCAAGTCGTCCACCCGGTCGGTCTTCTCCCAGCTGAAGCCGCCATCGTCGTCGGGCACGCGGCCGAAATGGCCGTACGCGGCGGTACGCTGGAAGATCGGCCTTCGCAGGCCTAGCTGTTGGATGATCTGCAACGGCTGAAGATCGAAGACTTGCCCGACGCACCTCTCCAGCTCGGCATCCGGCGCCACCCCGGTGCCGAAGGAGTTCAGCATGATCGACACGGGCTCGGCCACGCCGATCGCGTACGCTAGCTGGATCTCCGCCCGGCGTGCCAGGCCCGCCGCCACGATGTTCTTGGCCACCCAGCGGGCAGCGTAGCTCGCGGAACGATCCACCTTGGTCGGATCCTTGCCGCTGAACGCACCGCCGCCGTGACTCCCGACCCCACCGTACGTGTCGACGATCACTTTGCGCCCGGTGACGCCGGCGTCTCCCTGGGGGCCGCCGATGACAAAGCGCCCTGTCGGATTGATGTAGCAGCGCAGGGCGTCGTGATCGCACATGTCCGGCGGCAGCACCGGATCGATGACCTCCCGCCGGATCCCCCCCTCCAGCTGCTCCCTGGGAACGTCCGGGTCATGCTGCGTGCTGATGACGACGGTGGTAACCTGCTTCGGAGTCCCTTCCTCGTACTCGACCGTGACCTGCGACTTCCCATCCGGACGAAGCCAGTCGAGGATGCCCCGCTTGCGTGCTTCCGCCAGCCGAAGGGTAAGGAGATGGGCGAGCGAGATCGGCAGCGGCATCAGGCTCTCGGTCTCGTTCGTCGCGTAACCGAACATCATGCCCTGGTCTCCGGCACCACCGGAATCCACGCCCATGGCGATGTCCTGCGACTGTCTGTCCATCGACACGAGAACCGCGCAACTGTCGCAGTCGAAGCCCAACGCAGGATCGTCGTACCCGATCCGTCGAATCGTCTCGCGCACGACGTCGGGGAGATGGACCGATGCCGAGCTCGTCACCTCCCCCGCGATCAGGGCGAGGCCGGTGGTGACCAGCGTCTCGCACGCCACGCGGGAAACGTCATCCTGCTCAAGCATGGCATCCAGAACCGCATCGGAGATCTGGTCTGCGACCTTGTCGGGGTGACCTTCCGTAACCGATTCAGATGTGAAGAGATGTCGCCTTGGCGTCATTTTGTCCTTCAAGCTTGCATTTGAGCCGATGGTGGCCCGAACGGGGGCCGTGCCAGGCCCGCTCCGGATTCCGTGGCAAGAAACGGGTGAAGGTACCCGACCGTCAAACGACTGACAAGCGATCCCGAAGTCCCTCGCCTTCGGGCAGAATCTCCTCCAGGTAGCGACGGAACGGACGTCGGATGTCCCGGGGTCGGTCGCCATCTTCAAGGTTCGCCGCGATATCGGCCAGGTCGGCGGAAGACGCTGCCAGGACTACCTCCTTGACCTCCGGATGCGCGGGTGGCGCGAGGCTGAATGTTCGGTAACCCAGTCCGATGAGGGCGGCCACACCCACCGGATCTTCGGCCAAGTCCCCACAGACGCTCACCCCGACGCCCTGCTCTTCCGCCGACCGGGCCAGTCGGCGATACATCCTGAACAAAGCCGGGTGCAGCGGATCAAACAGGTCTACCAGGCGAGCGTTACCGCGATCCACAGCGAGGGTGTATTGCGTGAGATCGTTGGTTCCGAGGCTGAGAAAGTCCACGTGTGGCGCCAGCCGGTCTACGGTCTCGACGGCGGCCGGGGTCTCGATCATGATCCCCAGCGACACATTGGATGCCGAGCCGGCATTCAGGGAGGCAAACACCTCGTCCAGCATCTCTCGCGTACGCCGAATCTCATCCAGCGAGACGATGAACGGCAGGAGGATCCGCACCCGGCCGTGCTCCGCGGCTCGCACCGCGGCGCGCAGCTGATTCCGGAACAAATCGGGAAGGTCGAGGCACACCCGGATGGCGCGCCAGCCGAGGTAAGGGTTCTCCTCCATCGGCATCGGAAGGAAGATCGGGAACTTGTCACCGCCGATGTCAAAGGTGCGCAACGTGACTCCGAGCTCCGGAAAAGCCTCCACGACGCGGCGGTACGCGTCGTACTGCTCGTCTTCGTCGGGTATCGTTCTCCGGCCGATTACGAGAAACTCGGACCGAAACAGACCCACCCCTTCCGCACCCACCCTCAACGCGGCAGCCACATCATCCGGCTGATCCAGGTTCGCCTGCAGGATCACCCGTTCGCCGTCGCTCGTCTGGCTCACGCAGCAGGCGAGCTCTTCGAGCCGGCGTTCCCTTTCGCTGGTATGACGGGCCGAGCGCCGGTAGGTGTCTATCTCGGCTTCCGTCGGATGCACGATCACTCGCCCGGTGGCACCATCGAGGATCACCTCGTGACCGTCCGTCAGCTCGGCCAGCCGTGGCCCGATGCCGACGACGCAGGGCACGCCGAGAGAGCGAGCGATCACCGCGGAGTGGGACGCCCGCGACCCGGTCGCGGTGAGGAGGCCCAGCACACCCTGCCCCCCCAACTGCACGGCCAGACTCGGTGTCAGCTCTTCGAAGACCAGAACCGCCCCGCCTTCGGGTAACTCCGAAACGATGTCACGCTCCTCGATACCCAGCATCCGCGAGAGCACGCGCTGGCGGATATCCCGCAGATCGGCAAGACGATCGAGCGCCATGACGTGGGCCGTGTCAGCGAAGCGGGACCGGAGCTCCAAGAGCCGCCAGTCGATGGCCCGCTCGGCTGGCAGATAGTTCTCACGGATGTAAGAGATCGTTCCGGAGACCAGATCAGGATCGTCGAGCATCATGGCCTGCGCTTCGAAGATCTTTCCCTCGACAGTCCCGATGCTCTCGCTCGTCAGCGCCTGAATCTGCAGGATGCGCTCCCTGGCCCACTTTCTCGCTTTCTCGAATCGCGCCACCTCGGCGTCGACCTCGTCCGGACTGATCGTTCGATGCGGCACGGAAGGCAGGTCCCAGGCGGCGCGCAGGGAGAGGCCGTAGGCTCGGCCCGGCGACGCTCCGATGCCATGCAACATCCAACTCATTGGCCGTGCACCGTCCGTCTCATGGGCCAAGCTCTGTATCGGCGGAGCCGTACTCATCTCGCTCGCGCTCGGCGAGGCCGCGCTCGATCAGGTGGGCGAGAGCTTCCAACGCCGCTTCGGCATCATCGCCGACGACACGAAGGCGCAGCTTCGATCCCGACTCTGCCGCCAACATCAATACGCCCATGATGCTCTTGCCGTTGACCTCGAGTCCATCCTTCTCAACCCACACCTCCGACCGGAAGCGCGACGCAAGCTTGACCAATTCAGCAGCTGGGCGGGCGTGAAGCCCATACCGATTCGTCACGCTCACGTGCGTCGATACCTCGATCTCCCCACTGGTCATCCTGCCTGCTCAGGCACCGAGGAGAGCCAAAACGACGGGAGCGGCCAGGACCAGGCTCGCGGCGAGCCGCTCGCCGAGCGCCGGTCGCGCGTATCCCAGCAGGGCCGCCACCGTCAGCGCGACTATCACGCCCCAGCGGTTCAGCGTATCCGGGGCCACCAACCCCGAGACCGACACGACAGCCGATCCGATGAGCAGCAGGTTCAGGCTCTTGATCGAGGGCAGGACGCGGGCCCAGGGAGGGTCGCGGAGATCCTTCCCGACGCCGAGGCCCTCGGTCCAGCCGCGCCGGAACGACCACACCCTCAGCCAGACGTGCCCGATGTTGTAAAAAAAGAAGAAGATGCCGACCGCTGCCCAAGGTCGACCCCAGAGCCAAAAGATCGTGATCGACAGCAGCAGACAGAAAGGTCGCCACGTCGCCCAGACCAGCTCATCGCCCACCGCGCCGAGAGGCGCCCGCAGCACGGAGCGAAAGCGGTCGATCTGCTCCGGAGACTCACCATCGTGCTCCAATCGAGCAAGCGCCGTTACCGCCATCGGACAAAGGTACGGATGTCCGTTGAACGGCTCGAGATGTCGCTCCACCGCGGCTCGCAGGCGTACCGGATTTCCCGCATAGATACGTCTCAGCAGAGGAAGCATCGCGTTGGCCAGCCCGCCGGCGACGAGTGAACGATAGTTCCAGGAGCCCTGAACCGCGAAGCACCTCAGGAACGATGAAACCTGATCAGATCTCGTAGGCTTCATCCAGCTACCACCACGTCACGATCAACGTCAAGGCGATCGCGCCACCAGCCAGGAAGAGCAGCGGATCCATGGCGCGTCGGCGCATCCCGCCGGCGCCCGCGCCACCGGCGAGGCCCATCCCCACGACAAGCAAGGCCGAAGCCGCAACCACGCCTCCGATCGTCGGGATCCCGGCCGCGAGCCTGACCACCCACATGACCGGAATGGCGAAGGCCGCCGTGAGCGTCCCCGCACGCAAGGCATCCAGCACCATGGCGATTCGATGCCGGCGCTCGAGTCTCTTCGTCGGCGCGGCAAGGTCGCCAGCGGCGAGGAGGCGCTCGTTGAGGCTTCGCTGCATTCGCACCGAAATCGCTCCGATCCAGCCGATGGCCCAACCGCTCGCCACCGCGACGAGGAACGGTCCGATGGCGGCTCCTCCACCGGCGGCCAAGCCGGCGCCCGCTAGGAGGCCGGCGGGCCCGGTTTCGGGATAGACGGCCGCTCCGTAAGGTGCGTGACCCAATCCGAGCAGCTCGAGCACGGCTCCGACCAGAAAGCCGGAGGCCGCATCTCCCAACAGCGCTCCGCCCAACGTCGCCGCCACGATCGGTCGGGAGACCATGACCTGTGGCCACGACGCCGCGTCCAGGCCCAAGACGGCACCGCACCCGACCAAAGCGGCCAGCAGCCCGAGGCTAACGTCGAGCTCACTCAACCGTCTTCAGCAAGCGTCGCAGACCGATCCGCAGCGACCCGGGCAGGTCACGCGCGGAGACCGAGCCGGCAAGCTCTCCCAACGCCCGAATGTCCTGCATCTCGCTCGGGGAGGCGAACAGGTAATCCAGAAGCCGCTCGCGCCCCTCCGTCGCGTGCAAGCCGCCGAGGTTGACCTCCCGGCCGGCCAGCAGCCCGGCCTCGCCCAGCCGGCGCATCTCCGCCGTCCCCGCCGTCAGCGCCATGCCGACGTCGCCTCGCCCCTCCAACTCGGGCAGCTGCCTGATCGCGTCCTCGACCGTGAGGAAGAACGACTCGACTCCAGCGGGCAGCGCGCTGGCGTAGAGCTCGCGCTCCCACGCCGTCCCGGCAATCCGGTCGTCGACGACGACGTAGAACTCGATCCCGAACCTGCGGCCCCACCCGACGACGACCTGACCGTGGAGCAGGCGTTCGTCGATCCTGTACACCTCTATCGGCATCGGCTAGTCGCCCGGCACATCGGCTGTCGCACCCGTCCTCCCCTTCTCCACCACCCGCTCGGCGAGCTCGCGATAATCCAGCTCGCGATGGAAGACGAAATCGAGAAGCATCGGCAGGTTGACGCCCGAGACGACCGCGACGTTACCATCTCTGGCGATGCGCTGACCGGCGAAACCGCAGCTTCCCGAGGCCATGTCCACGAAGATGACAGCGGGTCCGCCTCCAACCGACCGCGCCACGCGACCGGCCAGCTCGTCGGGCGAGCAGTTTGGTTGTTTTTGGTCTTTCAGGTAAAATATTTTTTTGGGAACTAGCAACTTTAAT
>JARRMU010000024.1:0-60715 GCA_037385645.1 Gemmatimonadales bacterium
TGGAAGAAACGGCATAGAGAGCCACAAGCTCTCCTCCGTCCAGGATGGGGAGAGGGGGGCGGCCGAGGGGGGCCCCTTCGACTGGGTGGCAGTGAAGAACAAGTACTTCCTGATTGCATACTTGGAGACCGAGGGAAGCCCGGGCTTCTCCGGGGTTCTCCTGGACGGTCTGCCCGACCAGAACGCGGCCCGGATGACGGCCACGCTTCCCGTGCCTGCGGGATCTCCGCAGTTCTCCTTCGACGGCTACCTCGGACCGCAGGACTACGGACGCCTGAGGGCGATCGGCAACGACCTGCACAACGTGAACCCGGTCGGCTGGCGATGGCTCCAGCCCGTGATCCGGCCCCTGGTCGCGATCGTCATGGTGATCCTGAGCTGGATGCACGAGACCTTGAGTCTGGCGTACGGCTGGGTGCTCATCCTATTTGGCGTCCTGATGCGGATCGTCCTCTTTCCGCTGTACCAGAAGTCGATGCGTGCGCAGATGGCGCAGATGCGGGTGCAGCCGCTGATGAAGGACATTCGGGAGAACTACAAGGACGAGCCGCAGCGCATGCAGCAGGAGATGATGCGACTCTATAAGGAGCACAACATCAACCCGCTGGCTGGCTGCCTGCCGATGATGCTCCCCTTCCCGGTTCTGATCACGCTCTTCTTCGTCTTCCGGAACACGATCGTGTTCCGGGGAGTCCCGTTCCTCTGGCTCCCGGACCTCTCTCTCAAGGACCCGCTTTACATCATCCCGTTGCTCATGGGGGGCTCGATGTTCCTGCTCACGTGGATCGGCCAACGGGGTATGGAGCAGACGGCACAGACGAGAATGATGGGCTACGGGATGCCGATTATGTTCACCTTCCTGTTCGCCAATTTCCCTTCCGGGCTGAACCTCTACTACGCTACAAGCAACTTCGCCTCCCTTCCGCAACAGCTCTACATAGCTCGGGAGCGACAGAAGGCTAAGGTCACCGGGCCATCCGCCGATGGAGGTGGGGCGACTACGGTGGCGGACAAGCCCGCAGGTTCGGCGGACGCTCGGAAGCCGGGGGGCGGAAAGGCCGGGAAGAAGGGGGGCGGGGGAGGCAGGAAGGCCGGTGAGAGGAAGAAGCGTGCTTCTTCGGCCAGGAAGCGCTCCTCCAAGCGATAGTCGGCCGTAGTCGCGTCAGGCAAAGGAGAATGAAGGGACGAGACGGGGCCCTTCCGGCCGACACGATCGCCGCCATCTCGACGGCTCCCGGGCGAGCGGGAATCTCGGTCGTGCGTGTCAGCGGACCGGAGGCCGTCAAGGTGGCGGGGAGGTTGAGTATTCCGGACCTTCCTCCGCGCCAAGCCACGCTCGCACCCGTTCATCATCCCGAAGACGGCCGGATGGTGGACCGAGCCGTCATCACGCTTCATTGCGCTCCGTCATCCTACACAGGTGAGGATCTCCTCGAGATCAGTGGGCACGGAGGCTATCTCGTGCCCCAGTTGATCCTCGACGCTGCGTGCGCGGCCGGTGCCCGTCTCGCGAGGCCTGGCGAGTTCACGCTGCGAGCCTTTCTAAACGGCAGAATCGACCTCGTGCAAGCCGAGGCGACGTTGGACCTCATCGACGCCCGCTCCGAGGCGGCACACAAGTCGGCGCTCTTCCAGCTGGAGCGAGGGCTTTCACGGCGGATCGACGCGCTGCGAGATGAGCTGATAGGCCTGTTGGCGCTGCTCGCGTACGAGATCGACTTCCAAGAAGAGAATGAGGACTCCGTCCCGGCTTCAAGGATTACAAGCGCCGCCGATTCGCTAACCCGAGGCCTCCGCGAGCTTCTGCTGCACGCGCCGGAGGGCGAGATGGTACGGGACGGAGCGCTCACGGTGATCGTTGGCCGCCCCAATGCCGGTAAGTCTAGTTTATTCAACGCGTTACTGGGTGAGGACCGGGCGATCGTTACGGAGCTCCCGGGAACGACGAGGGATGCGATCGAGGCCATCCTCAGCATCGAGGGCTATCCATTTCGTCTGGTAGACACGGCTGGGATAAGAAGCCGACCTGGAAAGGTCGAGGGCCTTGGTATCGAGGTGGCCGAGAGCTATTTGCAGAAGGCCGATATGGTCTTGTTCTGTGCCGAGGCAGGCCGCCCCCTGGGCGCCGAGGAGCGGGCGTTCCTAGAGAGGTGGACGGATGAGGGGACGGCGGTCCGGCTGGGAAGCTCGAGACCTGTCGTGATCACGGTGCGAACCAAGGCGAGTGTATCGGCGCCGAACGCATCGGTAGCCGCGGGCGAGGTGGAGACCTCTGCGGTCGAGGGCCGAGGCCTCGAGTCGTTACGAAGCCGTATGCTGGATGCTGCCTACGCGGGTCTGCGCGATTCCGGCGAGATGCCGCTGGTGACCCGCCGACGACAGTCGAGGGCTCTAAGAAAAGCGCTGGAAGATGTGGAAGCCTTTGTGTTACAACGCGATACGGGACATCCGCCTGAGATTGCCGAGACCCATCTACAGGACGCGCAGCATGCTCTCGAAGAGCTCCTGGGTGTTGTCGACACCGAAGATGTTCTGAGCGAACTTTTCTCGGGTTTCTGCGTCGGGAAGTGAATTCCCGACGGCCGGTATCAGGGCGGAAGGGGCTCGCAGGCGTGGATCGCCGCCTCACGCCACCACTTTACCGCTCTGCAAAGCGGCCGGAGACCTCGTGGACGTCCCCTGGCCCGGCGTCCAACTAGGCCGCGCGCTGGCAGCGCACGCAGACGAACGTCTTGCGGCCCTTGAGAGTGATGGTGGTGAGCTCCGTGCTGCAGCGGGGACACGCGGCTCCGTTCCCACGATGGTTGATCAACCAGCCGGGATCTGCATGTGCCGCCTGCCAGTGGAGGGTCGCCCTGCGAAGGACGCGCCGTAGATAGAGGTGCACACGCTCCAGCTGGCGCTCGCTCATCGCGCCGATCTTCAGATCGGGCCGATAGCCGGCCTGAAAGCAGATCTCGTCTGCGTACTCATTCCCGATGCCGGCAATGGCGGCGGGATTCATCAGGAAGCCCTTGAGGGAGCTGCGTGGGTGCGCGATGGCGAGCTCCACGAAGGTCTCGACCGTCAGGTCTTCGCTCAGCGGGTCGATGCCGAGACTCTCCGGCCCACCCAAGGCGGCAAGGTCGCTGCCCTCGACGAGGCGCACCGTGTCGCGCGTTCCGGGCGCGTCAAACCGCAATTCGCGACCCGCGGCGAATTGCAGCCGGATGCCGCTGCTCTCGTCGGGCGGTACCGTCTGCGATTCCAGATAGATTCGGCCTTCGTCGCCCATGTCGAACACGAGACTGTACTCGGAGCGGAAGCGAAGGACGATATTCTTCCCGTGTCTCTCGATGGTGTCGATCGCGTGGGACTCGATCTTCTCGCTCGCGAGCTTGGGGTCGACGTCCAAATCCGGATCATCGATGAGGACGGCCGAGATCGTCTTGCCGGTCGCGTAGCCGGCGAACCCCTCTATCATGCGCTCTACATCGGGAAGCTCTATCACCGCGTCACCTCCAAAGCCCAAAGGAAGGTCGCCGCCCGTCGAAAGTGGGCCGAAAGGGATACACCGGATATTCTCGAAAGTGCCGGCGGAGTCCGCTGCGCTCAGAGAGCGATCTGGAAGCTCTCCGGCAAGCCGCCTCGGCATGGAATCTCCTCGACCGAGACGACCCTCGCTTGGCGCGGGCCGGTCCGAATCCTCTCGATGAAGGCCTGAACTCGAGCGATCGGACCCGCCACGTGGATCTCCACCGAGCCGTCGGGAAGGTTCCTCACCGTTCCCCGCAGCGAAAGTTCCCCAGCTAGCTCTCGCGTCCACCACCGGAATCCGACGCCCTGCACGCGGCCGCGGATCAGCATGCCGCGGCGTGCCTCCTCGGGCGGGGCGTTGTCCAAGGTATCGTTGGCTATCATGGGACCCATTCTCGAGGTGCAAGGTAGTGCGATCGGCTGCGAACTGCGCGCATGCGGCGCGGAGGTCGGCCAGCCATATTCACGAGCGATCTGACCCGCATCGGTGTCACGGTAATCTGGCGAGGCATGGCGAGACGTATGAGGACGAGCTACGACGTGATCGTTGTGGGAGGCGGCCACGCGGGGTGCGAGGCCGCGAACGTTGCGGGCAGGTTGGGTGCAAGTACGCTGCTGATCACGAGTGTACTGGCGCGTGTCGCTCAGATGTCGTGCAACCCGGCCATAGGGGGGATCGCAAAAGGCACCGTCGCGCGGGAGGTGGATGCGCTGGGAGGCCTGATGGGCCGGGCGACCGACCGCTCTACCCTACATTTCAGGATGCTCAATCGATCCAAGGGACCGGCCGTCTGGGCTCCACGGGCGCAGTGCGACCGTGGGCTCTATCCCAGGGCCATCCGCACGCTGCTGGAGGAGAACGAGCGCGTTGATCTCTACCAGGGCATGGTCGCCGCGCTCCGGCTCCGCGGAGGCCGCGTGTGCGGTGTCTCGTGCGCCGATGGCAGCGAGTTCAGGTCGGAGCGAGTAATCCTCACAGCGGGGACGTTCCTGCGGGGCAGCATCAAGATGGGTGTGAGCAGGAGCATCGCCGCAGGTCGCGCGGGGGATCCTCCTTCCGTCGCGCTCGCCGAACAGCTGCAGGAGATCGGGCTGGCCGCCGAGCGATTCAAGACGGGAACACCTCCGAGGGTGGACGGCCGGAGCGTGGACTTTACGAAGTTTGCGCGACAGGAGAGTGAGCAGGGGCCACTGAGATTCTCTCATTGGGAAAGAACGGGGGGTCTCGCCCGGATGCCGTGCTGGATTGGCGCTGCAGGCCCGGGGGTTCGCGAGGTCGTCGAGGAGAATCTGAGCCAATCCGCGATGTACGGCGGGGCCATCGCCTCGCGTGGTCCGCGCTACTGTCCCTCGATCGAGGACAAAGTCAAGAAGTTCCCGGAGGCGGAGAGCCACCAGCTCTTCCTTGAGCCCGAAGGTCTGGAGACGAACGAGCTCTACGTGAACGGACTCTCCACGTCGATGCCGCCCGACGTCCAGCGCGAGTTCCTGGCGCGGGTGCCCGGCCTCGAGAATGCCCGGATGACACAGCCAGGCTACGCCATCGAGTACGACTTCTTCCCGCCACAGCAGCTCGATCCGACCCTGGAGCTCAAGCTTCTGCGGGGCCTCTACTTGGCGGGCCAGATCAACGGAACCACGGGTTACGAGGAGGCGGCGGGACAAGGAATCGTAGCCGGCATCAACGCCGGGCTTGCCGCTCTCGAGCGGGAGGCCTGGATACCGGGCCGCGATGAGGCATACCTCGGCGTCCTGGTCGATGATCTGGTGACCAGGGGAGTGGACGAGCCATATCGTCTTTTCACGTCTCGGGCAGAGTTTCGCCTCACACTGCGGCAGGACAACTGCCTGGAACGGCTGGGCCCCGTCGCAGAGAGGCTTGGAACGCTCACCGAGGAAGAAGTCGGACATCTTCACCGGTTCCAGGAGGAGCTGGGGCGGGCGAGAACCTGGGCCAGAACGACGAGCCTTGAGCCGAAAGCCGTGAACGGGCACCTGCAGGAGTGGGGCACGACCCCGCTGTCGCAGAAGCAACCGCTGCACGTCCTGCTGAAGCGACCGCAGGTGCGGCTCGAAGACCTGGTGGGCGCAGGCGGGCCGCTTCAGACGATGAGCTTCGATCCCGACGTACTTGCGCTGGTCGAGATGGAGCTGAAGTACGAGGGTTACCTTGGCCGCGAGCGGGAGCGCGTGGAATCGCTACGTCGTCGCGAGAGCATGCCGCTGCCTGCAGCGCCGCTCTATCTGGAGATGGGATCGCTTTCTATCGAGGCGCGGCAGAAGCTCGAGCACGTACGACCACGGACGCTGGGTCAAGCGGCCAGAATTCCAGGGATTTCGCCGGCTGACTTACAGAACCTCCTCGTGGAACTAAGGAGGCGTCAGCTTTCGGGATCGTTGGGGGATATCGGCGAAAGCGAAGCGGCGACGAGGTGAGCGTGCGAGCCGACGGGGGGCAGCCGGTCTGTTTGGCGGAGAAGATGTTCCACGTGAAACACGCCCCGCGCGCGTACGCATCCGCGGGCGTTTCGCCCTCTCCTCGACCCCGCGGATGAGAGGGTTGTTCGGGTTAAGATCATGATATCAAGGCACATCGGTTGTTTTCCACAAACGTGGAACGCTGTGTTCCACGTGGAACAGTCTACGCTTGGCGCGGCTACCGACCCGGCTCTATATTGCCCCGTCCCGATCATCCGTCCTCAACCAAGCGGCGGTTTCAGCTGTCTTCGACTCGACACGATACGCGCGAATATGGCAGGGCAATCTCCCGCACTCGCTGTGGGCGATGGGCCATGAAGGCGCTGGAGCCCGCTGCTTGATCCCGCAGAGGAACGAATGAGCCGGATCATCTCTATCGCCAATCAGAAGGGCGGTGTCGGGAAGACCACGACGGCTATAAACCTCGGTGCTTCGCTCGCGATCGCGGAGCGACGGACCTTGGTGGTTGACTGCGATCCCCAAGGGAACGCGACCAGCGGCTACGGGATTCGCAAGAACGCAAGCAGGCCATCGGTTTACGAGTGCGTCGTCGAGGGAAAGCCGCTGTCTGACGCGATCCACCACGAGGTCCATTTTCCGTATCTGGACGTAGCCCCCGCGAGCAGAGACCTGGCGGGCGCCGAAGTGGAGCTCATGGAACGGCCCAACCGCAACCGGCGACTGCGGAGGGCCCTCGAGCCGATTCGCGGCTCGTACGACTACGTTCTTGTGGATTCACCGCCTTCGCTGGGCGTATTGACCCTGAATGCGCTCACCGCCTCGGATTCCGTCATCATACCCATTCAGTGCGAGTTCTACGCGCTCGAGGGACTGAGTCAGCTTCTTAACACCGTGCGTTTAGTGCAGCGTAACATCAACCAGGAGCTACAGATCGAGGGTGTGCTCCTCACGATGTACGATTCCCGCCTCAATCTGTCGAAGCAAGTGGCGGCCGAAGCCAGGGAGTATTTCGGTAGAAAGGTCTTCGACACCATGATACCGAGGAACATCCGGTTGGCCGAAGCGCCGAGCTTCGGTAAGCCGATCGCCTTATACGACGTGCTTTCAACCGGAGCCCGTGGCTATCTGAGCCTCGCGAACGAACTGATCGAGCGCGACGAACCGACGAGGAAGGTTGGCTAAGAGCGACACGCGCCTCGGGAGGGGGCTGGGTGCCCTTCTGAGCGAGAATCTGGATGACTTGGATGGCTCGGAGTTCGAGCTCGCGCTCGATGACCTGAGTCCGAACCCATATCAGCCCAGGAGTTCCCTCTCCGAAGAGGCGCTCGGGGAGCTGGTGGCTTCGATTCGAGAGCACGGGCTTCTTCAACCTCTCGTCGTGCGCAGCCGGGACGCAGGGTGGGAGATCGTCGCGGGTGAGCGTCGCTGGCGGGCGCTGAAGCTGTTGGGGTGGAAGAGCGCCCCGGTCATCGTGCGCGACCTGACCGACGAGCAGATGCTGCTCGTGGCCCTCGTCGAGAACCTGCAGAGAGAGGAGCTGTCGGCACTCGAAGAGGCACGCAGCTACAAGCAGTTGGCGGACCAGTTCGGACTCACCCAGCAGAAGATCGCCGCGCGAGTCGGAAAGGACCGTTCCACAGTCGCCAACGCCCTGCGGCTGCTCACGCTGCCCGCGTCGGTACAGGAGATGGTGCACGATGGGCGGCTCAGCGCCGGGCACGCGCGCGCTATTCTCGGCTTTCGAGGCGAGTCTGCCCAGCAGCGCCTGGCCGAGGAGATCGTCTCTCGAGGGCTCTCGGTCCGACAAGCCGAGAGAAAGGTACAGCGGGACCGCGAGCCCCCTTCGGCTAAGGAGACGCCGAAGAAGGGGACGGGTCCGACCGCAGATCCTTATGTTCGGCGAGCCGAGCAGGTCCTGGAGCGAGCGCTCGGAACCGAGGTGAGCGTGAAGCTCAAACGGGGGGATGCGGGGGAGATCCACGTCCGGTTCCACGATGCCGAAGACTTTGATCGACTCCTAGGTCTGATGACGGGCCGAACGGCGTCGGAGCTCTAAGCGGGCAAGCGTCGTGCTGCGGAATCTGCGGGAACGTACGTGGACGGTCGTCTTTCTCTCCGGGAAGGACACGGAGTCGCACTCCTTTCGGCTACGGGCCGGCACGGTGGTCCTCGTTGCCTCGGGCGCGGTGGCCCTTCTCATCTCGATTGGGTGGCTGACGGGACGAGCCTGGGAAAGGGTTAGCGAGGCGGCAAGGACACGCGAACTGGCCGCGGAGGTGGAACGGCTCTCGGCCGAGCGGACTCAGATGATGGAGTTGGCGTCGAGGCTCGAGAGGATGGAGGGAGATTACCGCCGCCTGCAGAGGGTCCTTGGCAGCAGCTCGGCCGAGGACGCCGGCGATATCTGGCTGCCGCCGCTCGACCCCTCCGGCGAGGCGTTCGGGGCGGCGGTCCCCTCGGACGGGTCGCTCCAGTGGCCACTCGCGCAGCGAGGATACATCACGCGCTCTCACAGAGCGGACGCAGGGGCGGCACATGCCGGGATTGACATCGCAGTGCCAGCGGGCACGTATGTTCGCGCGAGCAGGGGCGGTGTCGTGGCGGATGTCGGGGTGAACAGCAGTTACGGTCGCTACGTGCGAATCGAGCACGGCGACGACCTCTCCACGCTATACGGTCACAACGCCTGGACGTTCGTGTCGGAAGGTGATTCGGTTGAGACGCTGGAAGTGATAGCGCTTTCAGGGAGCACGGGACAATCGACGGGACCCCATCTGCACTTCGAGGCGCGGCAGGGAGGCCGAATGATAGACCCGCTGGAGCTGGTGAGTCCGTGAGAAACGCCGAGTACGAACCCGAGCCCGCCGCCAGACGAGATCTGAGCGCCAACCGTATTGGAAAAGGATAGACGATGGCGAAGGATAACCGAACGGAAAGCCGAGAGCTGAGTGACGTCGTCTCGATCATCGGGCCCGGGATGCAGGTTGTTGGCGACTGCACGAGCGACGGGGTCGTCCGGATCGAGGGACGCGTGGAGGGGATCATCAGAGCTGCGAAGTCGGTCGTAGTGGGGAAGGACGGCTTCGTGACCGGCGACATCGAGACGCAGGACCTCATCGTTGCCGGACGCGTGGCCGGCACGATCACGGCGCAGAGCCGCGTTGAGTTGCAGGCCTCCTGCCACGTCGAAGGCGATATACGCAGCCGACGGGTGAAGCTTGAGGAGGGTGGACGGGTCGAGGGTCGGTTGCACATGGGTGCCGAGACGGCAAAGCGGGAGACGATGCCGAGGAAGGGAGCCGGGCCGACTCCGATCTCTCGTCCCGCCCCTGGCGCCGGGCAAAAAGGCACCTCTCAGGGCGCACAGGAACCTTCCGGGTCGGACTCCTGACGGGCGGCTACACGGTGAGCTGGCGGCAGCTCGTCGGCGCCGTCGCGCTGCGGTACGGACGGCCCCGGCTCGCGATCTTCCCTCCGGCGTGCCCGTGCGACCAGCCACCGCGCTGGCCGGACGGCGTGCGACCTC
The DNA here is from genome assembly GCA_037385645.1 of Gemmatimonadales bacterium. Classification (GTDB taxonomy): domain Bacteria; phylum Gemmatimonadota; class Gemmatimonadetes; order Palauibacterales; family Palauibacteraceae. The sequence continues at coordinate 9,482 of JARRMU010000024.1, forward strand.
ATACCACATCTAGTGCCGGGTCGTGGTGGCTCGGCGCGGGTCTCCGACCACAGCCTTGACGGACGCGCTTCTTTTCCTCGCCGGTTTGATCGCGATCACGTTCGGTGCGGATTGGCTCGTGACCGGCTCGTCCCGGGTCGCCGCCCGATTAGGCGTGAGCCCTCTGGTCGTCGGCCTCACCGTCGTGGCGTTCGGGACGTCGGCTCCGGAGCTGTTCGTGAGCAGCTTGGCGGCGCTGCGTGGGCAGGCGGGATTGGCCGTCGGAAACATCATGGGCTCGACCGTTGCCAATGTCGGCCTGATCGCCGGACTCGGAGCCTTGATACGACCCATCGATGTGAAACGACGCCTGTTGGCGCGTGAGAGCCCGCTCCTGATTCTCGTTCTGATCATCGTGATGCTTCTCTCGTGGAACGACGCGTTGGGACGGCTCGACGGTTTGGCCCTGATGGCCGGATTCATCATCTACCTGGGCGTCATGCTTCGGATGGAGGGCAGCGGCGCCTTTCATGGCGCGGCGACGCCGGCGTTGGAACCGGGAGCGACTGCGGACAAAGCTGCCATAGGAGCGGCGGAGCCCGGCACCGCGAGTGGACGCGGCGCGGACCGGACGGTGGCGCTGCTGTGGTTGCGCACGCTCGTCGGTCTGGTTGCCCTCCTCGTCGGTGCCCATTGGCTCGTCGAGTCGGCGGTGACGATCGCCCGGGTGTTTCAGGTGCCCGAGGAAGTCATAGGGGCGACGATGGTGGCCCTGGGCACGTCGATCCCGGAGCTGGCGTCGACCGTGGCTGCAGCGATACGTGGTCTGGGCGACATAGCGATCGGGAACATCATCGGTTCCAACATCTTTAACCTGGGGCTGGTTCTCGGCACGGCGGCCCTTTTAAGCCCCCTGCGCCTCCCGCCTGAAGTCGTTGTGCGACAGGTTGTTCCAGCGCTTTTCTTCTGCGTGCTGCTCATCCCTCTCGCCTATACAGGCCGTCGGGTGAACCGTGCCGAAGGCTTCGTGCTCCTTTCCCTCTACGGCGTGTTCGTTTTCACGGTCATCTGGCAGGTCTAAGAACCAGGCGAGCCGGGCCTGCGCAGTACCGCAGGCCTCCTGCTCCGACACGGGCGATCGCCGGGCAGGGAGATCCGACGGCAGACCCGACCGGCGGTGCTCCTTGTAAAGCACGTCTGTAAAGCTTAGCTTTCACCAGCGCTTCGGTAACCCATCGACGCCTGTGTGCCTAAGGAATACCCGAATGTCTCTCTCGGTAAAGATGAGCAGCAAACACCAAATCGTCGTGCCTCGGGAGGCGCGCGAGGCACTGGCCCTGAAGGCGGGCGACCGTCTGCTGGTCACGGTGCGCGACGATGGGGTCATCGAGCTGGAACGGGAGCCGACAGATCTCGTCGCCGAGCTGGAGGGCCTCTTCGCCCCCTTGGGGAAGAGCGTCTGGCCGGAATTGGGTGAGTAAACGATCCGCGTTCCACCGCCGCGTCGAGGAAGCTCGAAGGATCCACATCGATCCGGTTGTGATAGCCTATCATTTGATGGGTCAGACGCCTGGCGTTGATCTCACAAGGCTATTGTTCACAAGCGTTCGCGGGGGACGCGTCCGGGCGCAAACATCGGCCCTATCGATCTACCAATTGCTTACTGAGCCCTATCGGGAGGGGGAGGGGGAGCTGGCGGAGCGGGCGTTCAAGTACCTGAACGGTCATCCGGGGCTCGAGATCCTGCCCGTCACCGCGTCGGTCTCGCGTCAGGCTGCGGAGGTACAGGCGAGCCTGGGAGGCACGCCTGAGCGAGCGATCCAGGTGGCCACGGCACTCCTGGGAGGCGCGAAGGCCTATGTGGCTTATAAGACGCCACTTAGACGGATCGCTGGGATGGAGATCATCAGCCTGGACGATTTTGTAGCGTAATGGAACGGTGGCTGAAGCCCGTCTGACAACACCGGCCGCTCAGATGGGCCGGAAGAGCAGTCCGGACGGCATCTTCGGTGTGAAATAGGTCGACTTAGGGGGCAGGCGTCCGCCTTCGCGAACGACCGCCCAGAGGCTGGGCATCGAGACCGGAGGCAGGAGGAAGGCAGCGGCATCGGGTGCTGGCTCGGCGGCAGTGGCGGGATCCTGGTGGTACGAGAGGAGGCCGGCCGCGGAGGCGGCGTCCGCTTCCTGCCCTGTATAGCGGCGCAGAATGAGGCGGTCGAAAAGCACGCAAGCAAGGGCAGCCTCGTTGGGCGTGAGACCGGCGTGTGCGACGGCCGTGGGCCGCGCCTGCAGAACGAGCCCACGACGGCCCGCTTCCGCCGGGGCCTGGCGGGAAGCCCAGCAGACGCCGATCGCCGATCCTCCCAGCTTCCGGACTTCCTCGGCAAGGGCTTGTGGATCCTCGGGGCCGGCCTCGATCTCGAAGGAATCCGGGAGTCGCAAGTGCCAGTCGGGCGGGAGGCCACCGAGTCTTCGATGGGTCGCCCGGACGATCAGTCCGTCGTCGTGCTCGCTCACGATGGCTGCTAGAACGCGCCGAGCACCGTCTCGGTCCTGGCGTTGCCGGGCGAGCTCGAGGGCCGTCTCATATCGGTGATGTCCATCCGCGATTAGGAGATCGTCTGCAGCCACAACAGCGAGGATCTCGTTTTGCTGCTCGCGCGGAACCACGCGAACGATATGCGTGATGCCGTCCTCGGACGTCGCCTTGATCATCGGCGGCACGGACCCCGCCTGGGCGAGCAGCTCCGGGAGTTGCCGCTCGGAGTCGCGGGCGATGAAGAAGATCGGAGAGAGCTGCGCCTCGCAGGCTTTCATCAGCGCGAGGCGGTCCTCCTTGGGCCCGCGGTGCGTGCGCTCGTGCGGGAGGACCTCGCCGGTCTCGAACGTGGCCAGGCCGACAGCCGCCAGGGCAGCATGGCGAACGACCGGACGCCCCCTGTACGAGAACTCCTGCGTGTAGGAGTAGATCTCGTCGCGGTGGGCGCGGGCCAGAATCCCTGAAGCCAGCCACTCGCTCATCCGGTCCGAAGCCAGGCGGTAGCGCTCCGGAGCGCCGCCTTCGGGCAGGACGAGGCGGACCGCGTTGAACGGGCTGAGGTCTCGGAGGTGCTGCGCCTCCTCCGTGTCGATGACGTCGTAGGGAGGAGAGATCAGCTGCGATGGATCTCCGGCGGCTGCGGTGTAGTGGATTGCTGCGGTCGGGAAGATCGCTGCCATTATGGTGCTCCTGGGCGCGAGTCACGGTCTGAGAGCGACGCGAAGATATCGGCCGGAGTCCCGGTCGAACCAGAGTTGCCGAGTCTTGCCGGGTACATCGGCCGAGCTAGGTTGCCCCGCCTGGTGAGGCGAGAGCTTCTGATCAACCGGGCGGTCGACGAGAAAACGCCGAACAGGGAAGGAGAATTGGCATTGCCGGATCGCTCAGGCGTCAACGACGGTCCCTCGTGGCGGTTGATCCGAGGGCTCTTGGTGGACATCGACGGCACGCTTCAGGTCGCCGGGAGGCCGATCGCGGGGGCCGCAGAGGCTCTCGCCGCGCTTCGGGGCCGCCTTCCCTTCCTGTTCACGACGAACACGAGCCGGATGCCGCGGAGCGAGGTGGCCGCCGTTCTCGACGCCATGGGCTTCGACGCCAGCGCGGACGAGGTGCTGACGGCCGCAATGGCGGCTGCTCTGCGCCTTCAGCAAGAAGGCGTCACGCGCGTACAGCTTCTTGCTCCGGATTCGGTCATGCGCGATTTCTCCGCTTTCGAGATCACGGACGCCGCTCCCGAAGCGGTCGTCGTGGCAGACATGGGACCGGGCTTCACCTTCGAGATCCTGAACGCCGCCTTCCGCAACCTGCTGGATGGGGCGCGCCTCGTGGCGATCCACAGAAACCGATACTGGATCACGGAGGCCGGGCCGACGCTGGACGCTGGGCCCTTCGTCGCGGCGCTCGAGGTCGCGGCACAGACGGAGGCGGAGTTGGTAGGGAAGCCGGAACCGGCATTCTTCGAGATGGCGGCGGCGACCCTCGGCGTTGCCGTGGATCGGCTCGCCGTGGTGGGTGACGATCCGGAGACGGACGTCGAAGGCGCCCGTCGCGCTGGCCTTTTCGCGATCCAGGTGCGGACTGGGAAAGGCGAGACGGCGAGGCCACGGGATGCTGATCTGATCATCGACTCGATTCGAGACCTTCCACCCCTACTCCTCGGAGCGGGTTCATGAGCTGCCTGCGACACTCCAGACTCCTTGTCGGCGCGCTGGCAACGGCCTTGAGTCTCGGCTCGATGGAGGAGGCGAGGGCTCAACGATCGCCCTCCGAGTATCTCGGATACCCGGTGGGTGCGGATCGCAAGCTCGCCGATTGGACGGAGATCACGGGCTACCTGGCCGAGCTCGCGAACGGGAGCGAGCGGGTCCGGATAGACACGTTGGGACGAACCACATTGGGACGTCCGTTCGTGGTCCTGACGATCAGCGATTCGCCGAACCTCGCGTCCCTGGAGAGGATCCGGGAGACACAGCTGCAGCTCGCGGACCCGAGGCGGATTCGGGATCCGGAGCACCTCGAGGAGCTCATCGAGGCCGGCCGGAACATCGTGCTCATCACTTGCTCCGTCCACTCCACGGAGGTGGGCAGCACACAGGTTCCGCTTCGCATCGCCTACCGGCTGGCGACCTCCAACCAGCCGGATATCAACGAGATCCTCGCGAATACGGTCGTCCTGCTGATCCCATCCCTCAACCCGGACGGGGTGGACAAGGTAGTCGCCTGGTACAGGAGCTCTCTCGGTACGGAATGGGAGGGAGCGTCCCCGCCCTTCCTCTACCACCATTACATCGGCCACGATAACAACCGGGATTGGTACGCCTTCACCCAGCTCGAGACCCAGCTGACGGTGGATCAGGTCCACAACGCGTGGCACCCGCAGATCGTCCACGACATCCATCAGCAGGGACGCTACGGGAGTCGCTTCTTCGTGCCGCCCTGGATCGATCCGATCGAGCCGAACGTGGATCCCATGCTCGTGGCGTCGGGGAACGCTCTCGGCTCCGAGATCGCGTGGAGCCTCCTGCGCGAGGGCAAGAAGGGCATCGTGCTGAATGCGACATACGACGCCTGGACGCCGGCGCGTGCGTACCAGCACTATCACGCCGGAGTCCGGATCCTCACGGAGACAGCGAGTGCGAAGCTGGCAACGCCTGTAGAGGTGGACCCCGACGAGCTGGAGGTCGGTCGCGGCTTCGACCCGCGGGAGAGATCATGGAACTTCCCCGTCCCGTGGGAGGGGGGAAGTTGGCATCTCGCGGACATCGTGGACTACATGGAGGCCGGAGCGTTCGCCCTCCTCAGACATGCTGCCCGGAATCGCGAGGCCTGGCTCCGCAATTTCGTCGGCATCGGAGAGCGGGCGGTTGCCGGCTGGCCGAGCTGGCCGGCGGCCTGGATCGTTCCGCCGGCAGTGGGCGACGGCGCGAATGGTCCGTGGCCCGCGATTGGGGTGGCTCGGCTGATCCGCGTGCTGCGAATGGGAGACGTGGAGGTGGGCCGGGCGCTCGAGCCCTTCGACGCAGCGGGTCGGCGCTTCCCCGCCGGATCGTACATCGTGGAGATGCGACAGCCGTACGCGGCGTTTGCCCAGACCCTGCTTGAGGTCCAGCGATACCCTGACCGCCGAGCCTACGAGGGGGGGCCTCTTCTGAAGCCCTATGACGTGACGGCTCACACCCTTCCGTTGTTGTTCGGCGTCGAAGCGGTGCCGGTGGAGGAGCCGCTCGAGGTCGAGAGCGAGGTGGTCCTCGAGGCGCCGGCCTATCCCGTGCCGCTCTCTGAAGCCGCCGGATTTGTGGGTTCGGACGAGCGCGTCGCCCTCTACCAGCCGTGGGTACCTTCCATGGATGAGGGCTGGACCCGCTGGATCTTCGATCAGTACGGCGTGCCCTATGGCACGGTCCGGAACGCGGAGATCAACCGCGGTGATCTAGAGGGCTTTACGTCTGTCCTCCTGGCCTCGATACCGGCCGATGTGCTGCGCGATGGGCGCGGCCAGGACTCGCTACCGCCGGAGATGACGGGCGGATTGACGGCCGATGGCGTCGCAGCGTTGCGGCGATTCGTTGAGGGCGGCGGAACGCTGGTCGCCTTGGATCGATCGGTCGAGTGGGCGGTCGAGGAGCTGGGCCTTCCTGTCAGGAACCTGTTGTCGGATCTGGAGGAGGAGACGTACGCGGCCCCCGGTTCGCTCGTCCGGATCGAGTTGGAATCTCGAGAGCCGATGGCCGGGCTCTTGCCCCGTTACGTGCCCGGCTGGCTGCAGGGAGGGCAGGCGCTGGAAGCAGCCCGGGATGGCCGGGTGCGAGTCGTGGCGCGCTACGCGAGCGACGGGCTGTTGCTGAGCGGTTGGCTTCAGGGCGAAGAGTATCTGGTGGGGCATCCTGCGATTGTCGAGGTACCACTGGGCGAAGGGCGCGTGGTCCTCTTCGGCATCCGGCCCCAGTATCGCGGCCAGTCTCTCGCCACTCTGCCCCTGCTGTTCGACGCTCTAAGGACGGCGCCCCGGGATTAGGCCCGGAAGACCTCCGGTTCGCCAGCCACGACCCAGGAATCCTGGGGATCCCTGTTAGACCACGTCCTCCGGAAAGGTCTCGAGCACTTCCTGGACCTTGTTCAGGAAGAACGCGGCCATCGCGCCGTCGACGACCCGATGGTCGTAGCTGAGTCCGAAGTAAGACATGTGTCTGATGCCGAGGGCGTCCGCTCCCAGGTCATCCCTGACGACGACCGGACGCTTCTCGATCACCCCCGTGCCGAGAATCGCCACCTGGGGCTGGTTGATGATCGGGGTTCCGAACAGGTTTCCAAACACGCCGACGTTCGTGATCGTGAACGTGCCGCCCTGTATGTCGTCGAAATCGAGCGTCCTCGTGCGCGCCTTCTCCGCAAGGGCGTTGGCTCCCTCCGCCAGGCCCATCAAGCTGAGTCGGTCCGCGTTCTTCAGCACCGGCACGATCAGCTCGCGACCGTCGTCAATGGCCACCGCGATCCCGAGGTTGATGTCGCCGTGATAGACGATCCGGGTGCCGTCAACGGAGGCGTTGAGAATGGGGTAGGCCTTGAGGCCCTCCACGATCGCCCTCATGATGAACGGCCCGTACGTGAGCTTCACCCCTTCAGCCTCGAACGCCGGCTTGAACTTCCTGCGCAGCTTCACGACACGTTCGAAGTCGATCTCGGTGACCGACGTGACGTGCGCCGAGACATGCTGCGACATGAGCATGTGCTCCATCGTGCGAAGCCGGACCCGGCTCATGTCCTCCACGCGATCGGCCTCGCGGATCGGGACGCGGGGCAGCTTGACCTCCAGCGTCGCTCCGTGGATCGGCAGATGCATTACGCCGGGCGGCCCTGCCGGCGCTGCCGCGGCCGATGGCACGCCGGGCGCCGGAGGGGACGGTGCGGCCGCGGCCGGGACCTCCTCGGCGCGGGGAGCGGCATCGACCGGCTGCATCCCACGCTCGTCGATAAAGGCGAGGATATCGTCTCGCGTGACCCGTCCGGCGATGCCGGAGCCCTCGATCTGCGCGATGTCCACCCCATGCTCGGCGGCGATCTTCCGGACGAGCGGCGTGGAGCGGGTTCGCAGCCGCTCTTCTCGCGACAGGGGTGTCCCGGCCGCCGGCGGGACGGGAGGCGCTTCGACCGTCTGCGTGGACGGAGCCGTAGCGGTGATGGGCGCATCGCTGACCGGCGCCGCTGGCGCGGAGGGAGCCGTCGGCGCGCCGGAATCCGCTGCCTCGGCGGCAAGGGCTGAAGCATCCGTCATCTCCGCAGCTGGAGCCTCGGCGATCTCCGCAGCTGGAGCCGAAGGCGGTGCTTCCTCAGGGACAGCAGTCGGAGCTGCCTCCTCGGCGTCTGTCGTCACCGCCCCCTTCTCCGTCTCGATACGCGCCACGATCGTGTTCACCTCCACCGTGTCGCCCTCCGCGACGAGGATCTCAGCGAGGACTCCGCTGGCCGGAGATGGGATATCGGCGTCGACCTTGTCGGTCGAGATCTCGAACAGATCTTCGTCACGCTCGACTTCCGCGCCCACCTCCTTGAGCCACCTGGTGAGAGTGCCCTCGGCGATCGACTCGCCCATCTGAGGCATGATCACATCGACCTTGGCCATCTACGTCGTCTCTCTTTCTGTTCTTCTGGGCGCCCAGGCCCGAGCCGGCACCCCGGACGCTTTTAATACGCGAGCAGCCAACGCGCCGCCGCCACGATGTCATCGGTTTGGGGCAGGTAGTACTCCTCCAGGGGAGGAGAAAACGGGATCGGAGTATCCAGTGCGGTCACTCGCCGAATCGGCGCGTCGAGCCACTCGAACGCCTCCTCACAGATTTGCGAGGTGATCTCGCCGGCGAAACCTCCGAAGCGTGACGCCTCGTGAACGATCAGTACACGTCCCGTTCGCCGAACGCTCTCCACGATGGTGCTGATATCGAGTGGGCGAAGCGTCCGCAGATCCAGAACTTCCAGCTCCGCCCCGTCCTCCTCGGAGATGCGTGACGCGGCCTCCTCGGCCTTGTAGACCATCGCCCCGTAGGTCACGATCGTGAGATCCGATCCCGCTCGGTGTGTCCGCGCCGCCCCCAGGGGCACGATGATCTCCTCATCGATCGGCAGTTCCTCCTTGATGCGGCGATACAGATACTTGTGCTCGAAGTACAGGACGGGATCGGGATCGCGGATTGCCGCTCGCAGGAGGCCCTTGGCATCACGGGCGGTCGCCGGCGCCACCATCTTCAGACCAGCCACGTTGGCGAAGTACGATTCCACATTCTGCGAGTGAAACGGACCGGCGTGCGCCCCGCCGCCGCACGGGCCCCTTATGACTAGCGGTGCCCCGATGCCGGTTCGGTAACGGACCTTTGCGGCGAAATTGACGATCATGTCGAAGGCCGGCGCGATGAAGTCAATGAACTGCATCTCCGCGATCGGCTTGAAGCCCATCTGCGCCGCGCCGATCGCGGCGCCGACGATCGCGGCTTCGGAGATCGGCGTGTCGATGATGCGCCCGGGACCGAACTCATCCAGAAACCCTTCGGTGATCTTGAAGGCCCCGCCGTAAGTTCCCACATCCTCACCGAGAAGGAAGACGGTCGGGTCGGTCGTCATCTCTTCCCACATCGCCTCGCGTATCGCCTCGAGGTACGTCGTTTCTTTCGCGCCATCCCCGACCCTCTTGTCCTCCGGCGGCCGGTTCTGCACGACGGATTCCAGCTTCGAGTCGCTCATGGTCCGATACTGGGTTGGCCGAGCTCCTGGTAGACCGGGTGCCGACGGGTCCACGGAATCGGTATGACCTCTCCCTCCACCGTCTTGAATCGCGCGCCTTCGGGCTCGGGCATGGGCGCGGACAGAGCCTGCTCCACCGCCGCCGAGAGCTCGCGTCGCACTTCCTCCTTCACGACGGCCAATGAAGGACGCGACTCGAACCCCGAGTCGACGAGGTAACGTTCAAACAGGTCGATGGGGTCGCGCTCACGCCATTTGCGCAGCTCTTCCTCCGGCACGTACTCCTGAGCGTCGTGCTGGGCGTGACCGTGCATGCGGTACGTTTCGGCCACGATCAGCGTGACGCCCTCGCCGCGCCGCGCCCGATCTACCGCGCGTCGGGTCTGGTCGTACACGTGCAGGACGTCATTGCCGTCTACGGAGGTCGCGGAGACGCCGTAGGCCGCGGCGACGTCGAGCCAGTCGGAGACCGCGGCCTGCTGGTCGCTGCGCGTGGCGAACGCCCACCGGTTGTGGATGAGGATGACCACCAGCGGCAGCCGCTGGACCGCTGCGAGATTGAGTCCCTCGTGGGCGGCGCCCGTCCGACTCGCCCCGTCTCCGAGATAGGCCAAGCATACCCGCCGCTCACCTCGCATACGGAACGCGAGCGCCACTCCGTTCAGAACGCACAGGTGTGCTCCGAGCGGACCTATGGGACCGAGGAGCCCCAAGTGGGGCATGGTGAGGCGAAGCGCCTTGTCCCTCCCGCCCGAGGGCGAGCCGTCGCGGGCCAGATGCTGGAGGAGCAGCAGTCGAGGATCGAGTCCGCGCGCGAGAACCGCTCCCATCTCTCTCAGCGAAGGCGCCAGCCAGTCGCCCTCCTCTAACGCGAAGGCACTGCCCACGACCGCCGCCTCCTGCCCTCGGCCGTCATACAGGTCGCCGATCACGTAACCCTGCTTGAGCAGATGCTCGAGTCGCTCCTCGAGCCCACGACTCAAGACGAGGTACCGGAACAAATCTCGGAGCTCTTCACCGGTCAGTGATGACAAGACGCTACTCCACCGGGTGATCGCCGGCCCACCAGAAGAGGTCGGCCTCGTTCTCTCAGCCCCGTCCTCGGAGGCGAGTCACGCGAACATACCTTGTCGCGGGGCCGGTTTCAATCGGAGGGTCGAAGTCGAGGCAGAAACTCGCCCGTCCGAGATCAAAGCACCGCTGCTCACTTTACGTCAACGCTTTACGTCCGAGGGATGAAGGAGCACCAGGGCGCCCGCTGGAGCCTGTAATCATAGAAGGATGTCCGAATGGCTGGTGTAGGCCCGGCGGGTCGTCGCTCTACCTCTCAGGTAGGATCCTCGACCCCCACAGGTTCGAAGGGGAGCTCGACGATCTCGACGAGCCCGTCACCACCGGGCTCGAAGGCCAGTCGACGCCCAGGCTCGATCTCGGTCCGCGCGAGACCGAGCGCTATGCGGCCTAAGCGGGGGGAGTCGACAGCCGAGGAGATCACACCGCGTTCCCTCCCACCTTCGAACAGGGGCTGTCCGGGTTCGAGAGTCGGCGAACTAGATGGGCCGACGGAGGGTCGGAGCTGTCGGAACCCTCTCAGGACCCGGTTGACGTGTCCCCTGAAGTGGATGCGTGCCACGACTTCCTGCCCGGTGTAGCAGCCCTTGTCGAAGCTTATGGCCCGGGCATCCTGCCCCGCCTCCTGCGCCAGGTCATCTTCGCTGAAATCGCTCCCGAAGGCAGGAATACCACGTTCGACGCGGAGGATCTCCCAGGCATACGCGCCGACTTCTCTTCCCCCGCGCTCCGAGACCGCGGTCGCAAGCCCGGAGCGCACGTCCTCTCGCGCATCAGGCGGCACATAAAGATCGAAGCCCGGCCCTTCGATCTCCTCACGACGGGCGATGAGGACCTCGGTTTCCCGTATCTCCAGGGATCGCGACTGCAGGGGTTTCAGGGCGTTCGTGACGGCAGCGCCGGCCCAGCCGTCGACCGCCGCCGCGGCCAATGGGCCGATGACCGCCAGTCGGCAGGTATCGGTTTCGTTGAACGTTGCATAGATCGGCGGAAGATACTTGCGGAGGTGGGCGAGCGCCGAGCCCAGACAGCTCACCGGCATGTCCATCCAAAACTCCGACTCGAGTCGGAGCAACCTCATCTCGGCGACCGGCCGGCCCTTGGGCGTCAGCATGAAGGCGTAGAGGCCGTCGCCGGTGGCGAGGCCCTTCACGTCGTTGGTCAGCAGCCCGTGCAACATCTCGCCGGCGTGGTCTCCCTGTACGCTGACGATCGTCCGGGTGCGCTCGTCGAGAACTCCTGCGCTCTCGACCAGTGCCCGATGCTCGGAGGAACTGTCCGGTTCGGCCTCACGCACTGCTATTGACTCCTCTTAGCACCTTCGTAACAGGCCTGGTCCCCGGCGCAAACCGGGGACCGAGAGATTAGGCCGCGCGCTTGGCTTACATCAGCGGAGGCCTGAGCCGCCGCGCGACGGCCATCGGTAAGAAGGAGCTACATCCCGATCTCACCGGCACGACCATCCCACTCGAGGACGAACGTCACGCGCCGGTTCTCGATGCCGCTCTGCGGATTCTGCGCGCCCGTGTTGCCCGGGAACACCTGACGGTTGTTCACCTCACCGTAGCTCACGGCGCGGACCCGGTCGCTGTTCATACCGGCGTCGATCAGATAGGCCCGAACGTTCTCGGCACGACGCCGACCGAGGTCGTAGTTATACGCCACCGATCCTGCCTGGTCGGTGAAGCCCTCGAGCGTCACCAGAGCGTTGCCGTGCTCTTGCTGCATGACCCTGGCGAACTCATCCAAGACCGGCATATCCACGTCCCGGATCGCGTCGTCGTTGAAGTCGAAGTAAACGGGCAGGCCGAGAGCCATGCCACCGCAGCCGCATTCCTCGAACGCACGACGCAGCGCTGCGAGATCGTCCTCGAGCGCGCTCACGCGGCCCTCGAGATCGGCGACCGCTCCAGCCAGACCGGCAAGCCCGGCCAGCTGCGCAGCGTGCTCGTCAAGGCTGCTGTTGATGGCGGCGAAGCGCGCATCAAGCTCCTCTACGTGCACCAGGTGGCTGCAACCACCCGCCAGCACGACGGCAGCCAGCGCCGCGACCGCTGTCTTGAGCGAACTTCCCTTCTTACCCATGCAGGCCTCCCTTTCAGGGATACTTGAACCCGTGTCGAGCGCAGACGTCGCGTCTCGATATATATGTTAACGCGAATGGGGGGGCCAATAAACCTGTAAACCCGAGCCCGTTCGCGCAAGGGCGGACGAATGTCGCGCGCCACACAGCGCGCGTGCAAATACGAGGCCAGGCAAACCTGTCCAAGCCCTCAAGCTCCCATACTTTAGCTCGATTGACCTCTCAGCGGAACCCCTACAGCGGGAGCACCGCGGACGGTACCTCGGGCCTCAGGCCTCGTTGCGCACTTCCAGACCTGTGGAGGCCTTGCGGGCCATGTAGGCGCGGTACCATTCCACCGACCTGCGCCAACCGTCCTCCGTGGACACGGTCGGCTTCCAACCCAGCTCCTCGCGGATGAGCGCTCCGTCGTACGGATCCCCCTCCGTGAAGAGTCGGATGCGGCGGGGGGTGAGCACGCCCGGACGCACACCCGGGATGATTCGGCCGAAGACCGTCCCGATACGACATGCGGCGGCGACGAGCGGCACGGGAACCGGCAGAACGGGCGCGTCGGGACCCCGGCCGGCGGCGATGCGGACCAGTGTCTTCTGGGTGAGCTCGCCGTCATCCGTCACGTTGTAGGTCTGCCAGGCAGCCGCGTCTTGCGTGGCGGCGAGCCAGACTGCCAGCGCCACGTTGCCGGCGTAGACGAGAGGGAGATCGTTCGCCCCCATTCCCAGTGTGCTAAGCACCGGACGAGAGGCCCACCGCAGGATACGGGGCGTGAACAGACGGTCCCGCTCGCCCATCACGATATCCGGCCTCAAGATGCACCATTCGATACGCCGGCCGACCTTCCGAACCACCTCCTCGGCCATTCGCTTGGTGAGGCTGTAGTGATCCTCCTCGGGGATCGGGTCATCGAGGGGAGTCTCTTCGTCCAGAGGCAGGATGCTCTCGTCGAAGGGCGCTCCGTATGCCGCCACGCTGGAGATGTGAACGAAACGCCGTACGGCGGAGTCGATGGCCTCCTTGAGGATCCGGCGCGTGCCTTCGACGTTCACCTCGACGTGGCGATCCATGGAGGCGGGCTTGCCGAGCTGTGCCGCCGAGTGGACGACGACCTCGCAGCCCGCCGCCGCGCCGCTGACGGCGTCCGGATCCGTCAGGTCGGCGACGACGAACTCGCAGCCGAGCTCCTCTAGAAACGCGGCGTCGCTCGTCGGCCGGATGAGGGCGCGAACCCTCCAGCCCATCTCGCGGAAGAGGGCCGCCGCGTGGCTGCCAATGAGCCCGGTGCCGCCGGTGAGCAGGACGGTGGCCGACATAGCGTCGAGATCGGACTCGGACTCCAGCTCGGCCTCGGGGGCCGGTTCGGCTTGAGTCTCGGAGGTGGAATCGGGCTCATCCGGGGTGTCGAACAGCGAGTAGGAATCGCCCTCGGGAGGGACCAACATGCCGCCTACCTCTCTCCAATTACTATCGGGTTGGTGCAAAGTTTTCCGGCACCGGGATGTGCATGGCATGCAAGGTATGATTCTCGGCTGGACGAGTCAGACCACACAAGGTGGGAGACCAAAAAAAGAGGGCGCGACCCTGGGGTCGCGCCCTTTGAGCGCCGGGACAGCCTGAAGCTAAGGCAACGTCCGGCCGACCGTCGTCCCCGGCCTAGAGGACGTTGAATCGGATGTTCAGCCCTACCGGGATGTCCTGGAAGGTGCCAAACGGGCTCGTGTTGTACAGGCTGGTGATCGGATCGGTGTCGTCCTCGTTGCCGAACATCCAGTGGACGCCGCCGAAGACCGAGATCTCACCGCAGATCCGCGCCCGTGCCGGCGTGCAGTCGCCGACCTCGAACCCGAGTCGGATCCCGCCCCGGAACTCGGGATAGGCGTCCTGCCAGTCGATCAGGCAGTAACCGCCCGGCGCGCCCTCGCATCCCAGATCGCTCGTGTCGGTCGGGTTGGAGTCGCGGAAATCCACCTTCTGCGAGTTCACGAACACGGCGCCGCCGAGCAGGAAGAGCTGGAACTTAAACTTGTTGTCCGGCTGGTTGATGAAATTGAAATCGAGGCCGCCGGTTAAGTGAGTCAGCGTAATGTTCGGTCCCCCATCGATGTCGCTGCTGCTCGGACCCAGTGGAGTCGCCACGAGCACATCTTCACCCTTGAGCAGGTCCCAGCTTCCTTCGAGCCTGACGCTGAACAGATCGCTGACGAAATAGTTGGCGCCGGCCCCGAACGTGGGCCCGCCCTTCGCGATATCCTTCAGATCGCCAAGCGGAATCGCGTAGCCGCCCTGCACGTCGAACGACCAGATCTTCGACGCGTAGGCTTGGGCGTTCGCGGCCTGCGGGATGGCCACCATGACAACAGCCGCCATCAGGAGCGAGCGGAGTAATCTGTAGCGGAGCATGTCAGTTTTCCTCCTTGGCTTCAGTGCGTCCCGAGTATTAGTGCCGTTGTCACGGATGGGACGGGAGAGCATATGTCTCTTCGCCGCACGCGGCCCGTCTGCCCTAGAACACACGACCGCCGCGCAGACGCAAGTTTGTGTCATTATAGGGAATCACGCAAGTACCTGCGCATTCCCCACAGCAAGATAGATGCCCTTTGTCGACAGGTTAATCCGCGGGACCAGGCCACGATAGAAGGGCGCCAAGCACCCCGCGGCACCAACCCGATCCCCGCATTGGACGCGTCTCGAGACGACTCCCACGAGTAAGACGTCCCGTTCGACCGCAAAATGTAACCCAAAAGGCGAAATAAAGGAACAGCAGCGGCGAGATCCGTCAGCGGCGTCTCGCGTAGGCCTGCAGCGCTTCCGGCAAGGGCGTCAGCCGTTGATCGAACAGCTTGCGAAATCGAGAGTTGTCGGCAACGGCGCTTTGAAGAAGAAAGTCGACGGCGTCGCGGGAGAGCAGCTGTCCGGGCGCCAGCTCCGCCAGCCATGCCGCGACCTTGACGAATGAGACGGGGAAATGGACGATCGGTTTCGACTGGGCGGTCACCTCCATGGCGATCCGGATGATCTCGTCCAGCGAGTAGACGATGGGCCCCCCGAGCTCGAAGATCTCGCCCGGTGCCGATCGGGTTTCGACGGCGTCTGCGACGACGGCTGCCAGATCCCCGACGTACAGGGGGTTCAACCGCTGAGCCCCGTCCCCGATCTGCGGGAAAAACAGCGGGTTGAGTCGAAGCGCCCGGATGAAGAGGTTCAGACTCCGGTCCTCGGGGCCATAGACCCAGGAGGGGCGGATGATCGTATACTCGAGCCCCGAGTCGCGGACGGACCCCTCGGCGAACGCCTTGGCTCGGTACCACGTCCGATCAGAAGATGGATCCGCACCGACGCCGGATAGGTACACAAAGCGTTGAACACTGGCCGCCCGGGCGCCCTCCACCAGGTTCCGCGTGCCTCGACCATCGACCTCCATGAAGGTGAGGCCCCGGGAGGGATCCTCGACGGGAAACCCGGAGAACTGAACGCATTGAATGACGGTGTCCACATCCTGGAAGGCATCACGGAGGCTGTCGGGCCGAGTCACGTCTCCCGACCGCGCTTCCAGGGCCAGCCCCTGGAAACGTCGTCGGATACGATCTTGATCACGGCCGAGGGCGACGACGCGATGTCCTCTGGCCGCGAGCTCTCGTACAAACGAAGAGCCCAAGAATCCCGTGGCACCGGCGACCAGAACAGCTGGCCGTCCCTGTTCACTCGCGCTCATCGCCTCTCCTTGAGATAGGATTTCCTGATGCCGGACTTTCGCGAGGCACTCGACAGCGGACGCGTCATCCTCCTGGACGGCGCCATGGGCACCGAGATTTACCGCCGCGGGGTCTTCATCAACCGCTGCTTCGATGACCTCTGCCGGACCGATCCGAATCTAGTCCGCGAGGTCCACGCCGAGTACCGCAAAGCGGGCGCTCAGGTCCTGGAGACGAACACCTTCGGTGCCAACCGCTTTCGCCTGCAGGGCTACGGCCTCGAATCCCAGGTCGGCGAGGTCAATGCCGCGGCCGCTGCTCTCGCTCGGGAGGTGGCCGGCGACGGGCTCTTCGTGGCGGGAAGCATCGGTCCGATCGGAGTCCGGCTGGAGCCGTACGGAGCCACGGCGCGCTCCGAGGCCCGCGAGGCGTTCCGCGAGCAAGCCGCCGCCCTCGCAGAGGCCGGTGTGGATCTCTTCACCCTGGAGACTTTCAGCGACCTGGAGGAGATCCGCCAGGCGATCGAAGGCTGCCATGCTGCGTCCGATCTTCCCATCATCGCGCAGGTAACGATCCAACCGAACGGCGAAACGACGTACGGCGATCAACCCGAGCATATCGCCGAGTCCGTACGTGCATGGGGCGTCGACGCGATCGGGCTCAACTGCAGCGTCGGTCCCGCCATCATTCTGGCCGCGATCCAGAAGATGGCCAGGGTCACGGATCTGCCGCTCTCCGCCGTGCCGAACGCCGGTCTGCCGCAGGAGGTGCACGGGCGCAAGATCTACCTGGCCGATCCCGAGTACATGGCGGGCTATGCCCGGCGGCTCGTGCAGGCGGGCGTGCGTATCGTCGGCGGATGCTGCGGGACCACTCCGGCCCACATACGGGAGATGGCGACCCAGGTCCGCGTGGTGGCCCAACGCGCACCGCGGGTCAGAGTCGGGCCGACCCACGGGGCCGAGAGCCCCGTCTCTCTGGCGGTCCGCGACGAAGAGGCCACCGAGCCGGCTCCGATCGCGGATCGCTCGGCCTGGGGGCGAAAGCTCGGAGCCGGAGAGATGGTGACCAGCGTCGAGATTCTTCCACCGCGAGGCACGGACGCCAGCGACATGCTCGAGTCCTGCCGGTGGCTGAAGGGAGCAGGCGTCGACGCGGTGAACGTGCCCGACGGGGCGCGCGCGATGATGCGCATGGGGGTGATCGCGGCTTCCGCGCTGATCGAGCGGGAGGTCGGGATCGAGACCGTCGTCCACTACTGCTGCCGGGATCGGAACCTTCTCGGCATGATGAGCGATCTCATCGGAGCACAGGCGCTCGGCCTGAGGAACATGCTGCTGATCACGGGCGATCCGCCGAAGATGGGCCCGTATCCGGACGCGACGGCGGTTTTCGACATCGATTCGGTGGGCCTGACGAACCTGGTCTCGCACCTCAACCACGGCCTGGACCTCGGTGGCAACGCCCTGGGCAGTTCGACCTCCTTCGTGGTCGGCGTGGGTGTGAATCCCGGGGCCGTGGACGTGGACGAGGAGATCGAGCACTGGTACTGGAAGGTGCAGGCCGGCGCGGAGTTCGGCGTCACGCAGCCGGTCTTCGACGTGGAGACGCTCGTCGCGTTCCTCGAGCGGATTGAGAAGGCAGGAACACGGATACCGATCGTCGCCGGAATC
Source organism: Gemmatimonadales bacterium (assembly GCA_037385645.1). Taxonomy (GTDB): domain Bacteria; phylum Gemmatimonadota; class Gemmatimonadetes; order Palauibacterales; family Palauibacteraceae. Next base: position 27,248 of record JARRMU010000024.1, read on the forward strand.
TGGCCGCTCGTCAGCCTGCGAAACGCGGAATTCCTGAACAACGAGGTTCCGGGGATCGAAGTCCCCGACCGGTACATGGATCGAATGCGGGATGCGCAGGAGCGTGGTAAGGAGCAGGCCAGAGGAGAGGGATGCGCGATCGCGCGCGAGATGCTCTCCGAGGTCGCCGACCTCGTGGAAGGCGTGCAGGTGAGCGCGCCGTTCGGCAAGGTGCCCTACGCCCTCGACGTCTTCGCCGCTCTGGAAGGGTACCCGACCCTGGCGGAGCTGGAAGAGCAGATGAAGGGTTAGCCCAGCCGAGGCGGTTCGGCCTAAGTTGCCGGTCCGCCTCGCCGGTGGGATGGCATCGCTAGGAGGAAGACGAGCCCATTCTGGAGACCTGGCACGGATGAAAACATGTTGACGAAGCTGCTGGAGCGAGACGTCACGAAGCGACCGAGCACAGTTCGGCTTCAGGGCCGGATCCTTTTCCTCACCGAAGATCCCGGGCTGATCCGACGCCAGCTGGAGGGCGAGGATCTGGAGTGGGACCCCTCGATTCCCCTCAGGGACGACATCAGCACGGACGAGATCACACCCGGCTGGGTCTGCTACTACTACGACGACAAGCTGGGCGAGTACCCGTACGTCGGTCTTCGGTGTTCCGGCGAACTGCCCATCGGGCGAAACGACGTGAAGAACGGCCGCTTCGTCTGCTCGGTATCCGGCAAGCGACGCGGCAAGGGCTCGAGCCGCGAGGCGGCGCCCTACGCAGAGCAGGCGGCCGGGATCCGCGTCGTCATCGCCGAGAACATCGAGCGTATCTACCGGGAGAACTGTGAGAATCGCGGCATCCTCGCGTCGACGGACTTCTCCCTCATCGACAAGATCCGGCGGGGCGAAGAGATCCCGCTCGAGGCGTTCATCGGAAATGCCGGCCGGATCGAGCGCGACATCATCGAATACGGCGGACTGCTGGACTACGCGGTCGCCCGCCTCAAAGGGCTGGTCCAGGTGCCGGAGATCCGAACCGCGCCGCGGCCGACGACAGTCGCGGAGAAGATCCTCGCACGGCACTGGGTCGCGGATCTGGCCAAGGATGCGGTCGGCGTAGCCGCCGTGCAGCCCGGCGACACCGGGTTCGTGCGCACGGATCTCCGGTTCAGCCACGAGTACGTGACCCCGATGGCAGCCACGTTCTGGGAGGATTTCGCCGGCGCCGAGGCGGGCCTCAACGACCCGGAGAGCATCGTCTTTTTCCGCGACCACCTCGCGTTTCTCGACCAGGTGATGACGGAGGAGAGGAAGCGGATGGGACTGCTCGACGCGGCCCACGCGCTTCACGACCGGCAGCGCGAGTTCTCCGAGCGGCAGGGAGTCCGCCTGCACGGGGAGCTCCCCGACCGGGTGGGCAGCGAGGCGATCTGCCACGTGATGGTCCAGGACCGGTACGCGCTTCCGGGCACGGTGATCATCGGGAGCGACTCACACACACCCCACTCGGGCTGCATCGGCTGCGTCGCTTTCGGGGTCGGCACGTCGGCGATCGTCAACTCGTGGACAACGCGAGACGTTCGGCTGGAGGTGCCCCGCTCCGTGCGGGTTCGCGTCTCCGGCGTTTTGCCGGAGAACGTCACCGCCAAGGATCTGATCATCGAGGTTCTGCGTCATCCCTATGTGGTGGGCGGCGAAGCGATCGGGAAGATCATCGAGTACTGCGGCGAAGCGATCGAGGCGTTGGGCATCGACGAGCGGGCGACGCTGACCAACATGGCGGCGGAGGTCGGTGGCTTCACAGGGATCGTGGCGCCGGACGAGCGAACCGTGGAGTGGCTCATCGAGCGTCGCGGTATGGAACGCGCCGAGGCCGAGGAGATGATCGCCGGACTCTCCAGCGATGAGGACGCCGAGTACGAGTGGACCCTCGAGATCGATGCCTCGAGTCTGCGCCCGATGGTGGCTCGGCCAGGGGATCCAGGCAACGGGATCTTCGTGGACGAGCTCGCGGACGAGGTGCCGGTGGACATCGTCTATGCCGGCTCGTGCACGGGCGGGAAGCGGGAGGACTTCGACATGTACGCGGAGGTCGTCCGCGAGGGCCTGCAAGCCGGTCGGCGGGTGCCGGAGGGCGTGTCGGCCTACATCCAGTACGGATCGATCGATGTCGAGGCGTACGCCCGGAAGCGGGGTTACGACAGGCTGTTCGAGGAAGCGGGCCTGACGGTGCTGGCGCCCGGATGCGGAGCCTGCATCAACGCCGGCCCCGGGGTTAGCACCTCATCGGAGCAGGTCACGGTCAGCTCGATCAACCGCAACTTCCCGGGCAGGAGCGGGCCGGGAAAGGTCTACCTGGGCAGCCCCTACACCGTCATGGCATCTGCCCTGGCCGGCCGGCTGGCGACCTACGAGCCCGAGGCGGCCGTGCGGGCGTGACTCGGCGTGCCGGCTAGCTCCGTCCTGGACCCCGCCATGCCAGCCCGCCGGCGCCGCTTCCTGTCATGAAGGGTCTCCGTCTCGACGCCCGCGAGCTGCGTTTTTTCCCCGATCTTCCAACCCCGGAGCTGCCGGCCGGCGAGGCGCTCGTGCGGGTTGTCGTAGCGGGCATCTGCAACACGGATCTCGAGCTCGCACGAGGCTACTACCCGTTTGAGGGGGTGCCCGGCCACGAGTTCGTGGGCGTCGTCGAGCAGCTCGGGAGTGGAGTGACGGCGGCCGAGGCGGATCGGCTCCTGGGCACGCGCGTGGTTGGCGAGATCAACGCCGTCTGCGGGGTCTGCACGGCGTGCTCGAGAGGCTTCGGGACACACTGCGAGAGTCGGACGGTGCTGGGGATCTCGGGCCGGGACGGCGCGTTCGCCGAGCTCCTCACGCTCCCGGCTTCGAACCTCCATCCGGTCCCGGACGACCTCCCGACCGAGGCGGCCGTCTTCACCGAGCCCCTCGCCGCCGCGCTACGGATCCAGGAGCAGGTGCGGATCGGTCCGGGCGATCGCGTCCTTGTGGTCGGCGCCGGCAAGCTGGGGATGCTCATCGCCCAGACCCTCGCCGCAACCGGCAGCGACCTGACGGTGGTCACGCGGCGAGATGCGTCGATGCGGGATCTCCTGCAGGCACGAGGGGCCGCCGTCTGCCTTGAGAACGAGGTCGAGCATGCCGGCTTCGATCTGGCGGTGGAGTGCACCGGCAATCCCGCTGGGTTCGCGATGGCGCGGCGTGCGGTGCGTCCGAGAGGCACGCTTGTCCTCAAGAGCACCTATGCGGGACGGCTCGAGCTGGACGCGTCGGCCGTGGTGGTGGACGAGATTACCGTGATCGGTTCGCGCTGCGGGCCTTTCGCGCCGGCGCTGCGCCTTCTGGCGGAAGGCGGCGTGGACGTCGCTCCGCTCGTCGCTGCACGCTACCCGCTGGAGGAGGGAGCGGCGGCGTTCGAGCATGCTTCGCGACGCGGCGTCCTCAAGGTGCTGCTACAGATGGGAGCCGAATAGAGGACGACCGGCATGCGGCCCAGCCGCCTGCCGCGAGCCGCGGTCAGGAGGTGCTCAGCGAGTCGATCGCGCGCGCCGTGGCCCAGCGGCGCAGCGCTGGCTTCCAGGCAAATCCGAACAAGCTGCCCAGAAAGCCCGCGTCCAGCTCGCCGATCGTGCGGTCGACCTCGCCTTCGATCAGCTTCTCCAGGCGCCGCCGCTGCTCGGGTCTCAGTGCGTCGTTGGAGCCGACGATCTCCGGTACCTCGTACTCCGCCTCATCGGCTGCCTCGTAGTCCACGATATCGGCCAGGGACGTCTCGAGGAGCCTTCTGGCGTCCCTCCGTCCGGCGCGATAGTCCGCCTCGCGCCACTCGCGGGAGAACAGTCCGCCGAAGTTACCGAGGAAGTCGCCGGCAAGCCTTCTGTTAGGAGCGATGAGATAGAGGGGAAGCTCCTCCTTGTCGCCGAGGCCTCCGGCCGCCTCGATGAGGAAGATCAGCTTGGCCAGGCGGCTGCGCGCCGCGCGCGAGCCGACCCGGGCGAGGACCCTCGCGTACCGTCGCTCGATGCGGCCGAGGCTCTCCTCCAAAAGCTCCAGAACGGGGTCACTGCCCTCGGCTCGTCCGTTCCCACGGCGAGATCGTCCTGCGCCGCACACGAGACGCCATTCGCACACGTTCTCGGCCATCTCGCCGACCGATCTGCCGAGCTCGAACGCCTCCGGGTCGGTGAGGGAATCGGCGATCTCCGGCAGCCGGTCGACCAGAGAGTCGAGAATCGCGAGGCGCTCGTTGGTCCGGTTTGCGCGGATCCAGTCCTTCGCGCTTCCCTGCCCCAACAGGGCGCGGGCGACGAGGCTACCCACCTGCACGGCGGAGTCGGGCGCGGCAGCGTCGGCCACGTCGCCGGTCGGGGGGTCCCGGAGCGTAGGGTCGACGAAAACGAATCGCCAGTCGTCGTCCTCGCCCCCCGCCCGGGCGACAAGCCGCTTGGCGAGGCGAACGGGCTCGTTGTTGAACAGCCCGCCATCCGCATACCACAGATCGATGTCGCCCAGATCCTCCAGCACCGATCCGCGGAAGTGGCTTCCACGCCGTTGGAGCCGACGAGGCGGAAAAGCGAACGGGAAGCTCGCCGAGGCGACGGCGGCCTGGCGGATTTCCTCCCAGATCGGCGCGCCCGCGACATCAGCCGGGCTCAACTCGAAGGCGGCCCAATCGTCGAACATGCGCGTCCCGAAGGACCGTGCAGGGCGGTTCTGAAATCCGTATCGGAGCTCGTAGCCGATCCCGTGCAGGCTCGAGAGGGTGATCCCCAGTTCGAGCGGCTCGGCGAGGACCGGCGAGGGCTCATCGTCCGAAGCAGGCCCGGCCGTGATCAGCGCCCGGCTCATCTCCTCCAGCACCGCGGCGTCCAGGAGAGATGAGCGGGAGCGATTCCCGCCCAGCAGGACGTCGGCGTCCATCCCCCGGATCCACGCCGTACCGATCCAGGGGACGAGGTTGGGGTTCACGACCAGGGCGCGCGCGGCAAGTGCCGCGGTGAGCGCGCCTGAGGAAGCTCCCGCCAAAGCGCCGATCCGTGCGGTGGCGCCACTGCGGTTCCCTGCGAGGCCCCGGAGCAGCTCTGTCACGGCGCCGGCGGTGTACGTGCCCAGCGAGCCGCCGCCGCTCAGGATGAGTGCGATCTTCGTCATCTCTCTCTGTCTACCGTTTTACCGTTGCGCGTCCGGCTCGCTGCTCGCGGCTTCTCGGGATCCGGCCTCTGCCGCTTCCCGATCGATCTCCCCGGACTCCGGCACGATGAGATCGAGCACGCTGCTCGCGTCGAGCCTCTCGCCGCCGGCGAAGAAGCTCCAGTGGAGGTGCGGCCCCGTCACGCGGCCAGTGGCGCCGACCCGTCCGATCACCTGGCCTCGCTCAACGACATCTCCCTCGCTCACATCCATTTGCGACAGGTGGTAGTAGCCGCTGAACACGCCCATGCCGTGATCCACGTAGATGGCGTTCCCCGCATAGTAGAGGTTGCGCGCGATCGCGATTCGGCCGCGGCCCGCGACGCGAACGGGCGTCCCGACCTCACCGGCCAGATCGACCCCCCAGTGCCGGCTCTGAAGTTCGCCGTTGAAGAGGCGCTTCTGACCGAAGGGACTCGTAATGCGTGTGTTCCGCGGCCGGACGAAGTTGCCGTCTATCAGCCACCCGGCCGTGACCTCGCCGAGGGTGGATCGGACGAGCTCGCGCTCCCTGGCGATCCGCTCCTGCACCTCCGCGGGCGGGCTCGTGAAACGAGGGGCGACGCTGAGCTGCGTCTCCGAGTAGGTTCGGGGCCTCACCTGGACCGTCCAGCGGGTCGTCACCTCCGGCTCACCGTTACGAGAGTGGGAGACGACGAGCTCCACCGGCCCTGCCTTGTCGGTCGGCAGCGCCACGATGCCGAACCACTCCCCACCCAGCTTGCCCATGCGGACGGGGCGTCCATCCAGCTCCGCGCTGACCCGGGTCTCCCCGCCACCGGCCGGCGTCCGAACCGTCACGGCCATCGCCGTTCCGTCGGTCGGACTCTCCGGCTCCCACTGTACCGCGATCTCGTCGGACGTGATCTCCGCCGCCGTCTCGGCCGACGAAAGCTCCGCCTCGCTCTCCGCGACCTCGGCGTCCACGGTATCCCTTGCCGCCACCTGCCCGAACGCGGCAGACGTGATCGTCCCTAACGCAGACATGCCTGCGAGGAGGAGCACGAACAGGAAGCGCATGCCGGCCGTCCGCTGCCCGCCAGCCCTCCTCATGCCGAGAGCCGGTGCGTCAGCCTGAAGTAGCGGTCCAGCCATCGTGTCGATCGATCGGTCAGCTTCCCCCCGGTAGTGCATATCAGCCGCTCTCCGAATTCCTTCGCTCATAGTCGGGTATGGATGGATCAGCGTCGAGAGGGCGGCGTTCCGAGTCCGTGACGCATGGCGAGCGCGCCCTCCATGTCCGGATCTCTCCGTGCTGGTCCCTCGCCTCCTCCTCCGTCAAACCCACCCGGGCGAGCGGAGGATCCGTGAAGACCGCCCAGGGGACCACAGAGTAGTCCACCGCCGGCCGAAGTCACCAGGCCGTCCGTCCGTCCGCCGAGGCGTCTCGCGATTACAGCTCGAGGAAGCACCACTCCCTCGTTGCGGGAGTCGTTCCCATCTGCAAGCCCGCGTCGCGCGAGACGAGGATGTTGTTGGAGTGGTTGAAGCCAAAGCCGTTTTCCGGATCGTAGAGACCGGGCTCGTTCGAGAAGTGCATGCCCTCACGCATCAGGGTGTAGTCACCGAGGGCCTGATAGGGCGGCTGGTGCCCTTCCATGCCCTCTCCGTGGCCGGGCCGATGGTAGATGAGGTGCTCCACGCCGTTCTCGACCTGATAGTCGTGGACGGCCTTGGCGACGTTCGAGCACGTGTTGCCTGCGTAGGATTCCTCCGCCTGGATCTCGTAGCAGCGGGTGTGTACGTCCCACACGCGCTCCTGCCACTCCGTCCATGGGGAGATCAGGAAGGAGCGATACAGCTCTCCCCCGTATCCGCCTACCCTGACGACCCCGGCGATCTGCAGCGCGTCACCGGGCTCGACTTTCTTCCAGAACATCTGGTTCGGGTGGGGATACGCCGTGGTGCGGCCGGTGCGGCAGCCGACGCCGACCGAGATGCCGACGGCATCGTGCGGCACGCCTGTCTGCGGGATTTCGTCCATGATCCGTGCCGTGCCCCAGAGGCGGGCCGCGTTGGCGATTTCCCAATCCACGGCCTCCGTTCCCCGCTCGAGCAGGTAGTCGCGTGCGAACGCGTGGATCTCCGACCAGAAATCCATCGCACGCTGGGTGAGCCGGCTCTCCGCCTCGTCCTTGACGATCCGGCTCCGGATCATGATGTCGTTGATGTCGACGAAACTGGCGTCTGGCATGACGGCGGCCATCTGCCCGAAAGCTCCGCTCTCCGGACGCTTGCTCTCGGGGGTCTCGATCACGCCCCACATGTCCAGCCGCGCGACACTTTCCTGGCCCGGGAGGACGCCGATCTCCGCGAGCCCGCTTCCATCGACCCCGATCGTTCCGCTGCCGTAGCCGAGCTCGCCGAGCGTCTCTCCCCACCACCTGTAGAGATTGACGGTGTCGCCCTGGAGGACCTCGCCCCGGCTGGGGAAAGCGCCGCGCGCGTGATGGTAGTCGAAGTAATAGCTGGACCGAGTCGTCCACCAATCGTTGACGAGCTGTTGGTCCAGGTAGGGGTTGAGCCAGATGAGCGCGTCGTCGTCATCCATCGGAAGGAAGCAGGCAAACGGTCGCTCGGTCGTCGAGTGGAACAGGCCCGTGGCGTAGATGATGTTCCACCTCCGGGTCAGGAAGAGGCCGCTGTCGACACCTCGTTTCCTCGCCTCGCTCTTCAGCTCCCGGATCTTCGCCTTGTACCAGGAGAGCGGAAGGCGATGAAAGTCGGCCGGCTCCGGCAGCTCGGGCCGGCGGGCTCGCTGCTCTCGACGCAGCAGCTCGAAGCTGTCGGCTCGGCCCTCGGCCCGCGCCATCGCGCGTTCGTCCGGCCAGAGCGCGGGTGGGCCGATGATGGCCGCTCCGGCCAGACCGCTTCCTGAGGCTGAAACGAAATCGCGGCGGCTCCAGCGCTGCATCGTCGACTCCTTTCCAGAGATTCCCGAGAGGGTGCTCGCACGTGGCGGCACTCCCACGTGCCGTGCGTTTCCCCCGATAGAAGTTATCTTTCAACCTGAGAGCTGCTGTTGGCCAGACGTCTGGAGGCGCGATGCTTCTGACAGACCTCGTGCCGGGGCCTCTCACGAGGTTTGTTGCATCGTTTCTCGTGAGCTTCCTGAGCCTCGTGCCCGTGCACGCGGGCTTCTCCCAGGAGAGCGGGGATCGCGTGCTCACGGGGAGGGTGGTTTCGGAGGACACCGGCGAGCCTCTCACGAACGTCCTCATCGAGCTGGAAGCGCAGGGGGTTCAGGCGCTGACGGACTCCGCGGGGAGGTTCAGGATGTCCGGAATCGCTCCAGTCGTGGACACGGTGAGGGCCAGCTACTTCAACCTCGCTTCCAGCCGCGCTCCCGTGGATCTGACGGGTTCCGGTCCCCACCAGCTCGAGCTTTCGCTCAGCGGTGCGGCGTTCAGCGTTGCCGACCTCGTCGTGCAGATAAGTGGCTCACCTTGGGCGGCCTCCCAGTTCGCGCGCCGGATCGAGGGCAGGCAAGGCGAGATCGTCTTCTATCCGGAGATCCGTCGGCGCTCGACGCTGCGTTTGATCGACTTCTTTCGCTCGGTCAGACGGGCACGGGTCAGGTACGAGAGGGGCGAGTGGAGGTTGTTCATGCGCGGCCTCACCTCGTCCCGATACTGCCGGCCGGCCATCTTCTGGAATGGCGTCCCGGCCCCGGACTGGGTAGTCGACGCCACGACCGTCTTTGACGTCCTGGCTCTCGAGATCTACTGGGAGCCCAACGTGCCCGGCGAGTTCAAGCGCTTCACCAACTGCGGTGCGGTGAACATCTGGACCGGGGTGCCCCCCGCCCTCGCGAACGGCTCACCGGGAGAGCGCTGACCCGGGCAGAAGCGCCCTTCATCTCTCAGCGCCCGGAGGCGTGGAGGAGGAGCAGAGGTATACGCCGGGGATCGGGGTGGCGTACGGGTCGCGCTTGGGAAAGGGCCTCGCCAGGGTCTGCCGCAGCGTGTTGGCGCCGCCCGCGATGTCGCCGCCGATGTAGTTCGCGTTCAGGGCGGTGAGGCCGGCCGGCCGGAGCATGCTTCTCGCTAGGATGCAGTCCCTGAACCCCGGCGCAAAACGCTCGACCTGGGACTCGATCCGTTCCGTCATATCAACATCGCTGCCATGCGGTACGTGGCAGTAGGCCCATCCCGTGTGCTTTCCCGCCGGAGCTCGAGACGGGTCGAACAAGCTCTGCTGGGCGAGAAGGACGAACGGCCGCTCCGGGACACGACCCTCCCAGGCTTGGCGCTCCGCCTCCGAGATCTCGTCGAAGGTGCCTCCGACGTGGACGGTACCCGCCCGGCTGCAGGCGGCGGCGGTCCACGGGATGGGGTCGCTCAACGCCCAGTCCAGCTTGAAGGCGCCCGGTCCGTACCGATAGCGCGAGAGGCGCCTCCGGTAGCGCGGAGGGAGTTCCTCCCCTGCGAGCGCCAGGAGCTGCTTGGGGGTTACCGACAGGAGCTTGATGGCACCCTCCGGCAGATCCTCGAGAGCCTCGACCGGTCGCGTCGTGACGATCTCGCCGCCCAACGAACGCAGCACGGAGATGAGGCCATCGGCCAGTCGTTGGGATCCTCCCTCCGGAAACGGCCAGCCGACGACGTGCCCCAAGGAGCCGAGTACAAGCGCGATGGCCGCGCTCGGGCGCATCTCCAACGGGATCACGGAGTGTCCCGCCAGGCCGGCGAGCAGGGCTCGGCCCCGGATTCCCTCGAAGGAGCGCGCCAGGCCGCGGGCGGACCGAAGTCCGCGCAGCCCGAAGCGCGAGAAGCCAACGGGATGCCGCGGCACCCTTATCGGAGCCAGAAGGTCGTTCGCCAGCTCGTCCCATTTCTCGACGAGCGGGTCGAGCAGGCGGCGGTAGGCCTGTCCGTCGGAGCCGAGCCCCGCCGCGGTCTCCGCCAGCGAGCGTTCCAGCACGACGGCCGAGCCATCGTCCAACGGATGGGCGAGTGGCGCCTCCGGTTGTATCCAGCGGACGCCATGCGCTTCCAGGTCCAGGCCGCGAAACAAGGGCGACGCAAAGCCGAGAGGATGGATCGCCGAGCAGACGTCGTGACGGAAGCCGGGGAGAGTGAGCTCGGCGCTACGCAGGCCGCCTCCCGCCGTGTCGCTCGCCTCGATCACCGCTACGTCGCGGCCCGCCTGAGCGAGCACGATAGCGGCGGCCAGCCCGTTGGGCCCCGAGCCTACAACGACATACTCTTGTCCGGGCCGATTCATCCGTCGGTCATCCGATTGCCGCGACCTCTTGCCTCGGGTAGCTTCCCGTGCTCCGCTCTGCCATCGGAAAGGTCACACGTCATGCACGTTTTCGCTAAGTGCGAGAACTTCACCACCTCCCGAGAGCTCCGAGCGATCGGCCTGTATCCGTACTTTCAGCCAATCGAGGAGTCGTGCGACACAACCGTCGTGATCAACGGTGAGCGAAAGGTGATGGTGGGGTCCAACAACTACATGGGCCTCACGCACGATCCGCGCATCCTCGAGGCGGCCAGAGACGCTCTGAACCGGTACGGCAGCGGCAACACGGGTAGCCGCTTCCTGAACGGCAACCTGGATCTCCACGATCGGCTTGAGCACGAACTGGCCGCTTTCGTCGGCAAGGAAGCGGCGCTGGTCTTTTCCACGGGTTACCTCACCAACCTGGGGACTCTCTCGGCTTTGGTCGCTCGGAACGATACGGTCTTCGTGGACAAGCTCGACCACGCCTGCATCCAGGACGGAGCCCGATTGGGCTTTGGCCGGGTCCAACGCTTCAAGCGTCGTCGGCCCAGATGGCAACGGGACGGCGGCTCACTTCGGCCTGACCGACGAGGTGGATCTGATCACCGGCACCTTCTCGAAGTCGTTCGCCTCGATCGGCGGGTTCGTGGCCGGCACCGACACGATCTGCGAATACCTTCGCAACAACGCGCGCGCCCTCATTTTCAGCGCAAGCATGCCTCCGACGGCCGTTGCCACGGTGCTCAAGGCCCTGGAGATCATCCGCGAGGAGCCGGAGCGACGCGAGCAGCTGTGGAAGAACACCCGGAAGATGATGGAGGGCTTTCGCACCATCGGCTTCGAGATTGGGCCGACCGCGACGCCGATCATACCGGTGCTGGTCGGTCCGATGGACAAGACCTTCCGGTTCTGGCGGGAGCTGTTCGACGCCGGCGTCTTCACGAATCCGGTCGTGCCGCCCGCCGTCCCCGAGGGAAGTTGCCGCCTCCGGACGAGCTACATGGCCACTCACACCGACGAGCAACTGGACTTCGTCCTCGAGTGCATCGAGAGGATCGGCAGGAAGCTCCAGGTGGTGTGACGCGCCCGCACCCGCCGACGCCGCGCATGCACCAGGCGGCCTGACCCGGCCTCGAATCAGATGAGCGGCGTCCTCTCCGTGCTTCCCGTGTCACCGCGCAGCGATGGCATGGAGGCGTTCATCCGCCTCCCGTGGTCCATTTACGAAGGCGACGACGTGTGGGTGCCGCCCCTACTGCGAGACATGCGGACGATGATGGATCCGCAGCGGCACCCGTTTTACGAGCACTCCGAGGTTCAGGCATTCCTGGCCCTTAGGGACGGCCGCCCGATCGGCCGAGTCGCGGCCATCCACAACCGGCGTCACGTCGAGTTTCAGGGCGAAAGCACGGGCTTCTTCGGCTTCTACGAGTGCGCCCGCGACGAGGAGGCGTCGTCCGCCCTCCTGGACGCGGCGGCCGGCTGGCTCCGGGAGCGTGGGCTGAAGGCGATGCGCGGCCCGGCGAGCTTCTCCACCAATGAGCAGGCCGGTCTGCTCGTGGAGGGTTTCGAGGATCCGCCGGCGGTGATGATGCCGTACAACCCACCCTACTACGCCGAGCAGCTTGAGACGTACGGCCTCGAGCCTGCCAAGACGCTGGTTGCCTACTTCCTGCACGGCGAGGCAGCGCCCGAGTACCTCGTGCGCGCGGCCGGCCTCGTCGAGCGGCGCACCGGCGTGCGGGTTAGGTCGCTCAGCATGCGTGAATTCTCGCGGGACCTTGAGATCATTCGTGATCTCTACAACTCCGCCTGGGAGAGGAACTGGGGGTTCGTCCCCATGACCGACGCCGAGATCGACCATATGGCGAAGGAGCTGAAGCCCGTCGTCGATCCGAGGCTGACGCTCATCGCCGAGGATGCGGAGAACCGGCCGGTCGGGTTCGCCCTCGCGCTTCCGGATTTCAATCAGGTGCTGAAGCACCTGAACGGGCGACTTTTCCCGTTCGGAGTGCTGAAGGCGTTGTGGCTGCGCCGAAAGATCGACCGGCTGCGCGTGCTGACTCTGGGAGTGGGCCCCGATTACAGGGGGAAAGGGTTGGATGCCCTCTTCTACCTCGGGATCTTTCGGGGCGGCAACTCGCAGGGGATCCTGCAGGGAGAGTTCTCCTGGGTACTCGAGGACAACGTGCTGATGCGCAGGGCGCTCGAGAGGATGGGGGCGCACGTGTACAAGCGCTATCGACTCTACGAGACGCCGCTTCGGCGATGAGCCTCGGACGAACTCTCGTAACCGGTGCCACCGGCTTTCTCGGCAGCCACGTGGCGGCTGCGTGGGTTGAGGCCCGTCACGACGTGCGCTGCACGCTGCGCGCGACCAGCGACGAGCGCTGGCTGGAGAGCCTGGACGTGGAGTCGGTGGAGTGGGATGTGCGCGATACGGAGGGCTTGAGGACGGCCCTCCGAGACATCGATACGGTGGTTCACGTAGCCGGTGTGACCCGCGCTCCGCGAAGGCCCGACTACTTCCAGGTGAACGCCGCCGGCTCGGCCCGACTCGCCGAAGCGGCCGTCAAGGCGGGCGTCTCGCGGTTCGTGCTGGTCAGCAGCCTCGCCGCGCGCGGACCGGACGGAGGGGACGGTCCGGTGAGCGCCTACGGGCAGAGCACGCGACGGGGCGAAGATCTCGTCCGGCTCTTCGAGGAGAAGATGGAGATCGTAATCCTCCGGCCCGGTGGCATCTACGGGCCCCGCGACTCGGATCTCTTCCCCCTGTTCGAGATGGCCGACAAGGGTTGGCTGGTAGCGCCGGCGGGCAGCCCCCCGTTGCAGCCGGTGTATGTGAGCGACGTCGCCCGACTGACGGTGGCGGCAGGAACGGAGGCGTACGCCGGGCTCGGCCCGTATCCCGTCGCCGAGGAGGGCGAGTATCGCTGGCAGGAGGTGCGCGACGGTCTGGCGTCGGCCCTCCGCCGGCGCGTCCGGATGGTCTGGCTGCCGAAAACGGCCTTCATAATGGCCGGTGTGATGGCCGAGACCGCGGCCCGACTGACCCGAAAGGATCCTCCGCTGGACCGGAGAAACGCGGTCGATCTGAGCCGGCACGGCTGGACCTGTGACACGACGCCGACGCGCGACGCCTTCGGCTGGGAGGCCCAGGTTCGACTCCCCGATGGCCTCGCGCTGACGGCGGAGTGGTACCGACGGGTCGGATGGCTGAAGTGATGGAGCGAGAGCGCCAGGGGACGGGCCTGCTGGCGATCGACTACGTGGCGATCGGTTACGCGGCGCTGACCGGTGCGCTGTCGTTGGCCGGCGGCCTCAAAGGGGTGGCGTTCGCCGCCGTCCACGGCTTGGTGATCTTCTTGATCGTCAAGATGTCGCGACGGCCACCCGGTGATCGCGACGCCCCTCCTCTACCACGAGCTTTCATATCTGAACCAGTTCGTGGTTACGGGCTTCTTCGATCCGATCGTGCAGAGATGGGAGGTGGCGGTCTTCGGATCGCAGATCAGCCAGGAAGCCGCCGGCTGGTTTCCGGCGCTCTGGCTCTCCGAGTTCATGACGGTCGGCTATCTGACCTATTATTTCGTGATTCCGCTGCTGGCCATCGGGGCCTGGGCATGCTGCGGAAGAGCCGGGTTTCACCGTATCGGGGTGACGGTCGCACTGGCGTTCGCCGTCTGCTACACATGGTTTATCCTGTTTCCGGTCATGGGCCCGCGCTACTGGTACGGAGCGCTCGAGGGCGCGCTGTCGGAGGGAAGTATCTATCACTTCGCGCGCGAGCTGCTTGCGGGCGGCTCCTCCAAGGGCACGGCGTTCCCCAGCTCGCACGTCGCCGGGACGTGCGCCGCCTGGTTCGCGGCCGCGCGTGAGGATGAGCGCGCGTTCTTCCTGGCTGCCGTCCCGGTGGTGACCCTCACACTCGGCACCGTCTGGGCAGGTTTCCACTACGCGATCGACGCTGCGGCAGGGCTCATGATCGCGTGGGTTGCGTTCGCCGTGGCTCCCCGGCTCACTGCCTGGGCTCCGCTTCCCGATGAGTCCTCGGCTTCCGACGCTCCGTAGAGCGTGAGCACAGCGCCGACCATATTTGTGTAAGATCGTGACTCGTCTGAAGAGGACTCGACAATGCCGGCACTCGAGCTACTGGCCCCAGTGATCGTGACGGTCACCCTGATCCTGATGATCGGGGCCGTCATCCTGCTCAGGCCACTTTCCAAACAGGGCGCGGCCCTCCTCGAGCAGATGCTGAAGGACCGCCGGGAGGGTAGGGCAGCGGAGGATATGGAGCGCCTGACCTCTGCAATGGCAAATCTTTCGGAGCGTATGCGACTGCTGGAGGATCGGCAGAGCTTCACGGAGTCACTCATCGAGGCGAGCCCCGAAAGCCGCGGGCGCATCGCCGAGCACGTCGGGCTGGCGTCTTCGGAGGAATGAACTCGCCAGTTCGCGGCGGATTCTCGGGCAACCATCGGGCACCGCCAGGCGTCGAAACAGCGGACCAAAGAAAAGGACTCGGGTGGAAGAGCGGGCACTCGTAGACCGCGCCAAGGCCGGCGACCGGAACGCGATGAGTCACCTGTACGAGGCTCATTCGCGGCGCGTGTACGCCGTCGTCAGGCGACTGGCGGGGGATGATGATCTGGCGGCTGATCTGTCGCAGGATGCGTGGGTGAGAGCGTTCGAACGCCTCCACCTTTATCGCGGAGACGCGGCGTTCGGGACGTGGATCCATCGCCTGGCGACGAACGTTGCGTTGAACCGGCTTCGGCGGCGAACGAAGAGGCCGGACGTCGAGCGTTCTGCGGTTGGGATGCGCTCGTACGACAAACCATCCGACGAAGCCGTGATCAGCCGTCGGATGTTGACGGAGGCGCTGGATAGAATGCCTGAGGGATACAGACGCGTGCTCGTTCTGCACGATGTCGAAGGTTGGACGCACGACGAGATCGGAGAGTCGCTGGGCATCGCGCCCGGTACTTCCAAGTCACAGCTGCACAAGGCGAGGGCGCGGATGCGCGCGCTGATCGCACCGACCGCCATCGCCGGCGAAACGGGGAACAGCCTGCAATGAGTGATACGACGTCAGAGCACCTCACGCTCGAGATGATCTCGGCACTGCTCGAAGAGCCGGAGGAGCACGAGGAGTCGGCGGCCCACCTGGCGGTCTGCGAGGTTTGTAGCGTGGAGCACTCGCGCATGCGCCGAATGCTCATGGCGCTCTCGGGTCTCGGGGAGATGCAACCGCCGGTCGACGAATGGGAACGGATAGAGGCCAAGCTCGCACACGAAAGGGGTGTGCTGCCCTTCAGGCGGATCGGCCTCTTCACCGGTTGGCCCGTCCAGGCGGCGGCGGCGATGCTCGTCTTCGCGGGCGGCATTGCGGCCGGCCTCGTTCTCACAGGCGGTCCGTCGCGTGACGCCACACAGGTAGCCGGAAGCGAGCGGCTCCAGTACGTCGGAGACGCGGTTGCGAGCGGTCCCGAGACAGCGTCTCCATTCCTTTCGAGTCAGTACTACGAGGCCGTTGCCCAGCTCGAGAGCCTTAGAGCTCGACCGGTGAACTCCGAAGATCTCATCGAGAATCCCGCGGCCGCGACGGAGCGTCTCGCGCGACTGGATGCTCTCATCCTCGCTTCTCGCGAAGCGCTTGCGAACTCGCCGACGGATCCGGCAATCAACAACCTTCTCTTCGAGTTGATCGAAGAGCGGGACGACATGGCAGAGGGCCTCGAGGGAGCGGTTCGCCTGGCGGGGCTGGAGTATCGATAGACATGTACAAACAGAAGTGGAACGGGCATTAGATCGATGCGGAAGTCAAGCTCAAGCTTCGTGCGGTGCGGGATCGCGGTCGGGCTGGGGGTCATTCCGGTCCTGACGGGCTCGGCCCCCCTTCTCGCGCAGCAGCCCTCGCCCGAGGATGCTCCGAGCGCGCCAGACGCGCCTAGGCAGGCGCCAGCAGTTCGGCAGGACGGAAAGCCGTGGCTCGGGGTCGGACTCGAGACTCGTCAGGAGTGCCGTCCCGACGCGGAGGAAGACTGCCGGGTCATCGTCCTCATTAGGTCCGTCGTTGTCGGGAGCCCGGCCGAGGCCGCAGGGGTCGAGGTTGGCGACATGGTCGTATCGTTGGATGAAGCCGCGCCGGGAAGCGCCGAGTTCCGTGCTCATCTGGACGGCATGGAGGTCGGGAAGCCGGTGGTCATGAAGGTCACTCGGGCGGGACGGCCGGTCTCGATCGACGTGGTGCCGGCGCCGCGTCCGCCGAAACCGATGCACGTGAGAGCCCGACCACCTGTTCGAACGTGGACGACGGATGATGGCGAGATTGAGGTGAAGGTCCCGATCGTCATCGAGCCCGAGGGTGCGCCGGAAGGGCCCGGCTGGGTGTATCGAAGCGATAGCGACAAGGGATTCGTCGTCGTCGTCCCGAGCGAGGATGGCTGGCGAGTCCAGGTCTTCAGCGAGGATGCGGAGGGTCAGGCCGAGCTGGAGGAGGCGCTCAAGAAGCAAAACATCGAGCTCCGCGAGCTCGAGCAGCAAATGGAGAACGTGGAGGAAGAAGCGACGGCGGCTGTCCGAGAGCAGGCCCGGTACTGGGGCCGGGTGAAGGCGGAATTGGGTCCCGAGATGGCGGCTCTGCGCGACTCCGTCCTGGCCGAAGCCCGCGCGAAGCTCGCGGAGGTGAGAAAGGCCAGGCAGGCCTATCGAACTGCTGAAAGGGCCCGCTACGCACCGCCCGCCCATCTGGTCGAGGCCACCCGGCGCATAGCGGGCGCGGAGTTCGAGCCGCTCGGACCTGAGCTCCGCCACGAAGGCCTGGAGCAGGGCTTGTTGGTCCTTCGCGTGATTTCTGGAACGCCGGCGTGGGATCTCGGCCTCCGGCGTGGTGACGTGGTCACGGAGGTGGCGGGCGCCGAGTGCAGGGAGGTGTCGGACCTCCGGGCGGCACTCCTCAAGCGCGGCGAGGAGAGCGTCACCGTCAAGTGGGTCCGGAACGGCGAGTCCATGACGGGCACCGTCGACGATTAGCCCAATCGTCGAGCCGTAGTCGAAGAGCGCCCTCCAGCACCGACCGCTCCACCCGACCGGCCGCTCCACGCCCCCTCCCAACGCCGCGAGTGCTCTGTCGCGACCGCAAGACCGGGCAGATCTTTCTCTCATGGATAATCCCACAGCCGCAGAAGACGCATTGGCGGCGCTCGACCACCTCGGCGAGGAGCTGAAGGGCGCGTTCCGGAGCTGGGAGGAGCATCCCGAGCCTTGGACCGATGAGCGGGTGGACGAGCTCGCTCGTCGATCCTTCAACCTCCAGCTCCAGGGCAACGCGCCCTATCGGCGCTACTGCCGACAGCTGGGCATCGAGTCCGACCAGGTGGGCGGTTGGCGGGACGTCCCGGCCGTGCCGACCGCGGCCTTCCGGGAGGCCACGCTGATGGTCGGCGATCCCGGAGATGCCGTCCTCGAGTTCCATACCAGCGGCACCAGTCGAGGCAAGCGCCGCCGAGGTCGCCACCTCGTGCGCGATCCGGCGCTCTACCGCTCTTCGCTCGAGGCGACGTTCTCCCGCTTCGTGCTGCACCGCGCGAACGACGAATCGGTGTCGCGGCGTCCGATCGGCTCGCTGGTTCCATCCTTCATCGATTCCCCGCACTCCTCGCTCTCCTGGATGGCCGATGCGGTGATCGGCCGCTTCGGAGCGCGCGCTTCCCGCTTCCTCGCCGGGCCGGAGGGCGTGGACTGGGAGGACGCGAAGCGTTTCGTCGTCGTCGCCGCGTCGGAGGAGGAAGCCGTCGGCCTCTTCGGCACCACGCTCGCGTTCGACGAATGGACTCGACGCCTGGAGGCCAGCGACTTCCGAATCGGGCTGCCCGCCGGATCCTTCGTGATGGACACCGGCGGCTCGAAGGGCCTGGAGACGTCGGCTCGCGAGGATCTTCTGGAGCGCGTCCACCGTTGCCTCGGTGTACCTTCGAGCGCCGTCGTCAACGAGTTCGGGATGACCGAATTGCTCTCCCAGCGTTATGGAACACCTGCGGCGCTGGTCGGCCCTCCCTGGCTGCGGAGTCGTGCGCTCGATCCCGTGACCCTCGAGGAGCTGCCAGCTGGAGAGGTCGGCGTTCTGGCGCACTTCGATCTGGCGAACGTGGGGAGCGTGTGCAGCGTGCTCACGGAGGATCTCGGCGCGGTCGAAGGCGGCGCGGTCAGGTGGGTCGGCCGCACGCCCGGATCGCCGCCTCGCGGCTGCTCGCTGGCCACGGAGGAGTTGCTGCGCTCACAGGAGGCCGGGGGGACGAATCCGTGACGATAGGCGTGTCGCCCGAGAAGGTCTTCCATCTGCCGGGGCTCGATCCGGGGAGCTCTGCAGACAGCTCCGGATGGTACGAGGGTGTGACCGGCGCGGGCCTCCGGTTTCGCTCGCCCAGACTGACGGTTGCCGGCGCGTCGCGCGTCGCGGATCACGTCCGCGCCGCCGCGCTCGAAGCACGTCGGGAACGGACGCTCGCGCAAGTGGTGAAGGCCGTGGCCGGAGCCGCGGGTCGGCTGGTGGATTCCGCCTCCGACGTAGACGGCGACGCGGTCCAAACCCTGGCTGATGAGCTGGGATGGCCAGCGTCGCTGGCGCGAGAGACGTTGCTGGAGATGGGTGAGATCTGGACCGAGGAGTCGCTCTGGGACGTGCTGCGTTCGGAACTGGCGGACCCCGACGTGCTCGACGGATTCCGTCCCGGAGGGGCCGGCCGTCAGCGACGGGCCGCCGGGCATCCTCTGCTGCTGCAGGTCATGGCCGGCAACGTGCCCGGGGTCGCCGTCACCGGGGTGATGAGGGCGCTGCTCTGCCGCTCGGGAGTGCTCGTCAAGCTGCCCGAGGTCGAGCCCGGCCTAGTCGTCCTCTTCGCTCGCCTGCTGGCCGAGGCCGACCCGGCGCTCGGGGCCTGCGTGGCGGCCGCGTGGTGGCCGGCGGATCGGGAGGGACCGATTTGGGATGAATGGACCACACGGGCAGGTACCGTCGTCGTCTACGGGGGAGATGAGGCTGTGGCCGGGGTCCGAGACCGTGTCCGGGGCCACCAGCCGGTTGTGGCATACGGTCCGAAGCTGGGAGTCGCCGTCCTGCTCTCCGGCGCCGACTCGGGTCCTGCGGCGTCCGCTCTGGCCCGCGACATATGTGCCTACGAGCAGATGGGCTGCGTGTCCCCTCGACTGGTCCTCGTTCAGGGTCCAGTGGCGCCGTTCGCGGACGCGCTCGGCGCCGCGCTGGCCGAAGAGACTCATAGGATTCCGCGTCCGCCGTTGCGGGCCGACGAGGCGTTGGCGATTCGAGCGCTTCGGGCCGAGATCGAATTCCGCGGCTATGAAGACGGCGGCAGTCGCGTGATCGGGCGACCTGAAGACCTGTCGTGGACGGTGCTGCTCGACGACCAACCCGTGCTCGAGTTCGATTCCTTGCCGCGAGTCGTCCGCTTGAGCGGCTTCGGGTCCATCTCGGATCTTCGGGAAGCCCTGCAGCCGCTCGGCGGACGGGTACAGGCGATCGGCTATGCTGGCGACGAGGATGGTCTTTCATCGCTCGCCGAGGCCGCCGTCGATCTCGGCGTTAGCCGCATGGCACCCCTCGGGTGCATGGCCTGGCCGCCGGCGGACTGGCGGCACGACGGCAGATTCCAGCTGCTTCCGCTGCTCGCATGGACAGAGTGGGAAGGTGGCCAAACGGGATCGGGCGCCCGGCGCCGCGCCGATTGACAGACGGCGAGTCTGTAGATGTAGTTTCAGCGTTCCTCGCGCAGATGATCCACTGAGAACCAGGCACCAGAGGAAACGATGGAGGGGGTGCTCGCCACGGAAACGAGAGATAGACAACCGGCCGGAAGGCAGCGCAGGCTGAGCGACGTGTGGCATCGGTACGCCCGGTACGTCGCGACGCCACCCGAAACGGCGATCGAGTGGAACGACTCCGAGAGCGGCGCACGGGGCTGGCTCGCGCTCAACAGCTTGCGTGGAGGTGCGGCGGGGGGCGGCACGCGCATGCGTTCCGGATTGGGCCGGGACGAGGTCGTCTACCTGGCGAAGGTTATGGAGCTCAAGTTCGCCCTCTCCGGCCCACCGATCGGCGGTGCCAAGTCGGGCATCGCCTTCGATCCCTCCGATCCGCGAAAGGAGGAGGTGCTCGGCCGCTGGTTTACCGCGATCAACCCCTATCTGCGGTCCGTGTACGGGACCGCGGGCGACCTGAACGTGGACGAGGGCAGGGAGGTGCTTCCGATATGCGGGCGGCTCGGCTTGGCTCATCCGCAGGAGGGGGCTCTGCGCGGGCACTACGGGCTGCATGGTAAGGCCCTGGCGCGGCGGCTGCGTGCCATGAACGAGGGGATGGGGCAGAAGGCGGGCCCTCCTTTCTCGCCCGCGGGTTGGAACGGAAGCGTCTCCGATCTCGTGACCGGTTACGGCGTGGCTTCGGCGGCGAAGCATCTTCTGGAGTTACAGGGACGGGATGTCGAGGGCGTACGCGTCCTCATCGAGGGGTTCGGGTGCGTCGGTGGTGGGGCGGCCCACTACTTGGCGGAAGCCGGCGCCCGGATCGTCGGCATCGTGGACGTCGCGAACGGGCTCGTCGTGCCGGAGGGCTTGGACGCGACCGGAGTGAGCGAGCTACTGGCGCGTCGGAAGCTAACCGAGCTTCCCGTCAGTTCCGCCGAGGCCGGCAAGGAGGGCCGGACCGCGTTCAGACAGGTTCCCGCCGACATATTCGTCACCGCGGCTGCCTCGGGGACGCTGACGGCCGAAGCGCTCGACCAGATGGAGAATCAAGGCGTGCGAGCCATCATCTGTGGCTCCAACGTGCCGTTCGCCGCCGTCTCTCCAGAGGACACGGCGCTGCAGGCGGGCGCGGATACGCGCTTCGCGATCGTCGCGGACTTCATCGCGAATCTCGGGGCCGCCCACGCGTTCGCGTTCCAGATGGAACGCGACGATCCGGCTTCCGTCTCCGAGTTCTTCGATGCGGTCGCCTCAACGGTGGAAGATGCGCTCGACGAGGCCCAGCGGCGCGCGGGCTCCGCGGAGTCCCGGCTACTGGCCGCCGCACTCGACATGGCGCTCGAGCGAATCTCCGCGCCGACGTCTGAGAGCGGATGATGCCGACGGAGAGACCGATGCCGCGGAGCAAGGGAGCGGTGATGCTGAGCCAGAAACCGATCCCGCCGCGTGAGCGTCTTATTCTGGCGTTGGATGTTCCCACCGTTCATGACGCCAAGGATCTCGTCGAGACGCTGGGCGATGCGTGCTGCTTTTACAAGGTAGGGCTCGAGCTGTTGATGACCGGCGAGTACTTCGAGCTCGTACGCTGGCTCGTGGCGCGCGACGTCCGCGTCTTTGCCGACCTGAAGCTCTTCGATGTCCCAAACACGGTCGCGTCGGCGGTCCGGCAGCTCGTCGGCCGCGGGATCACGTTCGTCACCGTGCACGGGAACGATGGCATGATCGAGGCGGCGTGCGACGCGAAGGGCGACCTGAAGATCCTCGCCGTGACCGCACTCACGAGCCTCGACAAGGGGGACATCGAGGATCTGGGCTTTCGGACCGACGTCTCCGCCCTCGTCCTCTCGCGAGCCCGGCGGGCGCTGGAGCTGGGGTGCGACGGCGTCATCTCATCGGGCCGCGAGGCGAGCGCGATCAGAAGCGAGTTGGGTGACCGGCTTCTCGTTGTGACGCCTGGAATTCGACCCGTCGCCAACGTGGTCGACGATCAGAAGCGCACGGTGAGCGTCGAGGACGCATTCCGGCTCGGAGCCGACTACATCGTCGTCGGCCGCCCGATCCGGGGCGCGCCCGATCCATTGCAGGCGGCCGAGGCGATCCAGGCGACGATCCGGTCCGTCTTCCTCGATTGACGGGCCGCGCGGCTCGACGGCACCCGTCGGCTCACCCTCCAACCTCGAGCTAGTCGGCCGGGATGTAGATACCGTCGAAGACGGTGTTCCAGGAATTCCCCTCGTCCCGGGAGATGCTCCAGACCTGCCGGACCCGTCCTCCGTCGATCTTCTCCCACGTTACCTCGTGGAAGATAGTGCCGCCGTTCGGGCCGGGATTCTCTCCTTTGAGAACCATCTTCCCGTCTTCGAGCCGGCCATCCAGCTGCAGCAGCCTGCCTCGATCGTCCACCCAAGTCTGGTGCCAGCTATCCGTTCGCCTGTCGTAGATGCTGTAGCTGAATCCGCGGCCTCCGCCCGCTCCCTCCCAGCTCTCGTGGAGGGCGCAGTCCTTTAAGACGAGCTCGATCCGGTTGGCTCCCGCCGGTTCGCCAGCTGCGTTCTCGACGGTCCATTCGCCGACCCAGAAATCGAACTGGCGGTACTCGGGGGCTTCGCATGAATTGTCACCGGTAGCCTGCGCGTGCGTCGGAGTGGGCAGGAGGGCGAGAGCGACAACGAGCAACGGCAGGGCACGCGGGCTCATGGGGGCTCCTTTCTCGTCAAGCAGGTTACTGTTGTCGTGTGAAGAACGTACAAGGGGCCTCCGGAGCGACGGTTCGACGCTTTGGGCTCCTGAACGAAGCCTGGTCGCTCTCACGAAACCGGCACGGAAGTTGATAGAGTAGTATTGGCTGGACTCCGTTCTCGTCAGAGGGCACGCGTACGCCAATGCTGCTCGTCCGGACGTACGGTGACCCTCGCATCCTCGGAAGCTAAGAGAGGCACATGACCGCATCGCGAGCGTCAATGGCGGGCCGGGATCGAGCTTCGGAGGAGGTTTCCGCTCGTTTCGAACGCCGTCCAAACGTCTTGCTCCGGGTTCTTGATCGTGCCACGCGTCCGCCCTGGCTTACCTTGTTTGCGGCGCTAAACCTGAGCTTGAGCGTGGTGATCGGCGTCCGGCACCACCGCGCCGTGGACGGCCCTATCGGGCCTGAAGGCGATATCGTGTCCGGAGATTTCATGGCCTTCTACACGGGCGCCGTCTTCGTTCACGAGGGAAAGGGCCGAGATCTCTTCGATCTCGCCACGCAGCGGGAGTACCAGCTGGACCTGACCGGTCCGCCCAACACACAGTGGCAGCCATACATCAATCCGCCTCTTCTCGCGGTAGCTCTCGCCCCCCTCACCTCCCTTTCGTATCGGTATGCCTACTGGGCCTTTTCCGGGCTGGCTCTACTCGCCTTCATCGGCTCGATGGTCCTCCTCAAACCGACGCTGACCTACCTGGCGCGTAATTGGCTCACGTGGGTCACGACCCTGGCTCTGACGGCATCGTGGCTTCCGCTCTTCCGTTCGATGGCGAGCGGCCAGAACAGCCTGTTCACCATCTTCCTGCTCGTGGGTCTGTACGCGGCATGGAAGGACAACCGAATGATCCTGGCTGGAGTGTGGCTCGGCCTGATCTCG
Source organism: Gemmatimonadales bacterium (assembly GCA_037385645.1). Lineage (GTDB taxonomy): Bacteria > Gemmatimonadota > Gemmatimonadetes > Palauibacterales > Palauibacteraceae. Next base: position 51,043 of record JARRMU010000024.1, read on the forward strand.
TACAAGCCGCAGTTCGGGTTGCTGCTGGGCGTCGTCTTCTTGGCAAGAGGGATGTGGGTAGCTCTGACCGCGGCGGGCGTCACGGCCGCGGCCCACTATGCCCTGGGCGCTGTGTTCATGGGGGCCGACTGGCCGCTTAGGATGGTCGATACCCTCCGGCTGCATCGAACGCTTGAGCACCAAATCTTCGGCAACCACATATCCATTCTCCCGGTCGCGAGCCACTCGCTCCCAGGCCCGATCGCCGCTTGGGTGGCGGCGATCGCCATCGCTTGTGTGGCCGTTCTGTGCGTATGGCAGGCACGCCGGATCGGACCGACGGATGTTCGGTTTCCCGTGCTGTATGGCCTGCTGATTTGCGGGACACTACTCGTCAGCCCTCATCTGCAGCATTACGACGTGGCCGTCCTCGCGATTCCGACCGTTCTCACGTTGGATTACATGCTGAGCCAGGGCCGGCAGCCGTCACTCCCGTTACGACTTCTGCTCACTTTCGGTTTTCTCTTCTATCCGCTCTATCGCATCGGAGAGTCCATCGGCTTTCAGCCACTATTCCTATGGCTGCTTGCGGTATTCATCTGGGATTGGACGCTTCTGGCTTGGAGGCCGTCTGTAAAGGAGCCGAACGCCGAGCAGCTCGAGGCTAGCGTGCGGAACGCCCTTGACGGCGCGCCGGCCTAGCATACGAGAGGTAGATAGTCAGGAGATCTGCCACCGCTCTCGGGTAATCCGACACGTGCAGCTTCGAGCCGCCCACGTCCCGCCACATGGGCAGCGGGTACTCGTAGATCGTCCGCAGAGGGTCGGGCAGCGATCCCGGCGGGTCGCTCCACAAGAACCGAGCGAGAAGCTCGACATCGAACGTCCAGCGCGCTCGAAACGGCTCTCGGAGGATCTGTCGCAGGCGGTCTGTGTTGCGCAGCATCTTGGCGCCACACTGCGTGTCATAGACGGGTAGCCGGAGGATGAGCGAGGCGGCCGTGGCGAAGACCCGACCGAGATAGTGTCGGCGTGCGTATCGGTCGATCTGACGCCCCATCAACCTGACGCGCGAGCCGAGCACCACCTGCACCTCCGGTCGCTCCTCCAGCACGCCGCTGAGCAAAGGGATCGCGCTGAGGGGCGTCGCGAGGTCGGCGTCCCAATAACCCACTGCTACGGGCGACTCCTTCAAGGCTTCGATCAAGCCCTGTCGGACAGCCTCGGCCTTTCCGCAATTACGTTCGAGGCTGAGCAGGCCGAGGCGTTCGGGCTCCGAGGCGGCGAGCTGCGAGAGGATCGAGCCGGTGGCATCACTGCTGCCGTCGTCCACGAACAGGAATCGGGTCAGGCCGTCGGCGACGAATTCGCGGAATTGCTCGGCGTCGAGCCGTTTCGCCTCGTTGTAGCACGGCACGACGATCGTTCGCGTCAAGTCATTATGGGCGTTCATCTCACGGCATCCGCTCGGCGGAACGGCTCCGGGCTCGGGCCGATGTCACGGCGCTGGGTGTCATCCGGGCGATGCCAAGAGCGCGATCCCCACACACGCAAGCGCCACGCCGAGTAGGCGCGGGATCTGATGCCCTCTCGGCATCACCTTCTCAGCGCACACGATGGCCGTCAGTACGGCCATCCAGCCCAAACTGACCACTCCCACGACGAAACCGAGCGCCATCAGCCCCCAGCAGCACGCGAGGCAGGTCAGGCCGTGTCGGAGGCCGATCCCGTATCCGGAGGCCGACCCGCGCGTCCAACCGGCAAGCAGAACCCCGAATGGGGAACGGCAGCGCCGTAGGCACGCATCCTTGACCGGCGAGAGCTCCCACAAGCCGGCCAGCAGAAGGACTCCTCCGGCCGCTCTCCCGCCGAGGCGGAGCGTGTGGGGCTCCAGGAGCGCGAGTTGCAGCAGGAGCAGTTGCGCGGCCGCGGCGAGGACGCTGAAGAGACCCCAGACGGTCAGGTACCCGAGCAGAAGAGAGCCCGCGCGCAGATAAGGTCCCGCTGAATGTTGATCCGACCTCGGAATAGCGGCGAGGACGCCGAGCCAGGGAAGGGCCGCCGGCGTCATCATGGCTGCCATCATCACCATCCACAGCAGTGCCGATACGCCAGCCGTGGCCAGGGAGGGGGACGCCGCAGTCAAGGCAGCATGGCCCTTATGTGTGAGCCACATCGCCGACCAGAGAACACCCGTCAGGAGGAGGCCGCCGGCCAGGATGTTCCGGTGCACCCTTTCTGCTCGGCCAGAGGCGACGGTGCTCGCGGGACGGAAGGTCACCCGCCTTCCACAGACCAATGAAAGTCGGACCAGAGCCCGTGCGTGCCCTCGTTGCGGAAGCTGATCACTCCGTCGTCGTACTCGCTGTCGCCGCCGGCTATCACCTGTGTGGGTGCGTGGATCTGGTTGAAGATATTCTCGAAGCGGACCGGCCGGTCCCGGTCACGCCCTCGAATCGCCGTCAGGACCCCCCGCAGCATTCCTGCGATCGAGATGCGCTTGGCCATCGGCTCGTCTTCGATCTCGATCGGGGCGATACGGGTCTCGAGGTGTTCTCCCACGAAGCGAGCGAGCACCTCCCATGGCCCTCCGACCTCGCCACGCAGGATCCTCTCGGCACAACGCCGCTGCTCGGGCGTGGCACCGTCATCGATGATGATCGTCTGGATCCAGCCGCCGTCGCTCATCCGCTGCGGGCTGTCAGCGGCGATCACCGCCTTCAGCCCACCCAGGCGCACGCCATCCAGCTCGCCGTCGTCGACTCGTATTGCCCACCACGCCTCGCAGCGCTCGTGCGTGCACAGCTGGTCGAAGTGCACGTGGCCCGGACAGACGATCTGGCAGCTGCAGTTCTCGAACAGCAAGCCCCGGGCGAACCAGCCTTGGCTGCCCTCCCGCCGAGTGCCCGGTTTGTGCTCGCTCAACGGTTCGTGCCCGCCACCTTCTCCTCCTCGTCGTCGAACGTCCCCCACTTCTCGAACCAGCTCATCAGATAGAGCGCTGTCCGCATGAAGTTCGAAGGCTTGGAGGTGGTTCCGTGGTATTCTTCGTTGAACCGCAGAAGCACGGTCGGGACGCCTTCGGCCCTGAGGGCCTGGTAGTACTCCTCCGACTGAGACATCGGGGTCCGCAGGTCCAGCTCACCGGTCATCACGACCGTCGGCGTGGTCACGTTCCCCGCCAGCATCAGCGGTGAATGCGCCAGGTACGCGTCGGGGTTCGTCCACGGGTAGCCTTCGTAGCGCTCGTACCCCCAGCGGACGATGTCGGCCGTGCCGGCGAAGCTCATCCAGTTCACCACCGGGCACCGGACGCCAGCCGCGGCGAAGCGGTCGGTCTTTCCGATGACCCAGCTCGACAGGACTCCGCCGCCACTACAGCCGGTCACGAACATGTTCTCACTGTCCGCATAGCCCAGATCGATGACCGCGTCCACGCCGGCCATGAGATCGTCGTAGTCGACGCTAGGGTACCCGTTGTCGATCGCGTTTCCGAAGTCGGTGCCGTACCCCGTGCTTCCGCGCGGATTGGTGTACAGCACGACGTAGTCGTTCGCGGCGAGCGTCTGGAAGAAGAGGTTGAAGCCGACATTGTACATGGCGTGGGGTCCGCCATGAATGTGAAGGATGAGCGGATACCGGCGGTCGGGATCGAAATTCGGTGGCTTGACGACCCACCCCTGTATCCGAGCGTCTCCGGACGACTCGTACCAGACTTCCTCGACGTCACCGAGCTCTAGGCCCGCAAGCACGTCGTCGTTCACGGCGGTCAGCCTCTCGAAGCCGGAGAAGTTCGAGAGCGAGTAGGCAACAACGTCGCCCGGTTCGGTGGCCGACCGGAGGACCCCGGCCGCGAGCCCGCCGGCTGAGATGGAGTTGAGCGTGAGCATGTGGGAGCCGTCGGTAATCGGCCGCACGGCGCCGTCCAGGGAGGCAAAGTGAACGTTGCTGGTACCTCTATCCGGCACCGTGAAGAAGACGCCGCTTCCGTCCCGCGCCCAACGGAGGCTCTGCGGAGAGCGATCCAGATCTCCGGAGATCGTCCGCATGTTCGACCCGTCCAGCCCGATCACATAGAGGTCGGCAGCTCTGTAGGTCTGACGTGACCACGGATACCCGGTGAACGCGATCAACTGGCCATCGGGAGAGAGTCGAGGTCCCGACCACGGCCCCTTCTCCCGGGTTATCTGCCGGATGGCGCCGCTTCCCACATCGACGGCGTAGATGTGGGACTCGCGGTAACGTTCCTCCCAGTCCTTCTCGAGAAGGCCCTCGACCACGATCGTCAAGCCGTCCGGCGTCCAGCTCAGGCTCGCGTCCGCTGCGACGCCTGCGAACAGCTGTCCGACCGTGCCCTCGCCATGCGTGAGCTGCCTTGCGGTGCCCCCGGTCGCCGGCACGACGAAAAGGTGGGCGGCGCCGGTCTCGAGGAAACCTCGGCGGTCCCTGCGGAAGTGCACGCGATTGATCTCCCGCGGCGGCGAGGTCCACGTCGCACCTTCCGGCGCCGCCGGCATGTCGATCTTCCACTTGCTCTCGTCCGGCACGAACATCGTGAACGCGATCCTCGTCCCGTCGGGCGACCAGCGCAGGCTCGAGGGTGACTGCTGCGTGCGCGTGACCTGTGAGACCGCGCCTTCCGCGTCCATCCAGCGCACGAAGATCTGAGTCCCGCTCTCCTCCACCTCCGCCAGGTAGGCGATCCTCGTCCCGTCGGGCGACCACCGCGGGCTGGAGCCCTTCGCGAGGAATCGCTGCCGGGAACCATCTGCGTTCATGATCCAGAGGGCCGATTGCCAGTCGTCCTCGAGTTGATCGACCCAGCTGCGCGTGTAGACGATCTCCGTACCGTCTGGAGAGATCTGCGCATCCCCAACGTTCTCCCAGTCCAGGATCGTCGATACGGAGAGTCGGTTCGAATCGTCGGCAGGGTCGCCCGAGGCTACCCGGTTCTGGGCCGTCGCCATCCCCGGCAGTGCGGCCGACAGCAACGCGGCGACGAGTAGCGCCGAAACCGACCGACCGCTCGCGGGCGATACGAAACCCTCGCCCTCAGTCCTCTCGTTCATCGAGTCCTCCAAGGTACAGGGAGCCCACTTCCGTTTCCCGTACATACTCGACGCACTTCGAGTCGCGCCGCAACGGTAGCGGCATGCGAGATCTCCGTTCCGATCTTCCCCAATGGTCGATACCTTTTCTCCGCCAGGATCCGCCCGTCCCGCACGTTGGCACGGTGACAACGAACGGAGATCCTCGAGTGACCGATATCGATCTGTACCTGAGCGAGAATCGTGATCGTTTCGAGGAGGAGCTAAAGGAGCTGCTCCGCATCCCGAGCGTCAGCACGGAGAGCCGCTTCGCCAGCGAGGTGCGCCGCTGTGCGGAGTGGCTGGCCGCCCATCTCTCGAGCGCCGGCCTGGAGACGGTCGAGGTGATACAAACGGACGGCCACCCGGTGGTCTACGCCGAGCATCAGGCGCACGTGGAGTCTCCCACCGTCCTGATCTACGGGCACTACGACGTGCAGCCAGCGGACCCCGAGGACCAGTGGACGACACCGGCCTTCGAGCCCGATGTACGCGAAGGCCGTGTGTATGCTCGCGGCTCGGAAGACGACAAGGGCCAGGTCCACATGCACGTAAAAGCGCTGGAGGCACGACTGCGCTCCAGCGAAGGGCTTCCGGTGAACGTCAAGCTGGTGATAGAGGGCGAGGAGGAGATCGGCAGCGAACACCTCGAGAAGTTCCTCCGGAACCACCGCAATCGCCTCTCCTGTGACGCGGTGATGATCAGCGATACGACGATGCTCGAGCCCGACTTGCCGGCGATCACGGCCGGCCTTCGCGGCCTCGCGTACATGGAGATCAGCGTGCGAGGCCCGAACCGCGATCTCCATTCCGGGAGTTACGGCGGCGCCGTCCGGAACCCGGCAAACGCCCTCGCCACGATCATCGCGGGCCTGGAGGATGAATACGGTCGCGTGACCGTTCCCGGCTTCTACGACAGCGTGAACGAGATGACCGGCGAGGAACGAGCCTCGTTGCGGGCGATCCCGTTCGATGAATCCACCTTCCGCCGCGATCTAGGGGTGAAGGCGCTGGCGGGCGAGGCCGGTTACGATACGCTGGAGCGGTTGTGGTACCGACCGACCCTCGACGTCAACGGCATGATCAGCGGTTTCACGGGCGAAGGCGCCAAGACCGTTCTGCCGGGGGAAGCGAGGGCCAAGGTCTCCATGCGGCTGGTGCCGGACCAGGATCCCGAGGAGATCCAAGCCGCGTTCGCGAAGCACGTGCTCTCTCTCGCACCCGCAGGTGTGGAAGTCCGGATCCAGCACTACCACGGGGCGACGCCCTGGCGAGCCGATCCTCACGGAGCGGTCTTCGAAGCGGCATCAGCGGCGCTCGAAGAGACCTTCGGAAGGAAGCCTCTCCTGATCCGCGAGGGTGGGTCGATCCCGATCGTTCCGCTCTTCGAGTCGATCCTCCATGCCCCGGTCATCCTCGTCGGTTTCGGCCTACCGGGCGCCAATCCGCACGCGCCAGACGAGTGGCTGAATCTGGACATCTACCACAAAGGAATAGCGGCTTTGGCCGGGATGTGGGGCAAGCTGGGAAGCTGACCGGTTAGCCGCACCTCGAAGTCGGTCATAGCGGCGCCTCTGCGTGCCCGGCCGTGACCTGGGCCGCCTGCGGTGCCCGGCCGGCCCATCAACCTATGGGCTCCCATCCGGTTGATAGTCAGATGACGGTGCGGACTATCTTGGGTGGAGCGGGCGGCCAGTGTTTTCACCTCGGTGTCGCCCATCGAGCCGTTATCGACCAGGGATGGAGCCGTTCAGATGATTCGCATCCGTTGTTTTGGGGGAATCTCCGTCGAGGCCACAGACGGTGCGACGATCCACTTCCGGTCCCGCAAGCACGTGGCCCTTCTCACCTTTCTGGCCGCGAACCCGGATCGTGTACACGGGCGCGATGAACTGGTACGTCTTCTTTGGGATTCACCGCTCTCCTCCGCCAGGCATTCACTCAGCCAGGCGCTGTACGATCTCAAGCGCAGATTGGGTGAGCTCTCGACCGAACGTTTCGGGGATGGGTTGCGGCTCGCGAGCGACATCGCGTTCGAGGGACGACAGTTCGAGGAAGCCGTAAAGCGCGACGATCTGCGAAGAGCCGTCGATCTGTACCGTGGCGACTTCGCGGCCGCGTACGACCGCGTGGGCACGGATGCCTTCGAGAGTTGGATCGATGACGAGCGGCGCCGTTACCGGATCCTGGCTCAAGCGGCCCTCCACAGGTACGTCGAGCTGTGCGATGTCCAGGGCGATTGGGGTCAGATGTGTGTCGCCGCGGTGAAGTTGACGGGGATCAATCCGCTGAGCGAGAAGGCTCACCGGAGCCTGATGAGGGCACTTTGGCTCCACGGCGATCAAGCCTTGGCTCTCCGTCATTTCGCCGAGATCGAGGATCGGCTGTCCACTGACTTGCCCGGAGGCATCTCCCCCGAGACGCAGGAACTGGTTCAGCGGATTCGAAGCTCGGCTCCACCGGCGCCCGACGGGATCAGCCGAGCCGAGCCGCCGATCGTAGGGCGCGAGCGGGAGTTCGCGCAGCTCCGTGAGCTGGTCGACTCGGCTCGCCGAAGCGAAGGAGTCCTGGCGGTCGTGCGCGGTGAGGCTGGAATCGGCAAGACGCGCTTGAGCGCCGAGCTAGCCCGCTGCGCAGCGGTGGAAGGCGCGCGAGCTTTGAAAAGCCGCTGCTACGCAGCCGAAGAAGATGTAGCCTACGGGCCGGTTCTGGATGCGCTACGCGAGTTCTCCGATCTCATCTGCTCGAAGGAAGGAGCTGATGGCCCGCTCTACCCTCACATTGGGCAACTACTCCGATGCGAGCCGGCCCCGGACGCTGGCGTCGATCTCGAGGCCGATCTCGCGGGCGAGCGCCGCCGGTTGTATGAGGAGATAGTCGGTCTAATCTCCACGTTGTGCGAGGATGCCACTACGATTTGGATTGTCGACGACGTCCATTGGATAGATGGCTCCTCCGCTTCGCTGTTAAGCTACTTGATTCGCAGGCTGGCGGATCGCCGCTTCCTTCTGCTCGTCACCGTTCGAGACCCCGGGGAGCTGAGCGCCGCATGCCGCAAGCTTCTCCGTGACCGCTCGACGGATCAGCAGGCCACGACGCTCTCCCTCGATCCGCTGTCGCTCGAAGCCGTACGATCGTTGATCGAGGGGTTCGAGGTTACGACCACCACCGATCTTCCAGAGAGGGTTCACAGGTTGTCCGGAGGGAATCCTTTTCTCGCACTCGAGCTGCTGCGGGACGCGGGTTCTCTGACGACGCCAGAGACCGAGGGTCTAGCTGGTGAGGCCCTTCAGTCGGATCGCGTGCGCAGCCTGCTGCAGACGCGCTTGCAGGGACTGGCTCCGAGTTCGATCCGACTCCTCGAGGCGATTGCCGTATTGGGAAGAAACGCGACTCCCGCCCATGCGGCGGACGCTGCGGGGCTGACTCTTAAGGAGGCCTCGGATGTGTCGGACGAGCTCTATGCCCGCGGGATCCTCCGCGATGTCGACAAACAGCTCGAGTTCGCGCATGACATGACAAGGGAGTTCGTATATCACAACCTAGGAGGCGTACGGAGGGCCTCGCTTCACCTTTTCGTCGCCGAGGCTCTCGCGCGGGACGTCCAGGTGACGCTGCCAACTATCGCACGCCACTTCCACCTCGGCGGCGATCGCGCTCGAGCCTTCGAATACGGGATCCGCGCGGCCAAGGAGTCCATCGCTTCGTTCGGCCACGAGGAGGCGAAGTCCATGGCTTCCCTCGCCCTCTCACAAGCTGTCAGCAACGAAGAGCGGTATGCGGCGCTTGAGATCATCGGTCGCTCTGCGTTTGCCCTTGGCCAGCTTGACGTCGCCGAGGAGCGCCTGAGTCAGATTTTGGGGTTAGACAGCGGTGTCGTCGCGCGGGATCGAGTACAAGCACATCTGCTGCTAGGCCGCATTCGACTGGAGAACTCAGATTGGCGAGGCGCCAAGGATGTCCTTCAGGCGGCGGACATCGCAAGCCTCAAATCGCCAAGCGACCAGCTAGAGACCAAGCTGTGCTCTCTGTCACTGCAACTGAAGGGTGCCATGCGGCAGCTTGACGGTCAGCTTGCTCGCCAGATCAGCGCCGAGATCCGCCAAACGCACGCCCTCGGAGTGGATCGGCGGATTCTCACCGACGTGGCGGCGGCGCGCAGCTACTATAGCCTGGCCGCCTACGCTGCTTTCTTTGAATCCGTTACTGAGGCTGATGAGTTAGTGAGTCGAGCGTGGCGGCACTGTTCAGACGTTCCTGACGAGCTGTCTGTCCGCGTTCTGTTAATGCGAGGTGTGGTGAAGTCGCACAGAGCTTTATGGGACGAGGCGATTGCAGTCTTCCGACAAGCCCTGGCGCTAGCCATGGAGAAAAACCAGGTGCTTGAGACCGGAATCGCTTTAAACAACCTTGCGTATTGCGCCCTCGAACAAGCCGAATGGGCTCAGGCAGAAGAGTACTGTCGCGCCAGTATGGGTACCTACAGCCAGTTGCCACCCGACACGTATGTCACCGCACCGCCTCTGACCAATCTGGGAGACGTCTTTTTCTTCCAGGGATTTGCTCGAAAAGCACTCCCCGTTTATGAGAAAGCACTTCGCGAGACA
>JARRMU010000025.1:0-20465 GCA_037385645.1 Gemmatimonadales bacterium
CGGCCGTCGCGGGCCACCGAGAACGCGCCTCCCGAGTACGGGCGACCGAGGGAAAGGCCGCCCACGTCCGCCGCCAGCTTTCGGACGCCACCATCAAGCGTGACGAACGCGAGCTTCGTGTTCCCCTCGTCATCGTACTGGAAGAAGAGCCCGGAGCCATCCGAGCTCCACGCCGGATTCTCCGCGTCCCGATCGAGGCTCGAGGTGAGGCTGCGAACGTCCCCGCCGTCGCGGTCCATCACGTACAGCTCGGTGACCTGGTAGCCCTGGTACCGGTCGTTGAAGCCGACGTAGGCGATCGCGGACCCGTCCGGCGAGACGACGGGATCCGCATCGGGCCCGAATCGCGCGGAGAGAGGACGTACGGCACCGTCGGCGACCGAGATCTCGTAGATCTCGGTATCTCGGGGAGAGTACCTCCAGTCCTCCTGCCGCTGGGCGGAGACGATCAGCGATAGGCCGTCGGGCGTCCAGTGGATCGCGCCCCTGTGATTGTAGGGCCCCGTCGTCAGCTGGCGAGGCGTGCCTCCGTCGGCAGGAAGCACGAACACCTGCGTGTAGCCCTCCTCCAGGTAGCCGTCGCCGTCAGCGCGGTACTCCAGTTCGTCGATCGCGATGAACGGCTCGCCCCAATCGGCGCCCTCCGGCTTCTCCGGCAGCTTCACGAAAGGTTCGGCAGGCGCGGGGACGAACATGGAGAAGGCGATCCAACGCCCGTCAGGTGACCACACGAGGCTGCCGGGAGAGTGGGTCAAGGTCGCGAGAACAGCTCGATCGTCGGTGCCCACCCAGCGCACCCAGAGTCGCTTGGCTCCGACTTCACTTTCCCCGTTGGAGAGGTAGAGGATGCGGCGGCCATCCGGAGACCAGCGAGGCGACCCCTCGGCGCCGGGAAGCGAGGTCAGCGCCCGATGGTTCGACCCATCCGTCCCGACGATCCAGAGATCGGAGATCCGTCGGTCGGCCATGATATCGAACGAGTTGCGGACGTATACGATCCGCTCGCCGTCCGGCGAGATCTGCGGATCGGACGCCCATTCGAGCTCGAAGACATCCGATAGCTCGAAACGATCGGTACCCTGCGCCCAAGCGGCGCTCGTGAAGCCCACGGTGGCAAGCACTCCCGCGACCGCGGCACTCATCCAGACAAAACCCATCGTTCTCGTGCGTTGCCTCACCTGTCTCCTCCTCGTGAGCCCGTACGTCGGCCCAGGCGACCTGCGGAACGCGTTCGGCGGTCTGCCGTGTCTGGCGGCCCCTGGGAAGCTATGAAGCTATACTGTGTCGTCGGCGCGCAGAAAGCTCCGATGGGTACCAAAAGGCCGGATCTCGTCGGTCGTAGCAACACGCAAGGAGGCGAGAGGTTGGAGCACAAACGGATCGGCACCGAAGAGCATCAGGTCGAGGGCGATGATCTCGTCGCGAAGGTCAAAGAGATCATTCACCAGGGGAACGTCCGCCGCATCATCATCAAGGACGATGATGGGAAGACGCTCATCGAAGTGCCGCTGACCCTCGGCGTGGTCGGGGCCGTCCTCATCCCCGTGTGGGCGGCGATCGGCGCGATCGCCGCCCTCGTGACGAGGTGCTCGATCGTTGTGGAACGGGTCGAGGAGTGACGACGGCCCGGCCGTCTACCCTGCCGTGGTCCTACTCCATCCGCTGCAGCTCGCGGTCGATCGCGGCGGCCACCACCTCGTAAGGCACCGCGCCGCCGGGCACGTTGACGCCGTTCACGAAGAGCGCCGGCGTTCCGTTGATCCCGGCAGCTTGCCCCTGACTCAGATCCCGCCGGATCCGGTCCGCCTGTCGCCCGGAGTCGAGGCAGGAGCCGAACTCCTCCGCGTCGAGCCCCAACCGCTCCGCCTTCTCCTTGAGGTCCGGCACGGCGAGGGTGGCCTGCTCCTGGAACAACAGATCGTGCATCTCCCAGAAGCTTCCCTGCTCGTGCGCGCAGAGGGAGGCTTCGGCCGCCTTGAAGGCGTGGGGGTGGATGTTCGTCAGCGGAAACTGGAGGTATACGATGCGCACTCGGTCCCCGTATTCCTCCTTGACCCTGTTGAGTGTGGGGAAGAAGCGGCTGCAGATGGGACACTCGAAGTCGGAGAACTCGATGAGGGTGACGGGCGCGTCATCAGGCCCGAAGGTGGGAGCGCCCTCAAGATCGAAGTCGGCCCGCGCCGGCTCGACGTAGTACTCGATCTCGTGCTCCGTCCCCAGCTCCGACACTAGGGCCATCACCAGCTTTTGGCGCTCTATGTCCTCGAGGTACTGCCGGATCTGCGGCGCCACCTCCTCCAGCTGTCGGCCCTGAAGCCGTGAGCTGTTCCGCCGGTACCAGTCCTCGACCTCCGCATCCGAAACCTCAACCTTCCCCTCGGTCTCCGTGGCGACGATCTCCTCGAGGCTCACGCCTCGCGCCGCCGCGGCCTCCGTCAGCAGACGATCCTGGATCACCCCCTCGACGGCGGCCTCGAGCAGTTGCGACCGCTGCGCACGGTACTGGTAGTCCATCCTGGAGAGTTGATCGCGCACCTGCTCATCCAGGTCGGCCACGGTGATCTCGTTTCCATCGATGGAGGCCAGCACCTCGGTCGCAGTGCCCCCGTCTCCGGAGCCCGGGCCGGCCGAGACCGTGGACGAGCCCGCGCCGTCCTGCCCCGTGCCACAAGCCGCGATCATCACGGCAGTCACAGCTGCCATCCAGCCAGACCGATACATGCCCGACCTTAGCAACCTACTGATCCTACTAGCAGTCATATTCGTCTTCTTCGCGATCATATTCGCTTTCAGGTTTGTTGTCCGGGCTCCATAGCCACGCGATTGCACCCGGCCCCAGCCCTCACCTCCCTCTGAGTCTCAGTTCGGAAAGGTCAACCCCACCGAGAACATCAAGTTTCGATTCTTGATGCTGATGATCTCGCTCTCGGCGATGTCCTTGAAGCCCCACTCGTAGGAAATGTCGATCGTCAGGCTGGTGGCTTTGATGCCGATGCCGGCCAAGAAGCCGATGTCGGTGCTCTTGACCTGGCCCGGGAGACAATCGAACTCGACCTCGTCGAGATCATCGAACACCTTTCTCTTGCAGGAGGTCTGGAAGCTGAACGTGGGGCCGAAGAAGACACGGGGTGACGTGACCGCCATCGGGGTCTGCGCCATGAGAAGGAGAGGAAACTCCCCGTAGGAGAAGCGCCACTCTTCGTCGAAGGGACCCACGCTGTCGGGATCGCGCTTGAAGCCTTTCTTGGTGTAGAGGCCCTGGACCTCGACGCCCCAGGTCGGCCCGCCGATGTATAGCGTGCCACCGACATGAAACCCGCCCCTAGCCTTCGTGTCGACCTTGTCGTCGGCCACGTTCAGGCTGACGTTGGACGAGTTGTACCCGCCCTTGATGCCGCCTCGGATCTGGCCCACCGCTGCCGTGGCAAGGCCCATCAGCAGTCCCGTGCCGAGTATCAGGGCGCGCGCGGCTGTCAACGTGCGTCGCATCGAACCTCCGAGTCCACGAAGCCTTGGCTGCGGTCAAGCGCGTGCATTCGATCAGCGCTCGAAACACGTGATCGACCGCGGGAGAAGGATCAGGTTAACCGGTTCCGCGGGCCGTCGAAACGTCGACGGCCGTGTGTCGAGGAGGGGCCGACGCGCCAGTCTGTTGTTCTTTGGCGCCGATGGCGCCAGATTCCCGCCGCAATCGATTAGCGATCGCCCCGCCCAATGGAAGGAAAGGACCTTATCTATGAGACGCTTCTTCGTTCTGGCAGCCCTGCTCGTGGCTGCCACTTTGACCCTCGCTCCGACTCCGGTGCTCGCGCAGGACGACGAGGAGGAACCCGACATCAATTACATCACGGTCACGCTCATCCATATGCCGGCTACGGCGGACCGTCAGAAGGCAATGCAATGGATCGACCAGGTGATGGCACCGGTCGCCCAGTTGGATCCGAACATCCTCTGGTACCGGGTCGCCACGCACAACTGGGGCGCGAATTCCAAGGACGTCGTGATCATGGCCGAGTACGATGACTGGGCCGACATCGAGGCAGACTGCCCGGCATGCGACGCATGGTTCGACGAGAACCGGCCGGCAGAGGACACGCCCGAGCGGGAGGAATGGGACGCGATGGCCGAGACGTTCTTCAAGTACTTCAGCGGCCACAAGGACGAGATCTACGCCACGAATATGAACCGGGCGAAGAACTAGTCCCGGCTCGAAATCCTGGATCGGGTCGGTGTGCCGCCTCTTTGGGCGGGGCCAGGCACGCCGACCGATTCACCCCTCCGCTAGCCTGCCCTCCTCATCGCCGTCCGCTGTAACGTCAGCAATTCGCCGATACCGACCTCCGCCAGGTCCAGCATCTCGGTCAGTCCCTCGCGCGCGAATGGCGCCCCTTCGGCGGTGCCCTGTAGCTCCACCATCCGCCCGTCCTCGAGCGAGACGACATTGAGAACCACGTCGGCCGTCGAGTCTTCGGCGTAATCCAGATCCAAGCAAGGATCTCCGCCGACGATCCCGACGCAGGTTGCCGCGACCAGCTGCTCGAGCGGGCTCGACTCCAGGTCGCCGGCCTTCACGAGGCCCTCCAAGGCCTCCCAGAGCGCCAGACAGGCTCCGGTGATGGAGGCAGTGCGCGTGCCGCCATCGGCGCTCAGCACATCGCAGTCGATCGTCACGGTCCGCTCACCCAGACGAGCCAGGTCGGTGGCCGCCCTGAGGGACCGGCCGATGAGCCGCTGAATCTCCTGCGTTCGGCCCCGGGCCCCGGTTCGCTCGCGCCGGGTACGCTCGGGTGTCGCCCGGGGGATCATCGCGTACTCGCCGGTGACCCAACCACCCCTTCCCTCACGCCAGGGAGGGACCCCATCCTCCACCGTCGCGGTGCAGAGGACGCGCGTGGCACCGGTGGAGATCAGGCAGGACCCTTCCGCGAAGGGTGCCGCACCGAGCTCGATGGTGACGGGACGAAGCTCGTCGGACCGGCGGCCCGAGGGACGCGAACGACCCGAAGGCTGAATCTCACTCATGGTCCAAGATGCCCTCTGAGGCGCCATCGGTCGAGCGCTGTCCTCCGTCGAGGCTCGTGAGACGCAAGGCGGCGGCTTCAGGCCACCGGGACCTCGCTCATCAGAGCGAGAAGGTTGCCTTCCGAATCGCGCAGGAACGCGAGCCAGAGCTCGGACTCCTCCGTCCTGTGCACCGCCGCGGGCTCCCGTTCGAAGGCCGCTCCCTTCGCCATCAAGCCCTGATGGGCCAGATTGATGTCATCGACCCGGTAGTAGAGGATCGAGGCGGAATGATCCGACTCCTGATCCTCCGGCACGCCGAGCAGCAGGCGCACCCCGCCGCAATCGAAGAACGCCATCTGTGGAGGCGCGCTGAATAAGAACTCGAGACCCAGCACGTCCCGGTAGAATTCGATCGCCCGCTCCAGGTCGCGGACGTTGATCGCCACCTGGCCAATCGCTCTCAATTCGAAGGAAGGTCCGTCGCTCATCGCCTTCTCCTATTTTGTGGGCCCCTCAGAGGCCGGGTTCGCTGCGAGCCGCACGTTGACATGGTCGGGCCCTCGCGGTATCTTGTCTCGACAATCATTAGCTTAGCTAACGAAATAAATATGACCTCTCACACCGATCCGTCAAGGCCACGTCAACCCAGCCGTGGCTCGAACGGCGCTGGACGTCCTTGAACGCAACGGACCGCCAGATCGCCGACCGTCTCCACTCGGCTGCGATCCACCTGCTTCGGCAGGTGCGGACGGTGGACTCGAAGAGCGGTCTGACCGCCTCACGCCTGTCGGCCCTCTCCGTCATCGTCTTCGGAGGCCCGATCTCGATCTCCGAACTCGCCGAGGCCGAGCAAGTGCGTCCGCCCAGTATCTCTCGCCTGGTGAAGGAGCTGGAGTGGGAGGGATTGGTGAGCCGGCAGCGGGACTCCCAGGATCGCCGCGTCACCAGGATTCGGGCCACATCGAAAGGCAGGCGGCTGCTTCTCGAGGGCCGCGAGCGCAGGGTGGCGAAGCTCGCGGAGCGGGTGGCCGGGCTCTCGCCCGAGGAGCGAGAGAGGGTAGCCAAGGCCGCGGCGACTCTGGAGCGCTTTAGCTTGCCTGCCGACCACCCCCTGTCATGACTCTGCGATCACGAGCGCTGCTCTGGCTTCTCGTCTCCCTCGCTGTGGTCTCCTGCCGATCGCCCGAAGAGCGAGGAGAGAATGTCGGAGCAGCGGACCGCCACGACGCGACCGCACGGGCGGAGAGCCCCCGCGTCGTCCTCGTGACGCACGGGCAGTCGGCCGATCCCTTCTGGTCCGTCGTGGCGACGGGAGCGCGAGATGCGGGAGCCGAGTTGGGTGTCCGGGTCGAGTACCAGGCGCCCGGTACCTTCAACATGGTCGAGATGAGCCAGCTCATCGACGCCGTGGCGGCATCCCGCCCGGAGGGCCTGGCGGTCTCCATCCCGGACGGCGACGCGCTCGCCCCGTCGATTCGCGCGGCCGCCGCCGCTGGCATCCCCATCGTCTCGATCAACTCCGGGGCGCTCGTGTTCCGCGATCTGGGCCTGAGGGCTCACGTCGGCCAACCCGAGCGCGACGCCGGCTTCGCGGCGGGACGGCGGATGGCCGAAGCCGGCGTGACCCGCGTGCTGTGCGTGAACCACGAGGTGGGGAACATCGCCCTGGACAGTCGCTGCGCGGGGCTGGAGGATGGCCTTCGCGAGGCGGATGGCAGCGTGCAGGTGCTTGCGGTCGACCTGGCCGACCCCGAGGACGCCCAGCAGAGGATCAGGGGCGCGCTGGCGCGCGAGCCCGGCATCGACGGTGTGTTGACCCTCGGCCCCGCCGGTGCCGTCCCGGCCCTGGCGGCCGTGTCGACCCTACGGGAATCCAACGCGCTCGACGAAACGCTCGCGCTCGCCACGTTCGACCTCTCTCTGCCGGTTCTGGAAGCGATCCGGGAGGGTGAGATGAGCTTCGCGGTCGATCAGCAGCCGTACCTGCAGGGCTACCTGGCCGTCGTCCTTCTTCACAAGGCCGCCCAGATCGGGGCGCTTCCCGACGGCGTGATCCGGACCGGGCCCGCCTTCGTGACCAGCGACAACGCCGCCGAGGTCATCCGGCTCGTCGGACGGGGGGTGCGGTAGGGATGGGGGCCGAGCCGGCTGACTCGCGCCCGCCCCGGGCGAGGCGCTTTCTCGCCCGGCCAGAGCTGGCGGCCGCGCTCGGGGCCGTGGTCCTCTGGATCTTCTTCACGATTCAAGCCGGCGAGCCCTTCCTGAGCCGGGCCGGGACAGCGGCGTACCTCAACGCGGCCGCACCTCTCGGAATCCTGGCCGCGGCCGTGGCCCTCCTGATGATCGGGGGCGAGTTCGATCTCTCCGTGGGCTCGATCATCGGAGCGGCGGGCATGTCCATCATGCTCCTCACCACCCACCTCGGCTGGCCGCTCTGGCCCGCCTTGGCGGCGACGGTGGGTCTGTGCCTCGCGATCGGCTATCTGAACGGCATCATCGTCATCCGAACCGGACTTCCCTCGTTCATCGTCACGTTGGGCATGCTGTTCACGATCCGCGGACTCACGATTGCGATCAGCCGTGGGCTCACCGGCCGCACGCAGCTGGGCGGCCTCGACGGTTCGATGGGCTACGAGACGGCCAGGTTCCTGTTCGCCAGCAACCCGCTGCCGCCCTTCCGCGCCTCCGTCGTCTGGTGGATCGGCCTCACGGCCGCCGCGACCTGGATCCTCAACCGAACGCGCTACGGGAACTGGATCTTCGGCGCCGGCGGACAGGCGGAAGCGGCGCGGAACCTGGGAGTCCCCGTAAGCCGAGTGAAGATCAGCCTGTTCATGACCACGGCCGCCGCCGCGTGTCTCGTCGGAATCATTCAGGCGGTGCAGTTCAACGGAGCGGATACGCTCCGCGGCACGCTGCAGGAGTTCTGGGCGATCACCGCCGTCGTCATCGGCGGCACCCTCCTCAGGGGCGGCTACGGGTCGGCCCTGGGCGCTGCGCTCGGCGCCCTCATATTCGGCCTCGTCCGGCAGGGCATCGTGATGATCGGCGTCAACGCCGACTGGTTCCAGGTCGCGCTCGGAGCTCTTCTGATCGCCGCGGTGCTGTTCAACAACCAGGTTCGGCGC
Source organism: Gemmatimonadales bacterium (assembly GCA_037385645.1). Classification (GTDB taxonomy): domain Bacteria; phylum Gemmatimonadota; class Gemmatimonadetes; order Palauibacterales; family Palauibacteraceae. The sequence goes on from JARRMU010000025.1 coordinate 8,133, forward strand.
CTGGTCGAGCAGCGGCATTGACGGAGCAGAACGGAACGAGAGGCAGCGGGATGAGTCGCGATCCTCGGCTGGCGGTGAGAGACATCAGCAAGACGTTTGGCTCGGTTCGTGCCCTCGACCATGTCTCGCTCGACGTGCGGGCAGGCGAGGTGACGTGCCTGCTGGGCGACAACGGGGCCGGGAAGACGACGCTCATCAAGGTCCTGTCGGGCGTTTACGGGCCGACGGAGGGGGAGATTCTGCTGGACGGCGAGAGCCTAAAACTGAGCTCCCCGCGCGAGGCGCTCGCCCGGGGCATCACGACCGTCTACCAGGACCTGGCGATCGCACCCCTGATGAGCGTGTGGCGGAACTTCTTCCTCGGCTCCGAACCGCTGAAAAGCCAAGGCCCCTTCAGGAGGCTGGATCCCGCCCGCTGCGAGCGGAGCGCCCGCGACGAGCTCGCCCGCCTAGGCGTCCGAATCGCCGATGCCCATCAGCCGGCCGGGACCCTATCCGGCGGCGAGCGGCAATCGCTCGCCATCGCGCGTGCCCTGCACCGCGGGGGTCGCCTTCTCGTCCTCGACGAACCGACGGCCGCCCTCGGTGTCCGGCAGACGAAGGTCCTGCTACGCACCATCATGGAGGTGAGCCGGGAAGATGTCGGCGTCATCCTCGTCACCCACACTCCCCATCACGCATTCCCCGTGGGCGACCATTTCGTCGTGCTCCGGCGGGGGCGGGTCGTCGTCGACCGGGCCAAAAGAGAGCTGTCGGAGGAGTCGCTCGTCCAATTCATGGCTGGAGAGGTCTAGCAGCCGGACCTGGTGGCCCGGCTGCTCGTTTCTCGGACGAGCTGTTCCTAGAAGTCCGGCTCGTCAGCCGTCGGACCGTACGTCTGAGGTACGGGCACGTCCAACAGCCTCAGAAAGACCGTGAGCTGCCCGCGGTGGTGGATGGAGTGGTTGAGGATGAACGATCGGACGACGCCGATCTTCGGGATGGTGAACAGCGTCTCGCCACCGCTCTTCAGCGTCCAGTCCTCGAAAAAGGTGGCATCGCCGGTCGATGCGATCTTCTCCCGCGCGTCTGCCGAGTTCTTGTCGAACAGCTCGAGAGTCTCCGCCGACGAGGTAAGGTTGGCTGCCTCCCACTCCTGTTCCCCATCCGGCGGGTTCACGTCGAATTCATCCTGATCTAGCGACACCGCGGTCCACATTGGCAGCTCCGCCAGATGCCCTGCCAGACGGCCGAGCGTCATCGATTTCTCGTGCGGGCTCCAGTCGAACTTGCCGTCCGGCACCCGCTCGAGAAGCTTGCGAGTGGCGGCCATCTCCTGGTCGAATTCGGGCAATAAGGCCTGAGCGATCGGCATCACGTTCCTCCTTGTCTACCAACACCGCGGGTCTCCGAGGCGGCTCCTCCCCAAGAACAACATTCCATCGAAATCCCGGCCGAACCTATCAGCCGGGCTACCCGATCACGATCCCCTTCATGCCGCTTCCCAGCGCGCCGACCAGGAACTCGAAGAACACGATGTCCTTGTCGCTGCAGGTGTACTTGATCGTCCCTTCGCGCGGCTCGTCGCCCGGCTTGCCCGGATTGTTCGACCTGACTACCAGATTGCCCAGAAAGCCGGCGACGGTGTGCCAAGGCATCTCCTTGCCGCGGTTCCTGTCGAAGATGCGGAAGTCCAGGTCCCGATAGAGCATGTAGATGCGCCCGCTGGCCTGGCCCCGGTCAGCCACGTAGCTCATATGGAGGCTGTCCAGCTGACCCTTCTTGACCTCGACGCCGACCACGTTCCTCGAGAAGGTGTTGAACGCCGCCATGTCCATGCTACCCGCAGAAGCATCCAGGCTGTAGTCCAGCGTCGGCGAGAGGAGCGGATAGGCCAACCTCGCGTGCACGTCGGCCTCTCCGAACAGCTTGCCGGTGACATCCACGACGGCCGGCGTCTCGTGGGTCATCTTCTCGCGATCGTTCGTTACGTTGACGACGACGCCGCTCAGATCCTCGAAGGTCAGCTCTCCGGGACGAGCTGCCCCCTTCGCCAGCTCGGAGTAGAGAATGTCCGCTTCCACGAGCTGGATGGTGTCGATCGTCATCGGCACCTCGATCTCCGCGAAGCCGTTGTGGTAGCGGCACGCCCGGGCCCGTGGTCCCCACGCGATGTTGATGTCGGCAAACACGTGCAAATCGAGCGAATCCACCTCGATGGAGCGGACGTAGAGCGCATCCTCGGCGAAGTACCGGTGGAAGTCGAGGCCTCGGATGAAAATCGGCCCGGCGGTCAGATCGATCCGGTCCGCCCGCTGCTTGAGGCGGGCGAAGAACGGGCCGGCCTCGAGCGTGGGGATGACGCTGAAGTCCTCGATCGAGACCAGCGACTCATCGCTGTCCGCCCGCAGCCCGACAGTACGGATCACGTACAAGCTGTCTTCGACCCGGTGGCTGGCGGAGTCGAAGGCAATCACGACCCTGGAGTTCGCCAGGGCGCGGGCGGGGTTGGCGGCCGTGACCACGTCGATCCGGATGTCCGTGAGCTCGAGATCCAGCCCGTGGAGCGCCGACAGGGCGGTGCCGATTTCCGAGTCCTCGATCATAACGATCGACGCATCGTCGATCCGGATGCGCTCGAGCGTTGCCGGCGGCGCTTCGAAGCCTCCCGTCGCCTCTCCATCCCCAGCCCCCGCGGCCCCTTGGGTGGCCTCCGCCTCCGGGCGCGGCTCCTCGCCTGGCTGCAGAGCAAAGTAAAGCTCCGCCCGAGGCCGATCGATCTCGATCGACGAGATGAAGATCCCCTCGCCGCGAATCAGCGGGATGAGCCGGATTCCGGAGACATGGAACGACCGCACGCTGGCGCTTCGTATCAGCGCGGGCTCCTCGGCATCCGCGGCGCGGGCGGTGTCGAGAGCCACGGTTAGACCACGCACGGTCAGACCGCTCAGCCAGGGGGCGAGGCGGACCCCATCGACCGCGACGGCGTATCGGTCGGCGTCCTCGCCGCCGACCGCCGTGGCCACGGCTGCCGGCAACAGCTTGCGGAGCTGTCCATTGGCGATGACGTGGAGGCCGACGTAGCCTGCGATCGCCAGGACCGCTCCGACGGCGGCGATCCAGAGCCAGCGTTTCTTCCTGCCGCCCGACCTCGGCTCTTGGCGGGCCGTCACGTATACCTCCGGTGCAGGACTCGTTCGCGGGGGTTGCCCTAGTGTAGGATTTACGGAAACTCGGCCATCGATGAAAGGAGATTAGACTGCGGAGCGACGACCTCATCCGGCCACCACGACTCATCCTCGCCTCCGGATCGCCGCGTCGTCGGCAGCTCCTTGAGCAGCTCGGTCTCCCGTTCGAGATCCGGCCCTCCGATGTGGACGAGCGGCTCTTGGCCGGGGAGGGCCCGGCCGAGGCCGCGGAGCGCCTCGCGCGAGCGAAGGCCGAGCAGCGGGCCGCTTCCGGAAGCCTGACCCTCGCCTGCGACACGCTGGTCGCGCACGGGAATGCGGTACTTGGAAAGCCGGGCTCACCCGACGAAGCTGCGGCGATGCTCGAACGCCTCTCCGGGGAAGAACACACCGTGTACACGGGGATCGCTCTCGACTCGGCCCGCCGTGTCGAGAGCGCCGTCGAGGCCACCAGAGTGTGGTTCCGGCATCTCACGGCAGGTGAATGCGCCGCGTACGCCGCCACGGGAGAGCCCCTCGACAAGGCGGGAGCCTACGGCATTCAGGGCTTCGGAGCGGCAATCGTCGACCGCATCGAGGGCGACTACTTCAACGTCATGGGCCTGCCGATCCGGCGCCTCCTGAAGCTGCTGGAAGCGTTCGGTTGGAGGTACGCGTTCGGAACGCTGCAGCCCAATGAAAGTGGCGAGGAGGGCTGACCTTGTTGACGCCCCAGCCGCACCGCAGATTGCAGGGTTGGAATGCAGTTGAACGAACGACGTTGACCTCCAGCAGCGACGAGACGGAATCGATGACAGAGCAGAGCGGCGAGCGAATTAGGGTCGTCCTCCAGTGGCTTCAGATCCTGGACAACTTGGAGCCGGCCTTCAAGGAGAAGGGCGAGTTCCGCTTTCGCTCCAAGGTCTGGGGTGACCGGAAGAACGGCACGAAGGTGATCCAGCAGACGCAGTTCCCCGAGAAGGGGCATTGGTCGATCTCCGATCATCCGGCGTGGAACAAAAAGGACAACCTCGACCGTGTGGTGTTCGAGGGCGAGATCGACGACCATCTCGTCGTCGAGTTCTTTGGCGAGGAACTCGACACGTTCAGCGCCAACGATGAGCTCGACCATTACAGCCGGGAGTTCAGGGGTCCGGTGGAGGCGATGATCGGCCGCTACGCACCGGGAGAGGACCTGCCCGAGGACACTCCGGAGGACGACCCGGAGAGCATGTCCAACTGGCGGATCTGCTACTACATCGAGCGGGCCTGACCGGGCCCGCTGCCTCCGATCAAGCCCTAGTCGCCGGCCTCCGAGACTGATCCCCGGGGCTGAGGCCCAGCAGGCGTGACCGGCACCGCCTTCGGCTCCGGCAGGACGCTCTTGAAGAACTCGCCGTAGATCTCCCAGACCGTCAGGAAGAGGGCCGCCACGATCGGGCCCACGACGATCCCCACCGCTCCGAACAGCACCAGGCCACCCAGGGTCGCCAGAAGAATGAGCAGATCCGGCATCTGCGTGTCCCGCCCTACGAGTCGCGGCCTCAGCACGTTGTCCACCGTGCCCGCCACCAGCCCACACCAGAGCGCCAAGCCTATGCCGACGGCCGTCTTGCCGATTGCCAGCAAGTAGATCACGGCGGGAACCCAAACGAGGGCGATCCCGATGCCGGGGAGGATCGAGAGCACGGCCATGACCGTCCCCCAGAAGGCCGAGCCGTGAATGCCCGCTACCGCGAACGCCACGCCCGCGAGAGCGCCCTGCGCCACGCCGATCACCAGGGTGCCCTTGATGGTGGCTCGGGTCACGGACACGAACTTCTGCACCAACCGGTTCTCGGCCTCCGGCGACAGCGGCATGTAGTAGAGGATGCGGTTGAGGACCGCGGGACCGTCCTTCAGGAAAAAGAACATCGCGTAGAGCATCACGAACAACATGAAGAAGAACAGCACGGTGCCCTTCGTGGCCGCCGCGAGCTTCGAGAAGACGAACGAGCCCACGTTCTGCGCGACCTCGGCCACTTTCTCCGTGATCTGCTCCTGGTAGGGTTCGACCGCGCCCGCGAACGGCAGCCGCTGGATGAGGCGATCCAATTCGTCTTGCCTCGCTGCCTGCTCCTGGAGCCAGGGCCCGACCGCCTCGCTCACATCCAGCGCCTGCGTGGTCACGATGCCCAGAAAGCCCGAGAGCGGAATGAGAAGCGCGAACACGAAGATGAGGATCGTGGCAATCGAGGCGAGCGACTCGCGGCCCTTGAACCAGCGCACCAGGCGCTGGTAGAGGCCATACAACATCCCGCTCAGGATGGCGGCGATGAAGACGGCCATGAGGAGGGAACGCACCATGGCGAAGAATAGGAGCGAGATCGCGACGACCAGCAGGAGAAGAAACGCCGCCTGAAAACGATCCCGGTTGATGCCGGTGTTTTCCATCAGCTGTACTCAGAGTGATCCGAGGTGTCTCTGAATCCCTCTCCCGTCGGCTCCTCCACCGTGGCGACCCCGCACGACTCCAGCTGGTCAGTTTCCCCGTCCAGCTGCCACATGAAGAAGACGGGACGCTCGGTCTGAACGATGTGGTACATGTCTCGGAAGAGCGCGTCGGGCAACGTGGCCACGATGACGTCACCGGCCACACGCCCCACAGTCTTCGTCGTCGACTCGAAGTAGACCTTCACGCCCGCGCTTCCCGGGCCCGTCTCGCCGGCATCCGGCTCCAGAAACAGGTAGCGGGTGTCTCCGCTCGAACCCTTGTGAGCCGCGCCTACGCGGTACGAAGCGATCTTCAGGATGGGCATTCTCTTCTCCTCCGCTTGTCAGGCTTCGTTTTCCTGTCGTGCGCCCCACGTTGTACTCCCGGCGGCGGGCAGACAAGGTGACGCGGGGTCGGCCGGGCTATCCGCTCTTCGGGCCGCCGCGTCTGCGTGTAAAGAGAAGCCCGGACCAGGTACGATCGATCGCGATGATCTTGTAGTCGATCAGCCCTGCGGCCTCTGCCTTCCGTCGGACGAGCTGCTGCGTCAGGTCGCTCTCCACGCCGGAGGACCTCTTGGGCCAGGCGATCCAAGCCGGGCACTCGGTGGCTCTTGCCGCGATCTGATGTATCCGGCGGCGAATCGCCGACTGCGAGCGGGCAAACCAGACGATGAGATCGGCTCGCCCGCGAAGCCCATCACGCAACACCGCCCCCCGAGGAAGGTCCTCCAGCTGCGCCGCGAACCCCTCGGGCGCGTCGATCAGGCGCACGATCGTTCCCTCCGCAATCCCCAACTTCTTCGGAAGCGGGACTCCGGCGTAACCTGCCATGCGGGAGGATGGGACGATGGGATCAGTCGGCGGCTTCGCGATCGCCTGTCCAAGGGCCCGGCCGATCTCGGACCAGGTCGTGTAGACGGCGTCCGGAAGCAGCGCGCGCACGCGTTCTACTTTCTCTGCCTCTCCTTCGACGAAGACGAGCGGGATGTGGCGCGTGGACCGCCGGTGTCGAACCTCGAGCGCCAGATCGCGCCCACCCGACGGAAGACGGGTCAGGTCAATCACGAGCGCGTCGGTTGGATCGGCTGTCAACCTCTTGAACAGATCGGGGCCCGGCCGAGGCTCCCACTCCACCCGATAGCCCTCTCCGGCGAGCAGCTCCACGCGCGCCGAGCCTTCCTCGGTATGCCAATGGATGAGCCGGATTCGCTTCATCTCGAGATTCCCGCACCACCCGGCTGGATTCGAATTGCGCGCCCTCGCCACCGGGTGCAGGTTGACGCGATCCTTCAACCAGAAAATGGGGTTTCAGCGATGATATATGCCAACGCTTTGCGTGCCGCAGCAGCGCGCCTTGGTGCGGTGTGGCTCACCCTCTGCGCCGTGGGTCTCGGCATCCCCGCGGACGCCGCCGCTCAGCAGGACCTCACGTTTGCCGATGGCGACCATATCGCGGGCGAGCTGGTCGGTATCGTGGACGGCAGCTGGGTGTTCAAGTACCGGGGCTCGGATATCACGATCCCGGCGTCAGATGTCCAAGCGTTCAGCGCCCCCGATCCGATCGGCATCCGGCTCGCCGACTCGACGGTCGTGGCCGCTGCCGTCCGCCCGGTCGCCGATGGCCTGCTGCTGGAGCTGGCAGACGGCACGACCCGCCTCGTCCAGCCCGCCGACTTCGATGCCGTGGGAGCGGCCGACGACCTCGAGGCCCTGGAGCCGATTATCATCGGGCTCTACAGGCCCTTCTTCAAGTTCTGGAAGTTCCTGGGCTCGATGGGCGGAAGCTACCAAAAGGGCAACACGGACGAGACCAATTTCTCCTTCAATCTCGACCTCGGGCGCGAGACCGAGAAGGACCGCACGGAGTTTACCACGCTGATCACATCGACGAGGGAGTTCGACAACGAGGGCAACGTCACCAGCACCGAGCCCAAGGTCATCGTCGCGTTGGCAACCGACATCTTCCTCATCCCGGGTCGCCTGTTTACCGGCGTCACCATGCGGTGGCAGCACGACCCGGATAAGGACCTCCAGCTCCGGCAGACGTACTCCGCCGGGTTGGGGTACCAATTCGTCCAGAACGAGAACACCAACCTCTACGTATCGCTGGGAGCGGGCGGGCGGTTCGACAACTTGACCTCTACCGAGGTCAATACGAGCACGCCGATCCTCGACACGGCGGCCGGCTTCAGGCAGCTGGCGGGCCCGGTCATCTTTCAGCTGCGCGTATCCTACAACCCGTCGCTGCAGCAGTTCAGCGACTTCGAGCTAATCGACTCGTACGAGATCGCGCTCACCGCGATCGAGGGCCTCACGTTCAGCATCAGGCTGCTCCATGAGTACAACAACCCGCCGCCCGCGGGAGATGAGAAGAACGACCTGACGATCACCTACCAGGTCGGCTGGGCTTTGGGCGGCAAGTGAGCCCGCCGAGTCCGAGCGGCGGCGCCGGGCCCGGAGCCCGCAAGCTCCCGCCGACGGCGTACGAGCTGAAGGAGGGCGAGCAGTACATCCCGCTCACCAGCGGCGAGACGCCGACCGAGTTCACGGTCAAGGCGGTCATCACGGGGGCTATCCTGGGGATGGTGTTCGGGGCCGCCAACACCTACCTGGGCCTCAAGGCCGGCCTGACGATCAGCACGTCGATCCCGGTGGCCGTCCTGACCGTGGTCGCGTTCCGGCTGCTCACCGCCTTCGGCCTCAGGCACAGCATCCTCGAGAGCAACATGTCGCAGACCGTGGGCTCGGCCAGCTCCTCGGTCGCCTCCGGCGTGCTGTTCACGATCCCGGCGCTGTTCATCTGGGGGATGAGCCCAGCCTGGGCGCAGATCACCCTGCTCACGATGGCCGGCGGTCTGCTCGGCGTGCTGTCGATGATCCCGCTGCGGCGCTACCTGATCAAGCGCGAGCATGGCAAGCTGCCGTACCCGGAGGGTCTGGCCTGCGCCGAGGTCCTGGTGGCCGCGGAGGGCGGTGGCAGCCAGGCTCGCGGCGTGTTTTGGGGCCTCGGCGTCGGGATGCTGTTCAAGCTGATCACCGACGGCTTCAAGTTCGTCGTCGGCTCGTTCCGGCTCACCCTGCCGCTCAAGGCGCAGCTTTCGATCAGCGTCTCGCCTCCCTTGATCGGCGTCGGCTACATCCTGGGCATCCGGATCGCCACCATCATGGTCGCCGGCGCGGCGCTCTCGTGGCTCATCATCATCCCGCTCATCAACATATGGGGAGCCGGGATGACGCAACCGCTGTATCCCGAGGCCGAGATGCTGATCCGCGACATGGCCCCGGGGGAGATCTGGCACCGCTACGTGCGCTACATCGGGGCCGGGGCCGTGGCGACGGGCGGCATCATCACGCTGATCAAGTCGATCCCGACGATGATCGAGTCGTTCAGGCTCAGCGTCCGGCACATCTCGACCGGCGTCACCACTGCGATGGAGAGGTTCGATCTCGACCTCTCCTTCCGCACGATCATGTTGTGGGTGATCGGAATCCTGACGGTGCTCACGTTCGTGCCGGGGATTCTCGGATACATCGATTCGATGCCGGTCCGCCTCGTGGCCTCGATCCTGATCGCCCTGTTCGCCTTCTTCTTCGTGACGGTCAGCTCCCGAATCGTGGGATTGGTCGGCGTGACCTCGAACCCGACATCGGGGATGACGATCGCCACCCTGCTGGGAACGAGCGCGATCTTCCTTCTCCTCGGCTGGACGGACCTCCCCGGCAAGGCGACCGCTTTGATGGTCGGTACCGCCGTCTGCATCGCAGCCTCGATCGCCGGCGACACTTCGCAGGACCTCAAGACCGGCTTCCTCCTCGGGGCCACGCCGCGCTTTCAGCAGATCGGCGAGCTCGTGGGGGTGATCACATCGGCCGGCGTGGTCGCGATCGTGGTGATTCTCCTGAATCAGGGCGTGCCGGGCGGCCTCGGCGGTGCCGAGCTTCCGGCGCCCCAGGCCGTGCTGATGAAGCTGGTGATCGACGGCGTGCTGGATCAGAGCCTGCCCTGGATGCTCATCCTGATAGGAGTCGGGATCGGGCTGGTCGCCAGCCTGTTCAAGATCCCGGTCCTTGCCTTCGCGGTCGGCGTCTATCTGCCGCTCTCGACGATGGCTGCGGTGTTCATCGGCGGGCTGACCCGGCACCTCTTGACTCGGAATCAGGCTCCCGAGGAAGCAGAGCGGCGACGTGAGGAGGGCGTGCTGTTCGGCTCGGGTCTTGTCGGCGGAGGCGGCCTCACCGGCGTGCTGCTGGCAATCTGGGTGGTGGCGCGCGGCGGCGAGCCGATCCGCGGCTTTCCGCCCAGCCTAACGCCGATCGCCCAGCAAGCGTTGGCGCTCCTCACGATCGCCGCTCTCGTGGGGCTGCTCGTGTGGCACGCGAGGCGGAAGCCTGCAGCCTAGCCGGCTCGCCGCGGTGGAGGGTCAGGCGAGGTCGAGAGCGATGACCGCGAGGACGAAAAAGGCCGCAAGCAGCGCGGCGACCAGAAGGGCGGGGACGATCGAGGGACGCATCGCAAACCTCTGCTTCTTACCCAGATCTCTACTCACGAAGACGCCGGTTCGAGCGAACCATACGCGGCCGTATCGTGGCGACCCGTTCGGCGCCGGTCAAGAGCCGAGAGGAGTCAGCCGTTCGCAGACGCCCGCCGTCAGCTCCCTCCGCCGTCCATAACCTGCAGCGCGACGCGGAACTCATCGAGGTTGCCGAACTGGCGAGCGCCGATCGCGGAAGCCATGCCCTCGTACTTGGCGGCGGCGGCTCCCCCGACGAAGATCTGCACGTCCTTGGCCAGCTCCCTTCGGAGCGAGGTCAACTGCTCGCTCACGGTCGCATGGCTCGTGGTTCCGTTCGACGCCACGACGCTCAACCCGACGGCCCTTGCTCCCGTTCGGCGGACAGCGGCCGCGATGTCCGCCACCGGGAGGTTCGCTCCGATGAAGATCGCCTGCCAGCCGGCCGCCGCGGCCGTGGCGGCCGCGAGCATCGCACCGAGCTCGTGATCCTCTCCGGCCAGCGTCGACAACACGATCCGCGACGACCCCTCCCCCGGCTGCATGGCAGAGATCATCCGCGCTAGCACCGTGCGAACCGTGACGGATACGAGGTGCTCCTGCGCCGGGTCCAAGCGTCCCATCCGCCAAAGCTCCCCGATCTCTGCAAGCAGAGGCGCCACTACGCCGTTGATGAAGTCGGCGCCGGACAACCCCATCAGGCCCCTCGACAGGGCCGCTTCGAGCCGCTCGCCAGACATGTCTTCAGTCGCCAGCCGGCACTCCTGGACAATCTCGGTAGGCGCTTCAACACCCTTGTGCGCGGCCGACGGCGGCAGCACGGGAGGCGACGCCGGCGTGGCGAGCTCCCGGAGCTCATCCATGGTCCGGTCCGCCACCTCGCTTATGCTCCAGCCTACCGAGGTGGCAGCTCGGAGCAGGCTTAGCCGCTCGACATCCTCCTCGCTGTAAAGCCGACGGCCCGAGTCGGACCTCACCGGACGCACCACGCCGTAACGGCTCTCCCATACGCGTAGCACGTCCTTCGAGAGACCGGTCCGTCGCGCCACGACACCGATGGGGAAGCGCATTGCCGCGGTTGTGTCTTCGTCTTTGGCGTTCATGTCCATAAGCTTAGCCCACACTTCCGATATCGTCAAGCGTTGGTATTGGACAATTACTTGACATCCGACGTCACACGCACTATTGTGCTCGACAAATGATAGACAATCGCTCGAAGCGACCACCGGCAAAGCCAAGTTTCGGCGCTTCGAGACAGGCCCAACCAACCAACGGAGTGTTAGAGACATGAACGTCTCCCGACGAGTAAGACTGTCCGTCCTTCCCCTCTTCCTGGGCGCCGCGCTCGTGGGTTGCGGGGACGATGATCTTCCCGTGGCGCCTACGCCGCTGCCTGATATCGTAGATACGGCCGTCGACGCAGGTGTCTTCGAGACGCTGGTCGCCGCGGTAACCGCCGCCGATCTGGTCGCGACTCTGAGGTCGCCAGGACCGTTTACCGTGTTCGCCCCGACCGACGAGGCCTTTGCGGCGCTGCCGGCTGGCACGATGGAGTTCCTGTTGGCGCCGGAGAACAAGGATCGTTTGATCGAGATCCTCTCGTACCACGTCGTGCCCGGCCGGCTGTTCGCCGACGACGTGTTGGCGGCTGACGAGCTGACCACGCTGCTGAACCAAAACGTCGTGATCGACGCAGCTAACGCGCAGGTCAACGAGGCGAACATCATCAATGCCGACATCGAGGCCAGCAACGGCGTCGTGCATGCGATTGACTATGTCCTCATCCCGCAGCCGGACATCGTCGAGACGGCGATTCAGCTCAACACCTTCCAGACGCTGGTCGCCGCCCTGACAGCGGCCGACCTCGTCGAGACGCTGAAGTCGACCGGACCGTTTACGGTATTCGCCCCGACGGACGACGCCTTCGCGGCGCTGCCCCAGGGTACGGTCGAGAGTCTGCTGCTGCCCGAGAACCGGGACCAGCTGGTCTCGATCCTCACTTACCATGTCGTGCCGGGGCGGCTGTATGCTGAGAGCGTGCTTGCCACCGACGAGCTGACCACCGTTCAGGGTCAGGCCTTGGAGATCGATGCGTCCAGCGGCCTCGTGAATCAGTCCGCGATCCTCGACGTGGATATCGCGGCCGTCAACGGCGTGATCCATGTGATCGACTCGGTTCTCCTGCCGCAGTAAGCGGCATC
>JARRMU010000026.1:0-20147 GCA_037385645.1 Gemmatimonadales bacterium
ATTGGCTTCTCTCGCCGTTGCGGCGCGAGCAGCGGCCCGGCCCAGGTGGCGGAATTGGCAGACGCGCTAGCTTGAGGGGCTAGTGCCCGTTAGGGCGTGGAGGTTCGAATCCTCTCCTGGGCATGATCCGCCGGCGATGTCTCCCGGCGACACGCAGGCCGCCCGCTTGCCCGGTGGGCAGGTCCCGAGAATGCGCCCGTAGCTCAACTGGATAGAGCACCTGACTACGGATCAGGAGGTTGGGAGTTCGAATCTCTCCGGGCGTACTCATTCCTTCACCTCAGGTGTCACGCTCTTTCCGGTGTTCGGAAGGCGAGCAGAGGCGACGCTCTTCCACCGGTCGAGGGCGAAGGAGCCGATGATCGGGTCGCGTCTGACGACACGATCAGAGGAGGTAGGGAGTTCTGCGGGGAGTGCGCGCTCGGCGGAGGCTCGCACCTGTCTCGGATGTTCTCCGTATAACGGGGTACGGGCCCGGCAGAAAGCCGAGCCCGTACGGTCGGACCCCATATGCGACGTGGACGTCGCGTGCCTGATTTCGGCTCAGGCGAAGCCGGCGCTGTCCCGCTCGCTCAGTAGGTGCTGCGAGCGAGCGAAACCTTACACAGGCCCCGGGGTCGGGGAGCGCTCCGGTCATCTCCCGCTGGAGCTACTCCGTGCCGATGCCCTTCTTCCGGGGACCGAAGTTGGCCTTCTCGGTAACCGGCGGCGCGGCGGTCGTATCAGCCACAGCGCCGCTGCCGGCGACCGCCTGGCCTGATCCCGGCTCCGCCGGCGCCGTCGGTTGCTGAGCACAGGCGACTGCTCCTCCGAGGGCCACGAGCAGGGCGAAGGCGATCGGCTTCATGGGTCACTCCTCATACATGGTTAGTCCGCGCTGAATCCCGTCCCTTTTCTTCAATCGACGGATGGACTTCGCCGATTTGCGTAGTTGATAGTTGCAGGGTTCGAGCCATTCGGGCCGGCGCCCGGGCTCGATCGCAGCGGGAAGGGGCGTTACTTCAGCGGCCGCTACCGTTTAGGCGATAACCGGCCCAATAGAAGGGATCGCTGAATTCGGGGTGTGAGATCATTCTAAGCTGTGCGCGTGCAAGAGCTTGCGGTGGAGGCACGTCCCTCAGCTCCTCGTAAAAGAACCCCGCGAGCACGGCGGCGCTCTGATCTTCGACCCGCCAGAGGGTGGCCAACACGTTTTGCGCACCGACATACAAAAATGACTGCGCCAGGGTGGAGTAGTCCTCGCCGCTATCGAAGCGTGTCGCCGTAGCCGGGCCCAGGCCCGTATCGCAGCCGGATAGGTAGACAAGCGGTGTTTTGAGCTGAAGATCGAGGATCTCGTGGATTTCGAGCCGGCCGTCGTCGTCCGTCCGATCCGCGCGGCCGGGAGCCAACTCGAGCCGCGAGAACAGCGGATTGCGGGCGTTCATGACCGCGTGAGAGGCGAAATGCACGAGTCCGCCGCTTTCCAACACGCTCCGGAGTCGCTCCTCGGTGGCCGTCGCACCCCGGTAGAAGAGCGCCTCCGGGCGGAGGGGCATGACCGCCTGCGCCTCCTGGTCCGTGGCTGGAAGCTCTTTCGGAAATGGAGCCAGCACATACGTCATGTCCTCCGCGAAGCTGACTTCCGATCCAGCCGACCCTCGCGAACGTAGCTCCGGGAGAGACGCGGCGGAGGGAAGGTGCAGGAGCGGGAGGATCTCGACGAGGCGTCGTCCGCTGTCCGGCTCGAGTAAGGCCGCGAACGGCAGGTACGTGAGCACGGCGTGCGGAACGAGAATCAGGACATCGGCCTCCGGGAGCGGAATGGAGCGGGCGGCGGGGGCGATCAGGGTCTCGTACAGCGTTTCGAGGACGGGAGCCGCCTCGTCAGGGCTTCCACCAGGGCTGCCGACGAGCTTGCGTGCGAGTCTGACTCTGCTCTCCAGATCCTCGCTGGCCGCCTCCGAAGCGACGACGAAGGAGGTATCCCGCGTCAGGATGAAGGCCACGACGCGATCGGGCATGACGAAGTATTCGAGAAGAACCTCGCCCGGCTGCAAAGCCTCCTGCACCTCGATCTCGAGCTGATCGGCGTGACCGGGACGCGCGCTGTCCGAGGTTCTCTCCGCCCGGCTGATCTGCAACGCCTCGTAGTCGCTTCTAGCCCTAGCCAGGCGAGTCCACAGGCGTGCTGCGGCGGTGTCGGAGCCGGCCCCGCCTTCGGCCTGTATCGCGTCCAGCGTCGATACGAGTTGGCCGATGCGGCGAAGCAGCTCCTCGGCGCGGTCGGCCTCCTCGGGAGCTTCGGCGGCGTGAGCCGAGCCGCGCAGGCCCACGTGCTCACGGAGCGCCTGCCCCCGGGCCTGGTCGGCGACCACGAAGGCTTCAGAGGTCATGCCGGCTCGCAGGAGTGCGGTCATCAGGTCTGCGTACGTCTTCTGCCGTGCCGCGGCGAACCCGGTTCTCATCGCTCTCGATCGGAAGCTGCCGCGCACGCGCTCCACGGTGCTGACCGCGCGTCGCCCGACGGCAAGTGCCGAATCCACCTCTCCGAGCTGAAGGAAGGCACGCGCCCGCAGGGATTGGGCTTCCCACTCGGTCTCGTAATCGCCCTCGAATAGACGGGGCCCCGCCTCGTCGATCGCGGCGATGACGCGTTCCGCCACCGAGCGCTCATCGGATATTCGGGCCGCGGCCAGGGCGACGGCAGCGGCAGCGGCGCGAGTCCCGAGCTCGCCAGCCAGCTCTCCGGCCTCGGCGAGCAGCGAATCCGCCCGATACTTCGACCCGGCTGACTGTTCGAGCTCGGAGAGCACGACCAGCCCCTCCAACTCCTCGAAGCGAGCTCCCACGCGTCGATGGGTCTCCAGCGACCTCGTCGCCAGGTCGAGCGCACGGTCGTTGTTGCCGAGCTCGGCAAAGATCTCGGCTTGTGCACGGAGGCTGCGACCGAGTTCCGTTTCGAGACCCGTCTCGGCATAGATTTCCTGCGCTTCCGCGTAAAGCTCGAGTGCCCTGACGCGGTTGTCGGCAGCGACGTAGAGCTCTGCGATCACTGCCAGGTCGTTGGCCTCTTGCTGCCTGAGCCCCTGCGATCGAGCGATGGCGAGAGCACTGTCGTACATGACATGTGCTCCACCGAGGTTTCCCAGCGACGCGTAAGCGCTCCCCAGCTGACCAAGGGCGTTCTCCAGGCCCGTCGGGTAGTCGATCTTGCGGTAGAGCCCCGTCGCCTCCTGCAGGAGTGGAATGGCGCGGAGCGGCTGGCCGACCATGATCTCCAGCGCACCGAGGTTGGTGAGGGCGTTTCCGGCCATCACGCCGTCGTCCAGAGCGCGGCCCGCTCTGAGCATCGTGGAGTAGCCCTCGCGCGCCTTCGCGAACTCTCCCCACTCGGTGGCGACGAGGGCAAGGTTTCCCGAGGCCCTCGCCGCCCCTGCCGCGTCCCCTACGTTGTTCGCCGCATCGGCGGCCTGGCCGAACAGGGTCGCGGCCTCCTCGAAGCGGGACTCGTCCCAGGCCACCAGTCCGAGCGCGTTGTAGCTGCGCGAGATCTGGTCGTCGAGGCCGGCCTCCAGCTTGACAGCCAGAGCTTTCTCGCCCAGCTCCTTCGCCTCCGAGTAGCGGCCTTGCCTCCAGGCTGCGAGTCCCAGCCAGGTCGTCGCTCGCGCCCGAGCGGCCACATCTCCCGCAACGGCCGCGTCGGCCTCGACCGACGCCAGGATGGAACGAGCGCTGTCGTACTCCCCGTCGTAGTAGATGTCTAGGGCCGTGGAGAGACGGGACTCCAAGCTTGAGGATTCGGAGATGGGTGAGGTGGAGGCCGGGAGCTCTTCCCCCGTGGGTCGACCGAACTCGAGACTGTCATCGCACCCCCCCGACGCGGCCAGCGTGAGTAAAACAGCCAGCCGGCAGCCGAAGGAGCGTTGGATCAGGGTTCGGCCCAGAAGCGACTCGCGTCCGTCGTGGCGGTCGTGCCGTCAGTCAGCAATGCTTCGACGAACCAAAAGTAGCGATCGCCCGGCTCCACTTCGAGGTCTGCCGGAAGCCGGAGGAGGGTGTCGGTGGTCGATCCGCTCCAAACGAGGTTGCCGCGCTCGTCGGTGACGGTAAGGCTGTAGAAGGCGCCGGGCGCGACCTCACGCCAGAGGAAGACCTCGCCGGCCAGAGATTCCATCCGGGCTCCATCCAGTGGTGCGACCGTCCCGAACTTCCGGACGCCTTCTTCCATGGCCGGCCCGCCGTCGCGCAGCATGGTCTCCCTTTGCGCGAGATCTCGCTCGACGGTCGGTCCGAGGAGGAGGATGCCGGTCAGCGCCGCCGCGGCCGCCCCGATGCCGCCCGCCACGCGCGCACGGCGCTGGCGCCTTGCGTGACGCAACACACCGGTTACCTGAATGAGCTCGTCGCGGCAGAGGCCGCAGCTTTCAAGATGGGTCTCGACGCCAGCCGCATCGGAGCCGTGTACGGCTCGGCTCGCGTAAGAGGCCATCTGCTCGCTTGTCAGATGTGACACGATACCAACGCTCCAAACGGGGATCTGGGTTCTTTCAGAAGTGGGATGACAGAAACGGCCAAACTCTTTCTTCCGCCGGGAAGCCGGGCTGCGGCTCGTGCTAACGTGCTCACGGGAGAGAGTCCGATACGCCCATGTCTTGGAGCTGCTGGCGGAGCTCTTCGAGGACCTTCTTGAGTCTGCGGTAGACGTGGAAGGGCGACGGAAAGCCCATCGCGTCGGCGATCTCGCGTGCTGAGCGCGCGTCTTCGAATCGGAAGCGGAGCAGAAGTCGATCCCGGCCAGCCAAGGATCGAATCGCCTCCTGCAGCGCGAGTTCGAGCTCTCTCCGGCGCACATCCGCTTCGGGGTCGGCGCTCGTCCGATCGGCTGTTCTGGCGACATCGAGCTCCTCGGTGACCAGATCCAGAAGTCGCCTTCTCTCTCTAGCGCGATGCTCCTCGTCGGGGTCTTCGCGCCGGGCCTTTCTCTTGACTCGGCCGTAGCGGCTGCGCTGGTAGTCGATACAGAGCCGCCGGGTCACCACCACGAGCCAGGCCTCGAACCTTCCCGCAGCCGCTCGAGCGTAGGTTCTGAGCCGCTGGTAGTCATCTCGGCTCAGTGCCTCGAGGACGAACGCGTATTGATTCATCGCCTCGTCGTAGTCCGAGCTCACGGCCCTGACCGTCGACAGGATGAGCCGGCTGTGACGATCGACGAGCTCCTGCCACGCTGCCTCGCGCTCGGAGCCCTGGGGCGAGTCGAGCAGGCGTGCCACTTCGCGCGGCGTCCCACGCGATACTCTGCCCGACCCTCGTTTGCTCACTCCAGCCCTCCGTAAACGGCTTCGCGCGCAAATCCAGCCGGCTGGTCCGTCAATAGTTGATAGGGAGTTGATGCGACTTGATAACGCGTTGACACGCTCGCTGCGGACCCCCGAGTGCCGGCGGTCGCACTGGCAGACACCACAGGGATCAGGTGGACAAATGGCCGAACATAGCTCACAGCAGCCGTTCGACGAGGCGGACCTGATCGCGCGGCTCCGCACCCGTTCGCCGCGTGCCCTCGAGCAGGCATACGATCGATACGGACCGATGGTCTACGAGACGGCATTCCGCATCACGGGCTGCCCCGCTGAGGCGAGCGACATCGTTCAGGAAGTGTTCCTCCGGCTTACCGCGAGCGTTCAAACGTTCAGCGGCCGTGGAAGCTTCACGGGTTGGTTGCGGAAGGTCGCCCTACGAGCCGCCCTCATGAAGTGTCGAGCCAGGCGACGCCGCGCGGAGGTCTCCCTCGAGCAGGCGCCGCTTCCCTTTACCCGACGGCGCACTCCGGCCCCCGTCGACAGCATCGCGCTCGAGCAGGCGCTTGCCACTCTCTCACCCTCATTACGCACGGTCTTCCTGCTCAAAGTGGTCGAGGGCTATTCGCACGACGAGATCGCCGAATCCCTCGGAATCAGGCGAGGCACGTCGGAGGTGCGCCTGCACCGGGCGCGTCAGAGCCTCCAGCAACAGCTGACCGCCTGAGGGTCGCCACGGAGCCTGATACCAAACACCCAAGACCCTCGAGCTAGCCTCCTGCCGCCCCGACGGCTCCCGAACGTCACACCACCTGACGCGAGGACAACGTACGCAGGGTCCCTGAAAGGCCGCCAACCTGGCGTCCCTGGACAGGCGTTTTCTCGGTAGTTGTGAGGCCCAGGCGTGAGGCGAGGTGGAGTTGTTATCAATAATGGTTCTTGATACGTTCTGCCTCTCGTACGACCGTGGACTAAACGAGACGAGCGAGGATCCCGAGGGAGAACGGAGTGGGTACATGAGCCAGAAGGTGCAAGACGCGATCAATGAGCAGATAGCCGACGAGTTCTATGCATCCTACCTATACCTTTCAATGATGGCGTATTTCGAGGCAGAGAGCCTCGGTGGATACGCCCAGTGGATGCGCATGCAGGCCGCCGAAGAGCATGCTCACGCCATGAAGCTCGTCGATTTCCTGATCGAGCGAGGTGGGCGCGTGCACCTGCGGGCGATCGACGAGCCGATGGCAGATTTCGAGTCGCCGCTGGCTGTCATGCAGGCGGCGCTTGCACACGAGCAGAAGGTCACCGAGAGCATCAACAATCTGTACGAGTTGGCCGTCGAGGAGCGTGACTATGCGGCCCAGGTGATGCTTCAGTGGTTCGTCACGGAACAGGTGGAGGAAGAGGCCAGCGCCGGTGCGCTCGTGGACCAGCTGACTCTCGCGGGCGATTCCGGGAGCGCTCTACTGATGCTGGATGCCAAGGTGGGCCAGCGCGCGACCCCGGCCGCCTGACACATCTCGAAAGCCCAGTCCCGCACATGGAGCCCCGTGCGCGCTCGACGTCCGGGGCTCCGACGCATCCCGTTATATTGGAACGGACGAAAGGAGTGTCATGGTCGCGTTCGTTCTGTACCAGGCGGCGGCCGAGTACGTTGGCACGCTCCTGAAGAGCATACCGACGTCTCTGGGCTCCGGAGCCCGCATGGTATCGAGCTTCGTGACCGATCACCCGGTGTTCGCGCTAGGCAGTCTGCTCGGGGTGCTCATGCTGTGGGTGGTGTTTGCAGGAGGTGGTCGCCGCGGGTAGGGTCGGTGCGGGTCGTCTTTCTGATCAGCGCCGCCGGCCACGGGACCAGGATCAGGCTGGCAGGCGGGCCCCCCTCCTACAGGATTCCACGTACTCCTCCTCGGCTTCCGCGCAGAGGTTGGCCCGCGTTTCGTCGTCGGCCACAAGCGTGGCGATCTCCTCGCCAAGTCCTCTGTAGCACATCGCCTTGTGGCCCGGGTCATCGACCACACGGCAGAAAGTCAGACCGCTCTCGGCGTCCGACGTCCAATCCACGAAACCCTTGACGACTCCCACGTAACACCAGCCGCGGTACGGCTCGCTCCCTGCTCGGCAGTCGCGTTCCGCTTCCTTGGGGTCCTTGGTTCGAGCCGTGATGTCCCGTCCGAGGCTCTGATGGCAGGTGGATCGCATTCTCGGGGGCGCCACATCGCAGCTTCGCGACGCGGCCACCAGATCGTTGCCGTTCAACCAGAGCATGACCGACGTCTGCATCAGGTAGCACTGATGCTGGTAGCGTTCAGCCATCACCGAGCAGGGGTAGAGTGGATCGGCAGGGTCCACTGCCTTCCATGGCTTCTCGCCAGCCAGCCGACCTTCGCCATGACCATGGCCGGCCGCCGTGTTCACGGAGTCCGACGACGCGTCCTCCTCGTCGCGGGCGGAAGCCAGCATCGTGGCGGGATGGTGCGGCATGGTGGCCGCCATGACGTTCTCCATGAACGCCCCGCCATAGCAGGATTGTCGATCCCAGTTGTCGCCAAGCAGATCGCAGGCCTCGAGCGCCCGGGGTAGGTGGTGGCCGAAAAACATCGTCAAACCGTGGCCCATACCGTGGATGCACTGGAACAGGATCCACCGGCCCTGCTCGTCGTCCCTGTAGGGTTCGCAGAGGGCCTCGACCGTCTCGGCATCGGCGCTCCCGCGGTCGTTGAAATACGCCTGGATGACGCCATGGTAGCATCCGGACGAGAAACTCTCGGTGCAGCTCGAGAAAGTCTCGGTGACATCGGGCGACATCCGGTAGGCTTCGATTCCGACGTGATGGGCGTAAACATGCGCGTCGCGCGAGACGTCGCCATCGAGGAGGGCCAGATCATCGAGCATCGTCATCGTGGGGCGCACCCCGACCCTCTGAAGTTCGACGGTGAGTCCCGACTGGTAGCAGTCGATCTTCTCCTGTCCCGCGAGGTCACCGCACTCGGCGAGGAGCGCGCGCGCCTCCGGCGCAGAATCCGCGGGGATACCGGAGTCTCCGCTGCCGCGGCCCACGACGGAGATCGTGACCGCCGCCAAGACGGCCAGGAGAAGGGCGCCGGCGAGGAGTCGGGCGTTCCGGGCAAGGAAGGTCATCATCGAGACTATACGTCGACGACGAGGCCACGGTCCACCTCGTCGCACCTCCGACACCCACACAGCCCCAAAGCGACGTCGAACTCCCTGCGGAGGATCTCCAGGATCTGGCTGACGCCCTCCTCGCCGTCAGCCGCCAGCCCCCAGAGAATGGGCCGTCCGACGAGCACCGCCTTGGCGCCGAGGGCAAGGGCTTTCAGGATGTCTGTCCCTCGCCTCACTCCGCCATCAACCAGAATCGGAATGCGTCCATCTACGGCCTGCGCCACGGCGGGTAGCGCCTCGATCGTCGCGAGAGAAGTGTCCAGCTGTCGCCCGCCGTGGTTGGAGACGATGATTCCCGCCGCGCCGTGTTCCACGGCGAGCCTGGCGTCATCGGGGTGCACAATGCCCTTGATGACGACGGGAAGGCTGGAGATGTCGGCCAGCCACGCCAGGTCGCTCCAGTCGAGCGTCGGATCGAACAGCGAGACCACGTAGTGCGCGAGACCGGAGTCCGAATCGGATCGGTGCATCTCGTCGAGTCCGGCCGGCATCAGGTTCGCCAGCTGGAGGCCGTCCGGCAGGTGAAAGCGGTTCCGCACATCCCGCTCCCGCGTCGGCCAAACCTGGGCATCCACGGTGAGGACGAGCGCCGTGCATCCGGCCGCCTCGGCACGCTCGACAAGCCCGCGTGTGGCTTCGCGATCCCGGTAGACGTACAGCTGAAACCAGAGCGGACCGTCGGAGATGGCCGAGACGTCCTCGATGCTACGGTTGGAGAGGGTACTCAGCGTCATGATGGTCCCGGCCGCCGCCGCCGCTCTCGCCGTCGCGAACTCGCCGTCTGGGTGAGCGAGCTGGTGAAAGGCCGTCGGCGCCACGAGAACCGGCATGGAGATCCGGCT
The DNA here is from genome assembly GCA_037385645.1 of Gemmatimonadales bacterium. Classification (GTDB taxonomy): domain Bacteria; phylum Gemmatimonadota; class Gemmatimonadetes; order Palauibacterales; family Palauibacteraceae. Next base: position 9,305 of record JARRMU010000026.1, read on the forward strand.
GCCGAGCACGTCCGTCGACAGGTCGCGCTCGCTCACGTCCCGCAGGACTCGATGGTAGAGCCGGAGGCGGTCGTAGGCGGCGGCGTTCTCCGCGAGTGTGATTTCGTCAAAAGAGCCGCCCCGGTAATAGTCGTACGCCATGGCCGAGAGCGTTTCACGCGCGGCCTCTTCGAAATCACGGATGCTGATGAGCTCCATCATTCTCCTTCTTCACCCGCCCCTTACGTTGCCGTTGGTTGTTCGCTCAGGACCCTGGCAACCGCGCGCCTCCATCCCGCGACCAGAGCTTCCCGGCGTTCCGTCCCCATAGTGGGCTCGAACCGCCGTTCACCTTGCCAGAGACCCTCGATCTCCTCCAGGCTGCCGAAGATCCCAGCATCCAAGCCCGCGAGATACGCAGCACCCAGCGCGGTGGTCTCGGTCAGCGTCGGCCGTTCCACCGGAAGCGCCAGGATGTCGCTCAGGAACTGCATGGCCCAGTCGTTGCCCACGAGTCCGCCGTCCACGCGCAGCCCGAGGAGATCCGCGCCGGCGTCGGCGGCCATGGCCCCCATGAGGTCGCGCATCTGGTAACAGACCGCCTCGAGCGCGGCGCGCGCGATGTGCGCACCGCGGGTACTGCGGGTGATCCCGAGGATCGCGCCTCGGGCGTCGGGGTCCCAGTAGGGCGCGCCCAATCCGACGAATGCCGGGACGAGATAGACGCCGCCCGTGTCCTCGATGCTCTCTGCCAGGGCTTCGGTCTCCGCCGCTTCGCCGATGACGCCGAGTCCATCTCGGAGCCACTGAACCGCCGCCCCACCAACGAAGATGCTCCCCTCCAGCGCGTAGGTGGCGACGCCGTCCAGTCGCCAGGCGACCGTGCTGAGGAGCCGGTTGCGGGACACGATCGGTGCCGCTCCCGTGTTGAGAAGGGCGAAGGTCCCCGTCCCGAAGGTGCTCTTGGTCATGCCCGGAGTGAACGCCGCCTGGCCGAAGGTCGCGGCCTGCTGATCACCCGCGACGGCGCGAATGGGAATAGGCGCGCCGAAGAGCTCTGAGGAAGCCTCGCCGAACGAGCCCGAGCTATCTTTCACCTCGGGCAGGATCGCCTCCGGAATGCGGAAGAGGGCGAGAAGATCCGGATCCCACGCCTGTTCGTGGATGTCGTAGAGCAGGGTTCGCGAAGCGTTCGAGGCATCGGTGGCGTGAACCCGGCCGTCGGTGAGCTTCCACAGCAGCCACGTGTCGATCGTTCCGGCTGCGAGCTCGCCTCGCTCGGCCGCTGTACGGGCGCCTGCGACGTGGTCGAGGATCCAGGCCAGCTTCGTCGCCGAGAAGTAGGGGTCGAGGAGAAGTCCGGTCTTCCGCCTCACACCGTCTTCGTATCCCTCGTCTCGGAGCCGCCGACACTCGCCAGTCGTGCGTCGATCCTGCCATACGATCGCGGGGTGAATCGGCCCTCCATCCACTCGGTTCCAGATAACCGACGTCTCCCGCTGGTTGGTGATTCCGATGGCCGCCACATGCGCCGGTTCCGTGGCGGAGGCGGAGAGCGCCTCGCGGCAGACCGTCAGCGTGTCCTGCCAGATGCGCTCGGGGTCGTGCTCGACCCACCCGGACCGAGGGAAGATCTGAGGCAGCTCGCGCTGGGCGCGTCCCAGCGGCCGCCCCGCCTCGTCGAACACGATGGCCCGCGAGGAGGTGGTGCCCTGATCGATGGCCAGGATCGCGTACGGTTTCAACAGCGTGGGCGGCGATCGATGGCCGCCGATGGCTGAATGGCTATCTTGGTCCTCCGAATTGGGAATGTCCCGGGCAGAATAGACCGGATCGACCCGAGATTCCACCGGTGTAAAGAGAGCGACGTGAGACGGTATCCGCGATGAGCGGTGGGGGCCCGACGCGAGTCTGGTTCAAAACCTTCGGGTGCAAGGCGAACCAGTACGACACCGAGCGCATGCGGCAGGAGCTCGAGCGCTCGGGCGCCGTGCCGGTATCCTCGGGGAAGCGCGCCGACGTGGCTGTCGTCAACACGTGCACGGTCACCGCCGAGGCCGACCGCGATGCTCGCCGCATCATCCGGAGGCTGAGCCGGGAAAACCCCGGCCTTCGCATCGTCGTGGCCGGCTGCTCGGCTGCTCTCCGAGGGACAGAATACGCCGCGATGGCCGAGGTCTGGCGTGTCGTCCCCGGACAGGATGCGGCCGCCGTCGCGCGAGCGGCGCGTCCACTGCGACCCGCCGAGGCGAACGGCACGGGACTCGTCGAGCTCCGCGGCTCGGAGCGAGCTCTCCTGACCCGTTTTCGCCGGGGCACACGAGCGTGGCTCAAAGTGCAGGATGGCTGCGATCGGCGGTGCTCCTTCTGCGCGACCCGCATCGCCCGCGGAGCGAGTCGATCACGCGATCCCGATGAGCTGGTCCGCGAGGCGGCGCTGCTGGGTCGGGAGCATGCGGAGATAGTCATCACGGGGATCCACATCGGCCACTACGGGCTGGACCTCGCCGAGTCCGCATCGCTCTCGGGCCTGTGCCACCGCCTGCTGGACGAAGTGCCGGACGTCAGGCTGCGCCTGGGCTCGATCGAGGCCACGGAGATCGACGATCCGCTCGTCGATCTGCTGGCGGACTCGGGAGGCCGTCTCGTTCCACATCTGCACGTGCCGATGCAGAGCGGCAGCGACGCGGTCCTGCGGCGGATGCGCCGCTGGCACACGCGGGAGGCGTATCGCGCTCGGCTCCTGGAGATCGCTTCGCGACTCCCCTACCTGGGGCTCGGAGCGGACATCATCACCGGCTTCCCCGGCGAGACGGACGCCGATCACGTGCGCTCGCGGCGTCTCGTGGAAGAGCTGCCGTACACCTATCTGCACGTTTTCCCGTTTTCGGCGCGGCCCGTCACGGCGGCGGGCAACCTACCGAATCAGGTACCCAGACGGGTGAGGGCGGCCCGAGCCCGCGATCTGAGAGAGATCGGCTTGTCGAAGGGGAGGTCTTATCGAGGCTCACGCCTGGGCTCGAGGGCTCACGTCGTCGTCGAGAGGGTCGCGGAGCCGGCGGACGCGCGCGGGACAGGCGCGGCGACCGGGACGACGGAGGATTACTTGCGCGTGGAAGTCTCTACTGAAAGCGGAGCGAAGGGCCGGTCTGTCCGGCCCGGCGACGTGCTGAGCGGTTTGCTGACAGGCGACCCGGATTGGCTCGAGCTCCGCGCTTGAGGGAGGTCGGCTCTCGCCTCCAGCGTGGGCTCCGAAACGCGCGGCTAGCGAATAACCTCGAACGGCACCGACGCCCGCGTGCTGGCCCACTCCAGAAGGAGGGTCCCTTCGTCCGGGCCGCGCGGATACAGCACGATCCGGAAGCTCTCGACCGGCTCCTCCAGCTCCTCGACCTCCATCTCGACGCGAGCCAGGTCCATGTCGGGGTGGTATTCCGTGCCCCATTGTCCGGTCTGCCGGCTGACGATGAGTGTCCACTCATCGGGGCGAGGGATCGTGTAGAGCGTGTAGTCGCCAGCGGGCACCTCGGCATCTCCGATTCGGAGATTCGCCTCGGTCGAGAACGACGTGGCCTCGTTCGCTCCCGTGCGCCACACTTGATTCCACGGAACGAGACCGCCGAAGATCACACGCTCCCGCACCGAGGGGCTCGAAAACGCCACCTTGATCTGCCGGCCCGACAATTCGAGCTCGCTCGAATCGGGGGGGCTCAGGCGTCCCTGGGCCCCGAGACCGGGTACCGCGGTTAGGGCGACGCTGAGGCCGAGACCGGCCGACCAGCCGAAGCGCGCTGTCTTCATCTTCGAATCTCCTCGCTCACTGCCCGCTGTGCTTCCGAGAGGAATTTAACCTCGTTGGCCCGAACTGGCGGGCTACGCACCCTTCAGGGAGCTACCTCCGTCCACGACGAAGATCGCGCCTGTGACCCAATCGCCGGCCGGCGACACGAGGTAGGTCACCATGTTCCCTATATCTTCCGGATCGCCCATCCTTCCGAGTGGGATGGCCTTCTTGGCGAACTCTTCGGTGGCACGCTGGACCGCAAACAGATCCGGCGCCTCATTGTTGGGCGGCGTGAACGCCTTTCGCACGCCCTCCGTCGGGATCGGTCCCGGCGCGACGGCGTTGACGGTGATCCCGTGCTCCGCCCACTCGAGCGCCAGCGTGCGGGTCAGCGCATCGATCCCGGCCTTGGCCGCACACGCGTGAGCCATCTGTGGCCACCCGCGATGGTGCAGGGTCATCGATATCGAGACGATCCGACCGTAACCGGCGTCACGCATGAACGGGAACACCGCTTGGCTCGAGAAGAAGGTGCCGTACAGATCTGTCTCGACCACCGCCCGCCACCCGTTCGGGGAGAGGCTCTCGGAGGGAGCATAGAAGTTGCCCGCCGCGTTGTTGACCAGGATGTCGATGGAGCCGAAGCTCTCGGCCGTCGCGAGCACCGCGTTCCGGATCGAGTCGGGCTCCCTGACGTTGGCTTCGAGAGCGAGCGTCTCGATCCCCGCCTCGCGCAGCCCCTGCGCTGCGGCCTCCAGTCTTTCCACGCTTCGGCTGGCGATCGCGACCCTGGCACCGGCGGCTCCGAGGCATCCGGCGATTCCCAGCCCGATGCCGGATCCCCCTCCGGTGACCAGCGCGGAGCGACCCTCCAGGATCCGCGGGGCGAAGACCCGATTCTCATCCCCCATCGGGCCCCCCGGACACGAAAATCGGGGGCACCGGAGTGCCCCCGACCGAGAAGAACCTCAAACGGCTCGCTCGCCTGACCGGCGCCAGCAGGCTCAGGAGCTTAGGAGCTCGCGAATCCCACCGAGCCGTCCGCCGAGACGTTGAAGTGGATCCACATGCCGGTGGCGGCGTGAGCCGGGATGTAGCAGATAATCGAGTAGTTGCCGGCCGTGTCAGCCATGAAGCTGATCGACTCGGACTCGCCCGGCTGGGTAGCTTCCTGCATCGATGTTGCGTTGGCGCTCATCGCACCCACGAACACCGGCTCGGGATTCTGGAAGGTGGCGGGGAAGTTCCCGGTCCCGGAGTCCACGCCGATGCTGTGAGCGATGTTGGGATCGTCGTTCCTGAAGTTGATGACGACGTCATAGCCGACCGGAACCACGATGGTCCCGTTTCCGCGCGAGTAGCCGTTGAAGTTCCAGCGATTGTTCGAGTCGTCCTTGCCGGCGACGATCTCGAGGGTCACCGTCTTGCCGGCCTCATCGACCGACATCCAGTCCGGCACGCTCAGATTGGCTGCCGGGGCCTCGGTCGCGGCGGGCTGCTCGGTGGCCGGGGCCTCCCCGCTTGCGGCGCTATCCCCCCCGCCGCCACAGCCCACGGCAACGAGCCCAAAGGCGGCGACCAGGCCGGATGTTAAGAAGCGATTCATGTGTGTCCATTCCTGTGAGTGGTGTCCATAAAACGAAACGCCGCGGACAGCCGCAGCAGATACAATATAGTGTCGCGCATATTGTCGCGCTCGGGCGCCGGTAAGTTCGGCGTCGATCGGTGTCGCGTAGAGCGGCACACGAGAGTGTCCAGCGGGGGTACACCGGATCGACCGGTCTGGTTTCGGCCGAGGAGGCGCCGGCGCGTCCCGCGAGTACGATCCTTGCTAGCCTTGAACCTTCGAGCGGAAGCGGAACCTTCATGTAGGGTGTGGAGTCTTATCCCAGACCGTGGTGCCTCTCGCACCGCACCCCTGGAGCGCCGCACGCCAGCGTTCCTTTCGAATCCCGCAGGCCGAGCATGTCTCGGTGCATTGAGGCGGGAAGACCCTATCGAAGACGCTCCGGGTAGCTCCGCCGGCTCCATGGTCGGCGGCGACCGCAGGAGTACTGTCTCCATCGGGGCGACGTTCCGGCTGAGATGGCGTACAAGTCAGAGGAGAAGTGGTGAGCGAAGCGAGTGACAGGGCGAATACCCTGACGGCTCAGACGAGTCAGCCCGGGTCCGGCTCGCGTGCCGACTCGGAACGGGGCACGTATCTCGGCGTCCTCCAGGTTTTGGGCAACGGTGCCGGCTTCATACGAAACGCGAAGGCCGGCTATCTGCCGAGCGACGAAGACATCTACGTCAGCCAGAAGATCGTTGGCCGGTGGCGCCTCAGAAGCGGGGACGAGATCGTCGGGATCGCGGGCAAGGCGCCCGGCAACGGTAAGAGCCCGCCACTTCGAAAGCTCTTCACGGTCAACGGTCGCCCGCCGGACCAGCTCGGTCATCGGCGACAGTTCCACAGGCTGAGCGCCCAACACCCCAACGAGCAGCTCTTGCTCGAGTGCGGCCTCACCCGACGCGGGCGCACCGACTACACCAACCGGATCATCGATCTTTTCTGTCCACTCGGAAAGGGTCAGCGAGCATTGATCGTAGCGCCGGCCAAGGCCGGGAAGACCATGGTCCTCCAGGCCATTGCGGAAGGCATCGTGACCAACTACCCGAACGCCACCCTGTTCATCCTTCTCGTGGACGAGCGTCCCGAGGAGGTGACCGAGATGGAGGCGTGCGGCTTCGGCGAGGTCATCTCGTCGAGCTTCGATCACCCCGCCCAGCGTCACGTGTCCGTGGCCGAAACGACCCTCGAGCGGGCGCGTCGTCGTGCGGAGATGGGTGAGGATGTGGTTCTCATCCTGGACTCGATCACGCGACTGGCTCGCGGCTACAACTCGGTCGAGGAGGGGACGGGGAGAACGCTCTCGGGCGGACTGGATGCCGGCTCTTTGGAGAAGCCAAAGCGCTTCCTGGGCAGCGCCCGCAAGATCTCTCCCGATCAGGGCGGTGGCTCGCTCACGATCATTGCCACCGCTCTGGTTGACACCGGTTCGAGAATGGATCAGGTGATCTTCGAGGAGTTCAAGGGAACCGGCAACAGCGAGCTCCTGTTGAGTCGGGAGCTCGCCGATCGGCGGATCTACCCGGCGATCGACTTGACCGGGAGCGCGACGCGGCGGGAGGAATTGCTGCTGAGCGATGACGCTCTCATGGTGTCACAGGCGATGCGGCGAGAGCTGAACAACCTCACGCCCGTCGACGCGATGTCCGAGCTTCTCGGGCTGATGCAGCGTCACGACTCGAACGACGAGCTGATCCGACGGGCCCTCTCGAAGCTCTAGCGCAGTCGCTCGCGCAACCTCCGCTCGTAGTGGATGACCTCGAACGCCGTCGCTTCCAGAAGTCCGAGCTCCCTTCGATCGAGGGCAGCGCGCTGAACGATCGCTCGAAAGCTTCTCATCTTCGGGACAGGATCGACGCCGGTGAACAGGCCCAGCGTCTCCATAGCCTCTTGCCATAGATCGAAGAACCGCTCGAGCTCTTCACTGGAAGCCTCAGGCACTCTGCGTTGCTGCTTTTGTCCCAGATCGGGTTCCTCAGAGCCGGTTAGCTCAACCGCCGCATTCCGGAGCTCGTAGAAGACGATCAAAGCCGCGTGTCCGAGGTTCAGGGAGCGGTGTTCGGGGTTCGTGGGCACGTGGATGACGGTCTCGCACACGTCCAGCTCGGCATTGGATAGCCCGCGGTGTTCGGGGCCGAAGACGAGGGCGATCCCGCTACCCTGCAGCGCCCTGCCGACGAGTTCCGGGCCCGCTTGGCTGGCGAGCTTCCACTGCTGCTTGCTGGACCGCCTACGTGCTGACGTGGCGACGACGAGCTGGGCGTCCGCGACCGCCGAGGCGAGATCGTCGTGCAGCTCCGTGCGTGCCACGAGGTCCTCCGTATCGTGAGCGATGCCCTCGATGCGGTAGGCGTCGAACTCGGCCGGGCGAACGAGGCGAAGCCGGCCCAGTCCCATGTTCTTCATCGCGCGGATGACGAGGGCGATGTTGACGAGGTCCTGCGGCTCTTGGAGAACCACCCGAAAGCGGTCGAGAGCCTCGCTCGCTGCGTCGGTCATGCCGAGCGGCGGGGCGGCTCGAGGCGGGCGAGGGCTCGGAGGTTTCCGCCGACGCGAATGAGCATCAGCGCACCCATTGCCACGACGCCGAGGGCGCCGAAGATGTCGAACAGCGTCAGCGAAACGCCGGCAACCTCGAAGCGCATCGGCCCGAGCCCGATGGCCACGGTGTTCATGGCAATGAGCGCCACCCTGGCTTCGGTGGGGCCCAGCACGGCGTATCCGAGCCGGAACTCACCGAGCACGTAGGTCTCCAAGTAGACGTTGATGGACATGATCAGATAGAGGATGACGACCGCGAGCCCGATCGAGAGAACCATGTAGGGGGAGAGGCCGAGTCCGATCCCGATTACGGCCGTGGAGTAGGCGTCCGTTATGTGGTCGAGATAATAGCCGTATCGTGGGCGCTCGATCTTACGTACACGCGCCAGCGTTCCGTCGAGACTGTCGCCGTACCACTGGATGACAAGCCCGAGGCTCGCGCCCCAAAGCCAGGCCGGGTTGCGGTTCGAGAGGATATACGCGCCCGCGATCCAGGTAGATGAGAGGAGGCCCAACGCCGTGAGGTGGTCGGGAACGATCCAGGCGGGTAGCGCCCGAGCCAGACGCGGCAGGACCCGATGCTCGAAACCGGCCAACAGGAAGGGTGCGGTCCGCTCATGCTGAGCGTCGGGGGGATGGTTCTCATCCGTCATCAGGAGCTCCCAGCCAGCGTTTGCCACGGCGGGGCCGCAGCGCCGGATAGCCTGCCTCGCCGCACGCCGGACAGGTTTCGACGTACGCATCGATCACCGCCTCGCACACCGCGCAGACAACCGCGGCTTCGGCCGGTTCGTGGGAAAGGGCAGTTCCGCACTTGGCGCATGTCTGGTCTTCTAGCGGTAGCTCCGCTCCGCATTGGGTACAGGTCTTCGAGCTCACCGATATCGCCTCGCAACCGCTCTGGACTGGAGTAGCATCGGCGAAGACAAGGCTCCGCCGGGCGTCGACACGGAACATTATGCCTACATCGGCGTGGGAACAGGGACGCGCACCGCCAGCAGTCGCTTGAATCGACTCCTGATTGCTGGTTTTGCCTTGCCGTGGCGCGGCGGTGCGGATAGCATCGGCCCGCCGAGCATGGCCAACGCCCCCTTGGAGAAACACGCGGGAATAGATGGCGAGAAGCGCGAGGGAACGGGAACAAAGCCTCCGGGAGGCGCAGGCCGGTCCGGTCTACGACCGCCTCGGCCCGAAGGTCTGGATCCTGGGCAGCGTCATGGTCCTGATCGGACTGGTGACGACCTACCTGATCCTCCAAGATTTCCGCTCCGAGAGCTATATCTACCTCGCTTTCTACTCGATCCCGGCGAACGCCGCGATCTCGTTCTTTCCGCACGAGCCGGTACTCATCTACTTCGGAAAGTTCGCGAACCTATGGTTGGCGGCGGCCGCCGCCACGGTGGGAACGGTGGTGGCGGGCGTGATGGATCACACGGTCTTCGTGCCCGTTCTGAACCACCGTACCGTCATCGCCTACAAGAACAAGAAGCTCTACAAGCGGTCGATCGACTACTTCCTGAAGTACCCGTTCGCAACCCTAGTGGTGGCGGGCTTCACGCCGATCCCGTTCTTCCCGTTCAAGTTCCTGAGCTTCTCGATCCACTACCCGCTGAAGAAGTACCTCGCGGCCCTGGTCGTCGCGCGCTATCCGCGCTACTTCCTCCTGGCCTGGCTGGGAGCTGCTACGGACATACCCAACTGGCTCCTGTTCGCGGCGTTCCTGTTGGTCAGCAACCTTTACATGATCAAGGCTCTGCCGGCCCTGGCCAGAAGGCTCCGTGAGGCGGTGCGGCGACGCGGAAGCTCCGCGGCGGTGGGTGGTCGATCGGAGTCGGCCCGGGTCGAGCCAGCCGAGGCCGGGCCATGAACATCTCCGGGCGCGTCGGGGCGCAGATGGCCTGGCGGGGCTTGCTGAACACGATTCAGAACAAGCCGCTGACGGTCTCGTTCGAGATCACGCACGCGTGTACAGCGAACTGCTGGCACTGCAATTGGGGCGGTCCGATCAAGGAGAAGAGGCTGGAGCCGGCCGAGTACGGGGCCATCAGCCGCGACCTCAAGCCCGTCGTCGTGAACGTCTCGGGCGGCGAGCCTCTGGCACGGGGCGACATCTACGAGATTATCGAGGCGATCGCGAGTCCAGGTGGGCTTCCGTGGATCGTCGTGGTGACCAACGCTTCGCAGCTTACGCCGGAGCGCTTCTTCCGGCTCCAGAAGGCGGGGATGCACCAGCTCTCGGTGTCTCTGGACTACCCCGACGACCGCCACTCCGACTTCCGCCGCATTCCCGGCCTGTTCGAGAAGATGTCGGAGGTGTTGCCGGAGCTGGCCCGGACGTCCGAGCGGGACGCTGTCAGCCTGAACGTCTGCCTCTCGGCGTGGAACTATCGCGACGCGCCCGAAATGGTGCGGCTCGCGAAGGAGTGGGGTCTGCCGATCAATTTCTCCGTCTACACGCACCTGCGCGTTCAGGATCGTAGCGGCCTCGTCAGCGGCGACGGGCTCGAGGATCTCCGCAAGGTGATCGAGGAGCTGATCGAGATGCGGCGGGCAGGCTATCCTATCTACACGACGCCGAGCACGCTCAGGAAGTTCTACCGCTTCCTCGCGGAAGAGGGGATTCCCGGCTGCGAGGCGGGTCGCCGCTTCCTGGTCGTCAACCCTGATGGACGGATGACGCCGTGTGCGATGGTCATGGCGTACTTCCACCGCCAGGAGGACATGCTCGAGAGCTTTACCAAGCAGAACAGCTGCACGAAGTGTTACATCAGCACGCGTGCCCACGCCGAGAAGTCGTACTTCCAATTGGCTCTCGACAACCCTGCCGCGGTGCGCCGGCTTCTCACCCCGTGGAGGGCCTGAGCGTCCGATGGGCTGGGCAGCGCCGCCCGGTAGCACGATGGTCACAGGGCGCGGCAACGCGAGGGCGG
>JARRMU010000027.1:0-60480 GCA_037385645.1 Gemmatimonadales bacterium
ATGACGTATGGCTTGAAGTCGACGCCGATCTTCTCCTTGAGCGTTGACTTCACGTCTATGCGGGTCAGGATCCCGAACCCCTGCCGCTGCAGAGCTCCTTCGACGCGGGAGATGGCCTCCTCATAGGTGAATCCTGGCAGAGTCTTGCCGAAAGCGTAGCTGACGTCCTGCATCTCTCCTCCTGCACTCACAGGCTGTTTTGAAACGGCATCTCGAACGCTTCCTCCCGAGGTCGGCACCCCTCGTTCGATGGGAGCCACGGCGCTGGAATCAGGTTCCCGCCCTTCGACCGCCAGCTGTGCGAGCCGGAACGCGCGCTCTCATGTTCCGTTTCTTTCGGGTGAGACGTTGTTCAGTGCGGGCCAAAGCCGTAACCTCGGCATTGGGCCGCTCGATGTAACGCGTGGCGCACAGGTCCAGTCAAAGGAGTATGGACGACGAGCATCTCTGACCCGCTTGTTGCTCGACCAGTGCGAATCTGGACTGCCACCGGCATGATAACTGGAGGTCTGATGCGGTTTACACCTCGCGCACTCCTTCTCTGGAGCGCCGTAGCGTTCGTGGCTCTGGGGCCCGCCGCCTCCAGCGCGAACGCGCAGTACTTCGGGAGAAACAAGGTCCAGTACGATGCATTCGACTGGGAGATCATTCGTACCGAACACTTCGACGTCTACTTCTACGAGGAGGAGCGGCAGGCCGCCCTGATGGCCGGCCGGATGTCGGAGCGCTGGTACTCCAGGCTCTCGAGGATCATGAATCACGAGATCCGCGCCCGGCAGCCCCTCGTTCTTTACGCGGCGCATCCCGACTTCGAGCAGACCAACACGACGCCGCAGCAGGTGGGCGAGTCGACGGGTGGCTTCACCGAGATCCTCAAGCGCCGGGTCGTCCTCCCACTTCAGAACACGATGTCGGAGAGCGATCACGTCCTCGGCCACGAGCTCGTGCACGCCTTCCAGTTCGATGTCACCGGGCAGGGGCCGGGTGCGGCAGGGGTCGACATCCCCGGAGCGATCCGGTTGCCGCTATGGTTCATCGAGGGGATGGCGGAATACCTGTCGGTCGGACCGATCGATCCGAACACCGCGATGTGGCTTCGCGATGGCGTCGAGTGCGACTGCCTTCCCACGATCACGCAGCTCAACGATCCACGATTCTTCCCTTACCGCTACGGACAAGCGCTCTGGTCCTACGTCGCCGGAACGTACGGGGACGAAATCGTCGGCCGAATCCTCAAGGTCGCCGGCCGGACTGGAAGCGCGATCGGTGCGTTCCAGGCCGTACTCGGCATGACCGTGGACTCGCTCTCGGCCAACTGGCACGAGGCGACGTTCGAGGCCTACGAGCCGATCGTGGAGCAGACCGACCCGCCAGAGGTTTACGGGACCCTGATCATCGGCGGAGAGGATGGGCCCGGCGGTCGGCAGAACGTCGCGCCCTCGATCAGCCCGGACGGCCAGGAGATCCTCTACCTTTCCGAGGCGGGCCTGTTCTCGATCGACCTCTTTCTCGCCGACGCGAACACGGGCGAGACGATCGACAAGGTCACGAACGCGGCCGTCGACCCCCACTTCGAGGCGCTCCAGTTCATCCTCTCCTCGGGGGCCTGGCATCCGGACGGCAACCGGTTCGCCTTGGCAGGGATCAACAAGGGCAGCCCGGTGCTCTCGATCATCGACACCGAGAGGAAGAAGAGGGTCGACGAGTACAAGTTCGAAGAGCTGGATGAGATCACGAACCCGAGCTGGGCGGAGGACGGGCGAATCGCGTTCTCAGCCATGCAGGGCGGCGTCTCGGACCTGTGGCTGTACGACATCGAGACCCAGGAGACCGTACGCTTGACGGACGACCCTCGAGCCCGAGTTCTCGCCGGACGGGACGAAGCTCGTGTTCGTCACCGACCGCTTCGACAGCGACCTGGGCCGCCTGGACTTCGGCAACTACCAGCTCGCCCTCTACGACCTGGCCACGGGTGAGATCGAGCAGCTGCCGAATCTGGAGGGCAAGAACATCAACCCCTCCTTCTCGCCCGACGGGCGGTTCGTGATCTTCCTCTCCGACGAAACGGGCATCCCGAACATCTATCGCCTGGAGCTCGAGACCGGGCAGATCGACCAATTGACCAACGTCCAGACGGGTGTGAGCGGGATCACCGCGGCCAGTCCGGCGCTCTCCGTGGCGAGCCGTAGCGGCAAGATAGCATACAGCGTGTACTGGCACGGCCCGTTCCGCTGGAACATCTATACGGCGGAATCCCACGAGGCGCTTGCGGCTGCCTTCGAGGAGGCTACGAGGGCGCGCGAAGAAGAGCTGGCGGAGGGGGATTTCCAGGAGACAGGCGTCTATCCGGCGATTCTCCCGCCGGAGGAGCGAGCCACCGACCTGCTGGCACTGATCGATAACCCGCGGATCGGCCTGGCCGATGCCCTGACGTTCGACTTCGGCGCTTACCATCCGGGGCTCTCGCTGGACTTCGTGTCTCAGCCGTCGCTCGCCGTCGGCGCGGATCAGTTCGGCTTCTTCGTGGGCGCCGGGGCCCAGCTCTTCTTCAGCGACATGCTCGGGAACCGCAACCTGGCGGCGGCCATCCAGGTGAACACGTCGGCGGGAAGTATCGACCGGTCGACATTGCTGTCGCTCGTGTACGAGAACCGACGCGGTCGCTGGAATGTGGGCGGTCAGCTCTCGCAGCTACCGCTGGTGAGCCAGAGGGCCGGCTTCGGCGTCGCCGAGATCGACGGGGTGCCCGTCCAGGTGTTCACGACCGAACGCTTCTATCAAATCAACCGGCAGGCGATAGGTTTTGTCACCTATCCGCTGAACCGCGCCCAGCGGCTGGAGTTCAGCGGCGGACTTCAGAGCATCAGCTTCGCGCGGGATCTGAAGACGGAGATCTTCACGCTTGGCGGCCAGAAGATTTTCGACGAGAAGGAGGACCTCCCGGCGCCCTCCGCCCTGAACCTCGGGCGTGCGGGTGTGGCGCTCGTCTACGACAACTCGATCTTCGGAGGCAACGGTCCGGTGCTCGGTCAGCGCTATCGCCTGGACGTGTCACCGGCGATCGGGTCGATCCAGATCTACAACCTCACGTTCGACTACCGGAAATACTTCATGCCGGTCTTCCCGTTCACGATCGCCTTTCGGGGCATGACGACCGGCCGCTATGGCAAGGACGCGGATGACCCGAGGCTGTCGCAAATCTACGTGGGATGGCCCTCGCTCGTTCGCGGCTACGACACTGACAGCTACACCGTCAACGAGTGCACCTTCCCGGACTTCGAGCCCGGGGCAATCAATGCGTGCCAGGAGATCGATGATCTGCTCGGAAGCAAGGTGATGGTGTTCAACCTCGAGCCACGGCTGCCCCTGCTCGGGCCGCTGGGGCTTCTCGGGCGCGGCGCGTTCCCGCCGCTGGACTTTATCACCTTCTTCGACGCGGGCATGGCGTGGACCAACGACTTGCAGCCGAAGTTCTTCGGCTGCGAAACGGAGTTCGACGAACTTGGCTTTCCCACGAAAGCGTGCACTCGGACTTTCAACACGAGTGTCGGCTTCGGACTGCGGCTCAATCTGTTCGGTCTGATCCTTCTCGAGGGAGATATCGTCAACCCGCTACAGCGGCCGGACAAGAGCTGGTTCTTCCAGTTCGTGTTCAACGGCGGGTTCTAGTCTCGACGCGGCAGAGGAGCGGCGGCCGGATCTAACGGACGAAGGGAGCGGAAGTGAAAGGCCCGGCGCAGGTCGCCGGGCCTTTCACGTGTCGGCCATGTTCTCACCCTCCTCTGCCGCGAGGCGGGCCAGCACCCTCTCGTGTGCTTCGAGGGCACCTCTTCCGAATAGGGCGAACCGCACGTGTCGGACATGCGTGAGGCCCGGGGCCGTGGCGGCGATCGTCTCCAGAGCCACCCGGGCCGCTTCTTCCAACGGGTAGCCGAAGGCGCCCGTGGAGATCGCCGGGAAGACGAGGGACGCGATCTCGTTCTGCTCCGCCAGCTCGAGCGCGTTCCGATAGCAGGCGGCCAGAAGCTCCGCGGAGGGTTCGTCCCTGCCATAGACGGGGCCCAGGCAGTGGATGACATGGCGGTTGGGCAGGTCGTGCGCGCCCGTGAGGACCGCCTCTCCGGGGGAGATCGGCCCCAGAGGGACCGCCTCGCTGGCGAGGCCCGGACCGGCCGCTCGGTGGATGGCTCCGGCCACGCCGCCCCCCGGGAGGAGCTGCGCGTTGGCAGCGTTGACGATCGCGACGAATTCCGGCTGCCGTGTAATGTCGCCGCGCACGCAGTCGACGACGACGGCTTCTATCCTTCGCTTCATGCGACTCTTCCTCTTCTCGCCTCTCTCGCTCGATTGCCCGTTCAGCGCGGGCCCGGCAAAGTTGCGCTGGAACGACTTGTGAGGGAACAGCCTCGAGCGCAGCTTGGAGAGGTGACGATGGTGACGCTCCTCGGACGGTGGTTCGTGATGGCCGGCATCGTGGCCATCGCCGCCTGGATCGCGCCGGGATTCGAGCGTGGCGGGGTTGCCACGGTTGGACTCACCGCGCTCGGGATCGCCGCCGTGAACGTGAGCGTTCATCCCCTCGTCGCCTCGCTGCCGTTTCCCGTACCGATGATCGCGCTCACCGTCGTGTACTTCGTCGTCGACGTGCTTCTGCTCAAGCTGGCCGCGGCCCTAGTTCCGGGGTTCGGATTCACCGGCTGGGGAGGGCTTGCCGTTGCCGCCCTCGCGACAGCGATTGCGACCGTCGCGGTGCTCGCAGTTTCTGGCCGCCGGCGAACTAGAGAGGTCTGAATTGGATTACTTCGTCAAAGAGAACTTCCGCGAGCTTCTGAGGAGCGATGGCGTCCCCGCCGTGTCGATCTACCTCCCGACGGAACGTGCGAGCACCGGATGGGAAGCCAACCGCCTCCGCTTCCGTGCGGCGTTCCGCCAGGTCCGGAAACTCCTCGAGGCCGACTATCCACCGGAGGTATGTGGGCCGTTGATCGACGCTCTCTCGCCCCTGTTGGATGACCAGGACTTCTGGCTGTACCAGTCCGACGGGCTGGCGCTCTTCGCCTCGCCCAACCTCGAGCGTCGGTACCGCCTTCCGGTTCCGTTCGAGGAGATCGTTGTCGTCGGGCCGTCTTTCCACACCAGTCCGCTGCTCGAGCTCCTGCAGGTGCCCGAGCGTTACTGGGTGCTCTCGGTCAGTCAAAAGGTGGTCGGCCTCAAGCAGGGAACGGCGCGAGGCTTGACGCCTGTCGACCTTTCCGGCGTCCCGGAGAGCCTGCGAGACGCGCTTGGCGGTCAGGTCGAGCGTGACACGCTGAGCCACCACGGCACCGGTGCACGCTCCGGTCCGATCTTCCACGGCTACGGCGTAGGGAAGGACGACTCGAAGGCGGAGTTGGAGCGATTCTTTCGCAAGATCGACGCGGGGCTTCACGACCTCCTGGGAGACGATCTAGCTCCGCTCATCCTGGCTGCGGTGGACTACTATCACCCGATCTACCATTCGATCAGCCGGTTGGACAACCTGACGAAGGAGGGTATCCAGGGAAACGTCGTCGCCTGGAGTGATGAACGGTTGCACGAAGCCGCGTGGCCCATTGTCGAGAGCGACGCGATGCGGAAGATGCGGCTCGCCGGCGAGCTATGGGAGGCCGCCTTCAAGCAGGACAAGACCGAGGCCGACCTGTCGGCTGCGGGGCGACTCGCCGTCGGCGGAAGGATTCGTCTTCTCATGGCCGAGCGCGGGCGGCGGTTATGGGGCCGCCTGGATCGCGAGACGGGAATCATCGAGTTCGTTCAGGAGGCCGGCAACGATCCGGGTGCCCATGCCGTGGAGCTGCTCGACGAGCTGGCGGAAGTGGTGATCTTGAGGGGAGGAAACGCGCTGTTGCTCTCGGCCGAGCGGATGCCCACGGACACGGGCGTGGCCGCGGTGCTCCGATGACAGGTCGCAGCAATTCGCCGACGGAGAGGGCGTTTCGCCCGGCAGCCGATCCGCCGAGGATGCGTAGAAGCAGACCCATCTCCTGGTAAACAGGGTACTTAGGAACAAGCGGACTGGCGGAACGGGGGTTGAGAACGGGATGTGATCCGGAAGGAGGGCTCGCGTGATTCTACCGAACGTGCGGATGTCCTTTGGCCGGAACGAGGCGCGCTGGCTCGTGCTTCTCCTGGGTGATGGGGATGCCCGTGGGCAGCGGCACTGGGAAGAGGTCCTCGCCGACGAGGGCATCGACGCGCTACTCGATGACCCGCATGCGGCGGATGCCGTGCTCCAGCACCGCGGACTGCTGCTCGCGCCCCCGCGGCTGGTGCTGTATGTCCTGATTCGGCGAGCCTTCCTCGAGCGCGGCCTCGAGAGCCGGATGCTCGCGGACTACACGACGGCACTGGTCTACGAGTTCGGCAAGCGGGATCGCTCCTATCGGATCGCCGATCACGACGAGAAGGAATACCGCTATTTGGTGGATGTGCTCGCCGACCTGGCGGACGCCCACGGGCGTCGGGCGTTTCTCCTCCGCGCCCACCTCGGCAACTTCGCCCTCTGGCTGTCAGGCCTGTTTCCCGACCACATCGTGGCGAGAGTTCACCGCATGGGCGGCCCGGGTCTCGATTATTACGAGGAGATGGGTCGAACCGGCTTCCTCCTCGCGGCCGGCGATCCGCACGCGGACCATCGCTCGTTGGGCGAGCTGTACGAGAGCGCTGCCGAAGCGTTTCCATCGGTGCGGCGAGCTCTCAACCTGTTCTCCGACCAGAAACTGTTTCCAAATCCAGTCTCCCCGGTCGATCGCTTTTTGCGTCAGACGGCCGATGGCTTCGATGGCCCCCCCTTGGAATGAAACGAGACGATTGAAGCGGTGCTCGGTCGCGTCTATCTTGTTCTCACCATGGTGAGAATGAGGACCGCGATCTGATGAAAGCCGTTGAAACCAGACCGCCTCTGGGGTGTGCCGCCGTCATGATGGGCGTGTTCCGTGCTGCCCTGCAGGACGTTCATCTCCCGGTGACCCAACAGCGCGAAACGATTGCCCAGGTTCTCTTCGAGTCGGGCCGCCACCTCTCGGCTGAGGATATCGTCGAGAAGCTCAAGGAAAGCGGCGAGAGTGTCGGCAAAGCGACGGTCTACCGGACCCTGAACCTGCTCGTCAAGGTTGGACTCGCGGTCGAGCACGACTTCGATGAAGGCTTCAAGCGCTACGAGATGAGCGCCGGGCCGTCGCGGCACGATCATCTGATCTGTACGTCGTGCGGCACGGTGATCGAGTTCCAGAGCTCCGATCTCGACGACCTCCAGGCCCGGATTGCGAGCTCTCACGGATTCCACATTCTGACGCGGCAGGTGAAGCTGTACGGTCTCTGCCCGGCCTGCGAGGAGTCGGCCGATGCGGAGCTTCTCCGGGCTGTCTGAGTCGGGATCTACGAGTGACCGCCCACGAGCGGCTCCGCGACCTTCTGGCCGAGCGATCCTTCCGCACCGGCTCGTTCACGCTCGCTTCGGGGGCGACGAGCGACTACTACATCGACTGCCGAGCCACGACCATGCATGCGGAGGGTCTTGCCCTCGTCGGCGAGGCGGGTCTGGAGGCTCTGGCGGAGCTGGGTTGGGTGCCGGACCTGGTGGGCGGTCTCACGATGGGTGCGGATCCCATCGCCTACTCGATGGCCGCGGAGAGCTGGCGGCGTGGAAAACCGATACATGCGTTCTCGGTTCGCAAACGGCCGAAGCGGCACGGCACCGGGCAGCGGATCGAAGGTTGTTTCGAGCCCGGAGCTCGGGTCGTGGTGGTGGAAGATGTGATCACGAGCGGCGGGTCCGCCCTGCAGGTCTGTGAGGTGGTGGTGCAGACCGGAGGCGTGGTGGTGGGGGTGCTCGCCCTGGTGGATCGCTGCGAAGGAGGCTTCCAGGCGATCGAGGACGCGGGCTTCGAGGTGAGAGCGCTGTACACGCCCGACGACCTCCGCGCCGCTTCGTCCTCGTGATCCGCAGGACGCTTCTCTTCCTGAGCGAGCAGGATCAGCTCAAGCACATCCTCTTCCGCCTCCCCGGCTCGCGGAGCGTCTCGCTTCGATTCGTGGCCGGCGACAGGCTCGAGGACGCCATACGCGCGGCGGCGACGCTCAACGAGGCGGGCATGCGCGTCACCCTCGATTTCCTGGGCGAGAGCGTTTCGGACCACGGTGAAGCGCGAACCGCTGCCGGGGCCTACGGAGCGAGCCTCGAAGCGATCGATGAGAGCGTGGCCGAGTCCACGATTTCGCTCAAGCTTACCCAGCTGGGCCTGGATATCGATGAAGCGTTCTGCGAGAGCAACCTTCGCTCTATCGTCGAACAGGCGGAGCGCTTGGGGAACTTCGTCCGCATCGATATGGAGAGCTCGGCCCACACCGAGCGCACGCTGGGAATATTCCGGAGGGTCTTCGCCGACCACCGGAATGTGGGGATCGTCATTCAGTCATACCTGAGGCGTAGCGAGCAGGATGTTCGAGAGCTCGTAGCGCTGGGAGCTCCCGTCCGGCTTTGCAAGGGCGCTTATCAGGAGCCTCCATCAGTCGCGTTCCAGCGTCGCGAGGAGGTCGACAGCAGCTTCGTGTCGTTGATGCGGCTGTTGCTCGATGGAGGCACCCCCGCTGCGATCGCCACGCACGATAACCGGATGATCGAGGCCACCATCGAGCATCTTTCGAGAGCCGGACTTCCTGCGGATGTGTTCGAATTCCAGATGCTCTACGGAGTTCGGCGTGACTACCAGCGCCAGCTCGTCGAGGACGGCTACGCCATGCGGATCTACGTCCCCTACGGTTCGCAGTGGTACTCCTACCTCATGCGCCGGATGGCGGAACGCCCTCAGAACCTGCTCTTCGGCATCCGCGCCGTGCTGGGGCGTTGACCCTTTCCCGCTCGCCCGCTAATGAAGCTGACAGGAAATAGCGAGGGCGGCCGGGGTAGTCCGACGTACGACCCGACGTCCGTGTGGGTGTGGCCGCGCGCAGGCCCGCGGGACGTCCACGAGCACCCCAACCCCCCGGAGGACGCGTGAGAAGGATGGAAGAGAAGCGATGGCGATGGGGGCCCGCCGGGCTCCTGGTTGCGATCATCGTCGCGAGTGGACCAGCCTGCGGTGAGAGCGGAGACGCGGAACCGGCACGAGCCGACTCGCGGCCTTCCGTGACCGCCGGCGACAGGGGGGTCGATCAGGAGACCGGGCTGAAGGTCGACGCCGAGGGGGGAACGGTAACCCGAGAGGCCGAGATCCGGGTGGGGGGCACCCCCGTGACCGTGGAGATCGCCGACGATCCGGACCTGCGCAGCCGCGGTCTGATGAACCGCGACTCGCTTCCCGAGGATCACGGCATGCTCTTCGTGTACCCGGAGGAGCAGATCCTGTCCTTCTGGATGCGGAACACGCGTATTCCGTTGGATATAGGATTCATCGACCGGAACGGCTTCATCCTGGAGATCCAGCAGATGGAGCCTCACGATGACGCAACGCACGCCTCCAAGCAGCCGGCCATGTACGCCCTGGAGCTGAGAAAGGGCTGGTTCGAGGACCACGGCGTGGAGCCGGGCGACAGAGTGGAGTTCTAGACCCATGACTACGAAGATCGAGGACTCGCCTTCGGCGCAGACCGCGACCGGGGAGCGAGTCGAGAAGGATTCGATGGGCGAAGTGCGCATACCGGCGGGGATGCTGTACGGCGCGCAGACCGAGCGGGCTCGACAGAACTTTCCCATCAGCGGCGTCCGATTCGGGCGCCGGTTCATTCAGGCGCTCGGAGCGATCAAGAAGACGGCCGCCGAGGTGAACTCGGAGCTCGGCCTTCTGGATGATGAGCGGTCGGAGGCGATCCGCAGCGCGGCTACCGAGGTGATGGACGGCGTGCTCGACGAGCACTTCGTGCTGGATATCTTCCAGACGGGCTCGGGCACTTCTACGAACATGAACGCCAACGAGGTCATCGCGAACCGCGCGATTCAGCTCCTGGGAGGCGAGGTGGGTTCCAAAGAGCCCGTCCACCCGAACGACCACGTCAACCTGGGTCAGTCGTCCAATGACGTGATCCCGACTGCCACCCAGGTAGCGGCGGCGGTCGCGATCGCAGAGGAGCTGCTGCCGGGTCTTCGGCGGCTCGCTGAGGCGCTGAGGGCGAAGGCGGAGGAGTTCGACGACGTGGCAAAAGCCGGGCGGACACATCTTCAGGACGCGACGCCCGTGCGCCTCGGGCAGGAGTTCGCGGGGTACGCCAGTCAGCTGGAACACGGCATCCGGCGGGCCGAGGCCGCGTCCCGGGCGTTGGGGGAGCTGGCGATCGGAGGCACCGCCGTCGGGACCGGTATCAACACACATGCCGAGTTCGCTCCACGCTTGGTCGAGAGACTCTCCCGGGAGTTCGGTGCGGAGTTCCGCGAGGCCGAGAACCACTTCGAGGCGCAGGGCTCGCGCGACGCGGTCGTCGAAGCCAGCGGGATGCTGAAGACCATTGCCTCGAGCCTGACCAAGATCGCCAGCGATCTTCGCCTCCTCGCCACCGGCCCGCGCACCGGCTTCGGTGAGATCAGCCTCCCCGCCGTGCAACCCGGATCCTCGATCATGCCGGGCAAGGTGAACCCGGTGATGGTCGAGTCGGTGTGCCAGGTCGCCGCGCAGGTGACGGGCAACGACACGGCGATCACGCTCGGGGGACAACACGGCCACCTTGAGCTGAACGTCATGCAGCCTCTCATGACACACAATCTCCTCGAGTCGATCCACATCCTCGGCTCGGTGAGTAGGGAGTTTGCCGACCGCTGCGTGGCCGGGATTACGGTGAATCGCGAGCGATGCCGGCGGTTCGCAGAATCCACCGCCGCTCTTGCCACGGCGCTGGCTCCGTCGATCGGCTACGACAAGGCAGCCGAGGTGGCCAAGAAGTCCCTGAAACAGGACAAGACACTGCGCGAGGTCGTGCTGGAGGACGGACTGCTCTCCGAGGACGAGCTCGACCTGCTTCTCGATTATCGGGCGATGACCGAGCTCTGGAGTGCGATGCTGTGTGCAGCCTGACCGCCGGAACGGGCGCCGGCTCACGGCTGTACGCCGGAACGGAGCCAGCCGCGATGTTCGTCTTCGACGAGGCAGCGGACGCCTGGCGCGAGCTGGAGTCTTTTCGAGCGATGGAGTCAAGCCAGGAGTGGCGCGGCTACGCGGACCGTCTCGCCCACGTTCAGACTATACAGGTGGACCCCCACGCGGACCGGCGACTCTACGCGGGCGTAGAGGTGGGCGGCGCGTATGCGAGCGGGGACTGGGGGGGCAGCTGGCACGTCATCGGCGACGGCCTGTACGAGGATATCCACGTGTTGGCGGTGGACCCCCGAGCCGGCTCCCGAATGTACGCGGCAACCGGCGGCGGCCTTTATTCGAGCGAGGACCGAGGTCTGTCCTGGCAGCAGCACCCGGACGAGGTCGGCTCGTTGTTCTGCACCGCGCTACTCGTCCGATCGGATCGCACCGGAAGAACGGTACTCTATCTCGCGACCGCGGAGGGGACCCCGGCCAACTGGACCCGGCACGGCGCCAAGGCGCGGCTGCACGTGAGCCGTGATGCCGGTAGCACGTGGAAGGAAGCTTCCGTCGGTGCGTTGCGCTACCGCAAGAACGCCTACTCGGTGGTCGCGGCCGATTCGGAAGATTCCGAGGGAGCGTTCGTCGGCACGGGAGGGGGCAGCGTTTACCACGGCTCGCGGTGCGGGGAGTTCTGGGTCAGAATCCATCGCGGCGAGACGATTCGGACGCTTCTGGCGATCTGAGCGGTTCGAGAAACGAACTTGAGGAGGGTTTCGTGATAGATGGGAAGCGACTCGAGGTGGCTCTGCTACGGTGGGGGTTGGCCCTGGGCCTTCTCTTGGCGCCCGTCCAGGGAATCGGCCATTTCGAGGTCGGTCTGGCCCAGGAGCGCTCCTCGTCGACCGCCGATCGATCCGGATATCGCTCGACCCCGGAGGCGGCTCTGCGCCTCACCGTCGAGTCCATCTTCGGCTCCGCCGACTTCGCTCCGGCCACATACTCCGCCACTTGGCGCGACGATGGCTCGCACTGGACCTCCCTTCGACCGGACTCCGAGGGGCGAACGGAACTCTGGCTCGTCGACGCCGCCAGCGGCCGGGAGGCGCTGCTGGTCAGCACGGACGACTTGGTGCCCGATGGGAGGACGGAGCCGATCTCGATCGACGGCTATCAGTTCTCGCCCGACGGCTCGAAGATCCTGATCCTATCGGACGCCGAGCCGATATGGAGACGGAGCGAGCGCGGCTACTACTGGGTGTTCGACACCGAGACCCGAGAGCTCGGGCCGGTGAGCCGCCAAGAAGGCTTCCAGATGCTCGGAAAGTTCTCGCCGGACGGCCGCCATGTCTCGTTTGTGCGAGACCAGAACCTTTACCTCGTCAACCTCGAAAGCGGGGAAGAGCGGCCGCTCACGACCGACGGCGGCGGCGAGATCATCAACGGCACGACCGACTGGGTCTACGAGGAGGAGCTCTCCTTCTTCGATGGCTACCGGTGGAGCCCGGACGGCCGCCGCATCGCCTACTGGAGGTTCGACCAGAGCCCGATTCGACCGTTTTACCTGATCGATGACCTGGAGCTCTACTCCGAGCCGGTGCCGGTTCGCTATCCGAAGGCGGGTACGCCCAACTCGATCGTAACGGTAGGCTCGCTGAGCCTGGAGACCGGAGAGACGACCTGGTTCGACACGGGTTCCGACCCTGACGCCTACATCGCGCGGATGGAGTGGGCTGCTTCCTCCGCCGAGGTCGCCATCCAGGTGCTCAACCGGCACCAGAACCGGCTCGAGCTCCGTCTCGGCGATGCGGGTTCGGGCGAGACTCGCGTCATCCTATCGGAGACCGATGCGGCCTGGGTCGACGTGCAGGACTACCTCACGTGGCTGGACGGAGGGCGCCGCTTCGTCTGGGCCAGCGAGCGCGACGGATTTCGACACCTCTACTTGTTCGCGCGAGATGGGACGCTCGTTCGGCAGCTCACGGCGGGCGAATGGGAGGTCACGTCGCTGGACGCGGTGGATGAGGAAGCCGGCGACGTGTTCTTCACCGCGGCCTGGCCGAGCCCGCGGATGCGATCGCTCTATCGGGTGTCGCTGGGCGGAGGCGAGCCACGTCTGATCGTCGGAGGGGGAGGGGTCCACGCGGCCGAGTTCAGCCCCGACGCCGACTTCTTTATCGATCGCCATTCGACGATGTCCACGCCGCCCACGACCACGCTCAGGCGATCGGACGGCTCGTTGGTTCGGGACCTGGAGCTGAACGCCTCCCTCGCGGCGCTGCTCGACTCCGCCTCGCTGGCCGAGCCGGAGTTCTTCGAGCTCGAGGCGGCGGATGGATCTCCGCTCCATGCCTACATGATCAAGCCGTCCGACTTCGATCCGGCCCGTACCTATCCGCTTCTGCTCTATGTGTACGGTGGCCCCGGCTCGCAGACGGTCATCGATCGGTGGGGAGGAACCCGCTACCTCTGGCACCAGCTGCTCGCGCAGAAGGGGTTCATCGT
This sequence comes from Gemmatimonadales bacterium, assembly GCA_037385645.1. GTDB lineage: Bacteria > Gemmatimonadota > Gemmatimonadetes > Palauibacterales > Palauibacteraceae. The sequence goes on from JARRMU010000027.1 coordinate 13,545, forward strand.
GGCGAGCGTGGACAACCGGGGCACCGGAGGCCGCGGTCGCGACTTCACCAAGCAGGTGTACATGCGGTTGGGTGGGCTGGAGACGGAGGATCAGCTGGCGGCCGCCAGTCAGTTGGGGGCGCTTCCCTATGTGGATGCTGCTCGAATCGGTATATGGGGGTGGAGTTACGGCGGGTATATGGCCCTCATGAGCTCCTTCCTGAGCCAGGGTCAGATCTCGCTGGGGATCTCGGTGGCCCCGGTTACGGCTTGGCAGCTCTATGACACGATCTACACGGAGCGCTTCATGCGCACGCCGCAGGAGAACCCCGAGGGGTATCACAACGGCTCCCCGATCACGCATGCCGCGAAGCTGGAGGTTCCGCTCCTCGTCGTTCATGGCACCGGAGACGACAACGTGCACTTCCAGAACACGGTGCAGCTCTCGCAGGCGCTCGAGGAGGCCAACCGCCAGTTCTCGTTACGAATCTACCCGAACAAGGCTCACGCCATCGCGGGCGTCGAGGCTCGCGTCAATCTCTTCAGTCTGTTGACCGACTTCGTTTCCACGCACCTGGGGGCCGGGGGAGGGCGTCCCACCTCTTGAGGATCACGGAGATCTTCCACTCGATTCAGGGCGAATCCAGCTACGCCGGCCAACCGTGCGTCTTCGTTCGAACCACGGGCTGCAACCTCAGGTGCGTCTGGTGCGATACCGAATACGCCTTTTACGGCGGCCGCGACATGAGCGTGGATGAGATCCTCTCCGAGGTCGATCGGATCGGCCGCAATTGCCGGCTCGTGGAGCTCACGGGTGGCGAGCCCCTCCTCCAGCATGAGATCGGTGAGCTGGCCGAACGGCTGCTCGAGTCGGGATACACCGTCCTGTGCGAGACGAGCGGCAGCCTTCCCGTGGACCGGGTGCCGGCCGATGTGGTCAAGATCGTCGATCTCAAGCCACCGGGCAGCGGTGAGGCGGCGTCGAACGACTGGGGCAACCTGGCTCTGCTGAATCCGCGGCAGGACGAGCTCAAGTGCGTCATCTCGGGCCGAGAGGATTACGAATGGGCGGCAAGGCAGGTTCGAGAGCGTGACCTGGCCCGGTTCGTGGTGCACCTGTCGCCTGAATTCGAGTCCCAGGATCCTCGGGAGCTGGCCGAGTGGGTTCTCTCCGATAGCCTGCCGGTTCGTGTCCAGCTGCAGGTACACAAGTTCATCTGGGAGCCGAGCGCGCGCGGGGTCTGATGACGCTCATCTCACGGCTCTCCCGGATGCGGCTCCGAAGTGGTGCCGCCGCGCTCGAGGCGGCTCTGCTCGGGATTCTGCTCGGAGCTGCATCCTGTTCTCCCGCGAAGGCTCCGGGTGAGGGAGAGGCTTCGCCGGTGCCGCGCGAGGGAGAAGATTCGCGGACGCCGGGCGAGGCAGTAGCTCTGCGGGGGGGTGAGGGAGAAGCTTCGCGGGCGCCGGAGTTCAGCGGCCTGGTCGTAGAGCTGGTCATCGATCAACTGCCTCAGTTTCTGATCGACCGCTACGACACGCTCTTCGTCGGCGGGTTCCGGAGGCTTCTGGACGAAGGGCGCGTCTACTCGCGAACCTACCACGGGCACGCCAGGACCAGCACGGCGCCCGGCCACACGACGATCGCAGCCGGGGTCTACCCCAGTCGGCACGGAGTCGTCGGCAACAGTTGGCGCGAGCCGAAGGGAAGGAAGTGGGTGCTGGTCGAGAACTTCCTCGACGCGGGTGAAGATCTTGTCGGCCTGCCGAAGGGGCGCGGTTTCTCGCCGCGGGTGCTCGAGACGACAACGCTGGCCGATTGGCTGCTCGAGGCGGATTCCAAGACGCAAGTGTTGGCCATCTCCGGGAAGGTACGGGGTGCCGTGCCGATGGCCGGCCATGGCAAACACCACGTGTACGTGCTCAACGACGAATACGGCCCCGCCTTCGTGACCTCGACCTACTACCGCGACTCGGTTCCCTATTGGGTCCGCCACTTCAACGAGGGGCCCCTGGCGGAGTTGCTGACCGACTCGGTCTGGGAGACCACGGTGCCGGCCGACGCCGTCGCCGCATCACGACCCGATACGACGACATACGAGCGACGCGGAGCGCACGTCGCGTTCCCGCACGGCTTTGCGGCCGAGGAGGAAGTGTGGCCGGAGCGGAAGCACGGCTTCATGGGCTGGTTCTGGCGCACCCCGATGCTGGACGAGGCCTCCATCGCCTTGGCCATCGCGGGCGTCGAGGCTCTGGAGCTGGGCCGGCGCCAGGGTGTGGATTTGCTGACGATCGGGCTCTCCGCCACCGATCCGATCGGGCATGCCTACGGCCCGTACAGCCGGGAGCAGCTCGACAACCTTCTCCGTCTCGATCGGGAGCTCGGAGAGCTGTTCGAGTTCCTGGACGAGGCCGTCGGCCAGGATCGCTACATCGTGGCGCTCTCCTCGGATCACGGCGTGATGGCCGCTCCTGAATACCGGCGCGAGCTCGCAGAGGTCGGGGTGCGCGTCCCTGTCTCGGCAATGCTCGAGGCTCTGCGGGCGACGGACGAGGCCGACGCGGCGTCCGAACGAGAGCTACATGCCCGCAGGGCGGCGATCCTGGAGGAGTACGACTTCGTCGCCGATGCGATGACCCGGGAGGAGCTGCTGGCGATCGATCCCTCGACTCCGCTCGCCGCTGCCGGCGCCGATAGCTTCCTCGTCCTCTACCGGCGCTCCTTTCGCCCTGATCGCGCCATCAGCCCGGGCGAGCGAGGGGTATTCGTCCGTCTCCAGGAGGGATACATGGTAGACGACGCGATCGCCACGCACGGCTCGGCATACACGTACGATCGCCACGTGCCGCTTCTCTTGATGGGACCCGGCATCGAGGCTGCCCGGCTGGATGAGGTCGCGGCGACGGTTGACGTGGCGCCGACGTTGGCTCGGCTGGCCGGGATCCCCTATCCGCCGGATCTCGACGGCCGGGCTCTGATCGTCCCTTAGTGTGCCACCGGCTCACCAGCTCTCGGCCCTGCCGAGAGCCGTGAAGAACAGGATGCGTTCGCTGACAGGCTCTCCCGTCAGAGCGGCCCAGCACTCCGCGTAGATCTCCACCTGCCGCCGGTAGGCACGCGTCCGCTGCTCGAATTCGGGATCGTCTCCCCGATCCGTCTTGTAGTCGGCTATGACCCAGCCATCCGATTCGCGGAAGGCGAGATCGACGACTCCTTCCACCGTCATCGGGACCCCCGAGGGAGCGTCGTGGCCTCCATACGAAGCGGCGAACGGCAGCTCCACGTGGCGCTCTACCGCGGAAGCCGCCCTGCGCCAGAGCTCCGAGGCCTGCACCTGGTCAACGAGATCGAGTAGATCGCCGATGTTTCTGGGTTCGCCCATCGCGTCGACCGGAAGCTCGTACTCCACCAGAAGGCTTCGGCAGAACAAACGGAACGGCTCACCGTCCATCCCCCGCGCGGCAGCAGCGAGAGCGGCATGCACGGCGGAGCCCCATTCGTAGCCACGCGGACCGCCGGGCGCCGCTTCCACCTCGGCGAAGGAGGGCTGCGTTGGAGATCGACGCTCGGATGCGTCCGTCGCGAGCTCCTCGTATCCCTTGGCCAGCGCCGTGACGGATTCCATCAGGTAGGTGGGGGTGCCGAGAGCGAGCCTCGCCTCTCGCGCCATCGCAATCGACCGTTCGATCTCCGTGGGCCTCAAGTCGACCTCCGCCTTCTCCGGGGGCCTTCCCGCCCTGAGATCCAGCATCTCAGCCATCTCTGGCAGAACCGCGTGGTAGCCCCTCCACGGAGACTTGTCCTTGCCGGGGATTCGGCCGATCACGAGCTCGTCCTCGGCACGAGTCCCCGCCACATACAGCAGCCGATCCCGCTCGGCCTTGTCAAACGCTCGCTCCTCCACCTGACGCGGAGCCCAGTCAAGCGGCCGAGCGAGGTCGACCCAGTGGTGCGCCCCTTTCCTCTCTTGTAGCACCATAAACGCGACGGGGTCGCCTTTTACCGGGCGCTCCACATGTAGCTTGATCGGGTGGAAGGACTCGATCTCCGCGGCCGTAAGGATCACCACCGGAGCCTCCAGCCCCTTGGCCCGGTGGACGTTCATCACCCTCACGAGGTCCTGCCGGCCGGGCTCGAACGGCGTTTCGGCGTCCTCCCATGCAAGCGCGGTCGCGAGAGCCTCGGTCGCGCCGACGAGCGATGCATCTCCCGCCAGCGCTCGCGCTCGAACTGCGTCGAGACCGTAGGCGATCGTCCCTGCGCGTACCCCACCAAGAGAACCGGTGGCGGCGTAGGGAAGCAGCCCGAGCTCTGCACAGAGCTCGCCGAGCAAGACGTCGGCGGGAGCTTCGTTGCTCCTCAGCCACCAGGTGCGAAGCCGTGCCAGAGCCTCGCGCACCTCCTCGGTGCCTTTCGCCCGTCCCGTCGGAGCATCCGTCGCTCGGAACCGGCCTCCGCTAAGCTGGTGCTCGGTCAGCTTCTCCAAGTCGAGCCCGAAGAACAGGCCGGTCAGCACGGCCGCCGCCTTGACCTCGTCCTCCGGGTCGGCCAGCGCTGCCAGGAGCGTCAGCAGCTCGGACAGCTCCGCCTCGACTCCCACTCGCGCGCCCGAGACGTCCACGGGGACGTCTCTCTGCTCCAGTGCCCGTGCATACAGGTCGAGGTGCTTGCGGTTGCGCGTCAGGATCAGGAAATCGCCGGCCTTGCGACCGTCCCCGGCCTTCAGTCGTTCGGCCACCCATTCGGCCACGATCTCGGCGTCCGCGGCTGCCCGGCTTCTGCTGCTGCCCGAGACCACCAGGTCGTAGCGAAACACTCCTTCGCACGGCGCCGGGTCATCCTTCGGCCGCACCACGAGAGGTGAAAACGCAGCTTGGTGGGATGTCGCGTGCTCCGGGAAGAGTCCGCCATCCCCGAAGGTCGCGTTCACCAGGTTGGCGATACCTCGCCGTGATCGAAAGTTGGTGACGAGCTTGAGCACCTCGCCGAACTCCTCGAAGCGTCGCCGGACGAAATCGTACACGACGATGTCGGCGCGCCGGAAACGATAGATGCTCTGTTTCGGATCGCCGACCACGAACAGCGCGCCAGCCCTTGGGACGGCCGTTCGCCAGTCGTCGCCGCAAGTCTCCGGGTCCGACGCCAGCAGAAGGAGAACCTCCGCCTGCAGCGGGTCGGTGTCCTGAAACTCGTCCACCAGAATGCGGCGATAGCGACGGCCCAGGTCCCGTCGGGCGTGTGGATTCCTACGCAGAAGATCAGCGGCCAGGAGGAGAAGATCCTGGAAGTCCAGACTTCCCTCCCGCCGCCTCCCCGCCGCCAGCTCGCCGGCCGCACGGGTGACGAGCCGGATGGCGATGGCGTAGCGATGAGCCAGCCACCGGTCGTGGAGCTCACGCGCCGCCCCTCCCTGACGGACGAAGGAGTTAAGCTCCTCTTGAAAGTGTCTCGCCGCCGCCTTCCCCGCGCTCGAATCGGACCAACGGTTCTGCGTGACGCGGTACGAGGCCTTGCCCAGAAGGAGTGAGAGGCAGTCGAAGAATCGTCGGTGGTCGGACCAGTCCTGAACGCCCCTTCGATAGGCAAGCTGCCGCAGGCGCCTCTGGACCTCGTCCCATCCTCCCATCGGCTGGTCGGCCGGCATGAGCTCGAGGCCGCGATCCAGCAGCTGCTCCAGCTCGATCCGACTTGCCGTGATCGCGTCCTCACCCGGCATCGTTGCCTCTTCTGCCGGGAACGAGACGTCCAAGTTCTCGGACATCGTGTCGAAGGCCGCCTCGAGCATGTCGGGGCGCAGCCCGACATCGGCGAGCTCCTCGAGGATCGGATCCTCCTCCGCGACGAGGCGCTCGAGAAACGAGTGCCAGTAGCTTTTTCGCAGCCGCAGCATGTCTGCCTCGGGAGTCTCCTCGAAGGCCGGGTCGATGCCCGCTTCCAGAGGACGTTCGCGGAGAAGCCTGGCACAAAAGGCGTGAATCGTGCCGAGAAAGGCCCGGTCGATGCCGCGGAGCGCCTGATTCAGGAGATCACCCTCGGCGCTGTTGGGCGAGCTCTCGCCCAGCTTTGCCTCCAGGGCACCCTGAAACCGTTCCCGCAACTCGGTGGCGGCCTTTCGGGTGAAGGTGACCGCGGCGATCTCGTCGATCTTCGCCGTGCCGCTTTGGATCAGCGCAACCATCCGGTCCGTCAACGCCGTGGTCTTTCCTGAGCCGGCGCCAGCCTCCACCAGGAGGTTCCTGTCCAGATCGGCCTCGATCCGATCACGTGCCGCCTGATCCGGCAACGGGGTCGAGGGTCCGAGTGCGGGGCTCATCCCGCTCATCGGGAGCCGTCCCACGTCCGGGCCAGCCTCAGCGTCTCATACTCCGCGCCGGACGCCCATCGGCCGGCGGCCCATTCCAGGAGCGGCGAATCGTCCTTGCCCGACGGGCCGGCGGCCACCCGGCAGATGGTCCGGTAGTCGCAGAATCGGCAGTCGCTCGGATTCTCGGTCGGTGGGAAATATCCGGCGGCCACGCCATCCAGCAGCCGGCCGATCAGTTCTGTGCCCGAGGCGTAGGCGGTGCGCTCGTAACGGTGAACCGCGTTCTGCCCCCGACTGGAAGGAAAGTGATACTCGAACCCGTCGACGCGGCGCCCGAGCAGCTCCTCCACGACCTTCGTGTACACGATATGCTGGAGCCTGCGGCCGCCGTTGAAGGTTCCCGAACGCGGTTCAAACCCGTGAGAGCTTCCCGTCTTGTAGTCCACGATCGTCAGCCCGGAGTCCCGGTCATCCACGCGGTCCACCGCTCCCCGCATGAGTATCGTGCCGTCCCGGATCTCCATCGCGACCGGCTCGTCGCCGCCACGGCCGAACTCGAGCTCGAGCGCGACAGGTGGGCGTATCGCACTCGTCATGTTGACGAAAGATCTCACGTCCTCGGTCAGACCCTCCAGCTCCCGCCGAAACACCGTCCGGCTCGGCGTCGGCACCTCGGCGAGCTTGATCTCGGCTTCTTCCGCCAGGATCTCGACAGCCCGGGCCTCTCGCATCGCCTCGTGATCGAGGCCTTCCACCCGCTCCCGCAGGACGCGTTCGAACACGGCGTGGAGCAGGCGGCCGCGCTCCAGCGGGTCGAGCCAACGGTCGGGATCCCGGACGGGGTCGTCCGGAGGGTAGAGACGAAGCACTCGTTCGAACAGATACTGCCGCGGGCAGGCACCCAGGCTCTCCAACGCGCTCGCCGATAACGTGCGGCCGGCGTTCAGTCGCGGATCCAGCTCCGCGGCTCGCGGCTGGATGATGCCATGGAAGGCGTTGCCCTCTTCAAGGCGGATCGCCTCGCGGGCGCTGATCCCGGCATCAAGGCTGGGAAACAGGGCACGGACGGCGGAACGGGCCTCCAGCAGACGGCCTTCCTTCTCGAGGTTCGCGAGCCAAACGTCCTGCTGGTCTAATGGGCCGTGCCCGCGCGGAACGGGACCGGCCAGGGGGCTGAGCGCGCGGTGGAGCTCTTCGAATGGCGCGGACGGGCGACAGCGGCTGAGCCGGAACGCATCGAGGAGTGCCGCCGCTGGGGCGATCTCGCGGGCCTCGCAGGGGCTCCAAGCCGAGTAGCTGAGCGTGATGCTCCCGCGGAGCCGTGCGAGCAGGGCGGCAAGCTCGAACTGGCTCTCGGCGAGCCGGTCGGTCGACGTCGGCAGATCCCTGGCCGCCAGCGCCCGACGGTCGGCATCGAGCAGCAGTGGATCCAGGAGGCGGCCGCCGGGAAGGCGATCCGCGTCGAGACCGACGACGAACGTGAGGCGGCGTCCGGTCACGCCCCCATGCTCGAGATCCGTCAGATACAGGTGTCCGCCTGCAGAGCTCCAGGGAGCTCTGCCCTCCGCGCGCGGCGCGGGAACGCGGATTTGCAGGTGCGAGCGCACAATGGCGGCCGCCGCACCGTACTCCGTGGGACGCGAGAGGGTGGCCTCGATCCGCGTCAGGATGCGGTCGATCAAGTCCCTTGCCGTGACGTCGACCGGGTCCTCCGCCGGGACGAAGCGGAGAAAGGCGGAGAGGCCACGAGCCACGTCGGCCGGCGACACCGCTTCGGGCTCGCCCTCCGGTCCCTCCGGGGTTGGTGGAGCGCTCTCGATAACCGGGGCGAGTATGGAAAGCAGTGCCTCGAGCTCGCGGCGGCGCCGCTTCACGCGCCACTCCGGACCCTCGCCCGCCTCCCGGAGCTTATCCTCGGCGGCCGTCGCGGCAGCCAACTGATCTTCGATCACGGCCAAGTAGCGCGGGCGTCCCCAGCCGATGCGCAGCGACCGCAGCCTGCGGGCGAGGGACACCCCATCATGCCTGCGATGGCCTTCCGGGCGCAGGTCTCCGGCTTCGAGCAATCGGCGGATCACATCCGCCCCGAAACCGCCGTCCAACCAGGAAAAATACGCGGTGACGGCCCGCCCCGGACGCGTTCTCTCGACCGGCAGGCCGACGGCGAGCGTTACCGGGACGTCCAGCTGTTGCGTGAGCGCGTGAAGGGCGGAGCCATAGGCTTGAGGATCCGACGCGATGATCTCCACTTCATCCCAAGCGGCGTCGGCCGCCGACACGCGTCGGAGCACCTCGCGCAGTTCGTCGGTGATGCTTCCGGCAGCGAACAGATCGATGGCCTCTCCCGGCGCTTCGGGCGCGACCGCCGGTGCGTGCAGAAAGGACAACGCACCGCTCGGTGGGCCGGCCTTCCAGAGAATCTCGGCGGGCGGGTCCAGCCCCACGACCGGGTCCGTCTCCAGAATGGTCGCTCCCAGCCTGAGCAGATGAACGACGAACCGGCCCGGAAGCCCCCGCAGTGAGAGTCCAGGAAGCAGGTAGATCCTGCGGTCGGCCAACGGCGAGGAGCGGCCCTGATCTCCTACGCTGCGGAGCACATCGGAGGCCTGGGCGAGCACGGCGGCCTGGTCGTCCCGTCGCTCGGAGCGAAGGCGGGTCTCGTATTCCTCGAGGATCGCGCCCACGATGCCGATCTTGTCAGGATCCGCCAACGGCGTGTGCCGAACATGATCCGGTCCGACGCCAGCCAGTCGTAGCGTGCGTACGCTCCGCCTGAGCCATTCTCGGAAGCCGACGCTGTCGACCAGTGCGGCGAAGCGCTCGGGCGGATCGGGCAGCAGGACGCGGTCGATGGCCTCGTCGAGAAAGGCCTGTTCCTCGAACTCGTCGAGCGTCCGGATTCCCCCTTCGGCCTGAGCAGGGCCCGCCAGTTCCATGGCGAGCGGCCGAAGCGTGGACACCTCGAATCCGATCCACGAACCGCGCTTCCTGGCGAGTTGCCGGATCAGCTCGTGCGCCTCGCCACGCGTACGTCCGACGATGATCTTACGGTCGCGCGGGTGTCGCCGTGCCGCGATTTCCAATGACTCGAGGATCGTCGCGTAACCGCCGCGAGCGGCTGGCGCCTCGGGCACCTCCGACGGAGCGGGTTCGACCGAATCGGGCGAAGGCGCCGGATCGGCCGAGCCGGTCCGATCGGGCGAAGGCAGGAACTCGAAGCCGAGTTGCTCTTCCACTATCCCGAGATGACGAGTGCGGGCAGGGGCGCAGGCATACGCTCGCCAACCTAGAGCTCCGGAACCGCTCGGACGAGGGCCCCGCTCGCGAACCTGGAGATCGATCGGCACGTTACGCGTTTATAGTGGGTAGCCGTCAGGAATGAGGAGAGAAATGAGGCTCGAGCGGGGATGTCGGATGCCGCGACAGCGGGCCAGGCCTGGAAGGCTCTGGAGCGTGTGGCTCTTCGTGCCGATCGCGCTGGCGGGAGCCATCGAGTGTGGCGCCCCGCAGACGGTCCACAGCGGAGGGTTGGAGGCTGCGTCCGATCCGGACCGTCTCGCCGCCACCTACGAGCGGGCCGCCGAGCTGCCAGCGCTGAGCAGCCTCATCGTCGCCCAAGGCGGCGAGGTCGTCGGCGAGCAGTACTTCAGGGACATGCGGCCGAACCGCCAGGTCAACATCAAGTCTGCATCCAAGAGCATCCTCTCTGCCCTCGTCGGGATTGCTCTAGAACAAGGCTATCTGGAGAGCCTGGACCAGACGCTGCCCGAACTGCTCCCCGACCACTTTCCGCCGGAAGCCTCGCCGCAACACAGAGAGATCACGCTCAGACACCTCCTCACAATGACGTCCGGACTGCAGACGACGAGCTTCCGGAACTACGGAAGCTGGGTGGCGAGTCGGGACTGGGTGCGGTCGGCGATCGACCGACCGATGGTGGATCGGCCGGGAGGCCGGATGATCTATAGCACCGGCAACTCTCACCTCGTGTCTGCGATCCTTACTCGCTCCACCGGCATGAGCACGAAGGCGTTCGCTCAGCGCTACCTCTTCGATCCGTTGGGCATCACGCCGCCAGCATGGGATCGGGATCCGCAGGGCTTCTACCTGGGCGGAAACAACATGGCGCTCTCTCCGCGAGATCTGTTGAAGATCGGGGAGCTGTACCTCACAGGCGGGTCGTGGGATGGCCGCCGGATCCTTCCCGAGGCCTGGATCCAGGAGTCCTGGCGTCCATACAACCGATCGAGATGGAACGGATACGGCTACGGGTACTTCTGGTGGTACCGTCGATCCGGGCGCTACGACATCCACTTCGCCTGGGGATACGGCGGGCAGTTCGTATTCGTCGTCCCCGAGCTGGAGCTGGTGGTCGTCGCGACGTCGCGGATCGGAGACAGAAGGGCGGGCCGAAAGCACCGGCGCGAGATCCACCGCCTGCTCGACCGCTACATTCTGCCGGCTGTCAGCGTCGACCGCCGGCCAGACGCCTCGCTTCCGGCCGGCGCCTGAGGCGTAGCATGGCGATCGTGCCGACCGCCGGCCCGATCGCCAACGGGGCAAAAGCCCATTGCCACCCGAAGCGCTCCTGCCACACCGGAAGCATCCGGATCGTCACGGTGGTCAGAAGGAACCCCACGGCGGTCTGCAGCGTGAGCGCGGTTCCCACGTACGCCGGCTCGGCGAGCTCGGTGGCGCACGTGGAGAATTGGGCGGAATCCGCGACGATGGCGAAGCCCCAGACAAGACAGAACGGCGTGATCAGCCAAGCCGGCGTCCCAAACAGGAAGCCGGCCGCGAGGCAGCAGGCTCCGCTGACGAGCATGCTCAGGCTTGTCACCGCGGTTCGGCCGCGGCGATCGGCGGCCAGTCCCGCCGCCCAGGCCCCCGGCCCTCCCATCCCGATCGTCGCGAAGGCGAGGATGCCGGCGAAGACCGGGGTGGTGAGCGCACTCGCGTCGGCACGGAAGCTGGCGGCAAGATAGAGCGGAATCCACGTCCAGACCGCGTACAGCTCCCACATATGTCCGAAGTAGCCGACGTTGGCGAGCATCGTCGCGCGATCGCGCAGGATCCGGCCAACCGCTCGTGGATCGAAGGGAGCCGTCGGAGCCTCGTAGGGCCCCGTCCGCAGGCCGAAGAGGGCGATCAGACCGCCGACTGCGGCGAGCGCCGCCGCCAGATAGAGCACCGGACGCCAGTTGCCGATTCCGCCGGCGACCCTCAGCAGGTGGGGCGATGCCGATCCCACGGTGAGAGCCCCCACCATGACGCCGATCGCGAGACCGCGCCGGTCGACGAACCAACCGGCCATGATCTTCATCCCCGGCGGGTATACGCCTGCGAGCGCCATCCCGGTCACGAAGCGGAGCCCGATGGCGAACGTCGCCCCGGTCGCGAGCCACGCGATCGCTGCCGTCGCCGCAGCCCCCAGCAGCGCCGACGCGGCCACGAGACGTCTGGGCTCGACGATATCGGCGAGAGTGGTCACCGCCGAGAGGAGGGCGCCCGCCACGAAACCGAGCTGGACCGACATGGTGAGCCACGCGGCCGCCCCCGCATCGAGATCCCACTCCGCCGTGATCTCGGGGACGACGGCGCTGGCGCTGAACCAGAGCGACATCGCGAGGAGCTCTGCCAGCGCCAATAGGAACAGGGCTTTCCTCTGATGGTCGCGATCCGCCACCGCGCTCCGAGAGGAAGGGATCATAGGTAGGGCGCGAACAGTCGTGCCACGCCATCTCGAAGCCGTACCGGCAGGGGACGGGCTTCGACGTCCTCGAGCCTCAATCGGCGGCCCCGTTCCATCTTCTCTCCCGTGAGGCGAAGCAGCTCGTCGGCCAGCTCCTCATCGTAGCACTCCACGTTGTACTCGAAGTTCAAACGCAGGCTGCGCGCGTCCCAGTTCGCCGAACCGACCAGAGACCACGCGCCGTCCACGACCACGACCTTCGAGTGATCGAACGGGGGAGGAACGAGCCAAACGTGGCAGCCGGGCTCCAGCACCTGCCACAGCTGCGCCTGGCTGGCCCAACCCACGAACCTGAGGTTGTTCTTCTCGGGCAGGAGGATGTCGACCTCCACCCCACGATACGCCGCGAGGCGCAGCGCCGTCAGCGTGGGCAGATCCGGGAGAAAATACGGCGTCGCGATACGTATCTTTTCTCGTGCGGCGCCGACAGCGGCCAGGATGGTCCACAGGATGGTCTCGAAATCCTCATCTGGCCCATCGGGAAGGCCTCGAGCCCACACCTCGCCGGAGACGCTGGTCGCCGAAGCCCAGGCCGGGCCGCCGAGTAGCTCACCCGTGGTGAAGTACCAATCCTCGTGAGCAGCGGAGAACATCTGATCGACGATCGGGCCCTCGAAGCGGAAGTGCAGGTCTTGCACCGCATCAGAGGACGGCTGCTCCAGCAGGCAGCGCTCGCGGATGTTCAGCCCGCCCGCGAAAGCCGTCCGTCCATCCACGATCAGCAACTTCCTATGATTGCGCATGTTGACGTAGGGGTTGCGAAAAGGCACGCGGGAGGGGAGGAACTCCGCCACGCGGACATTCCTCGCTCTGAGGACGCGCGTGATCCGCGGTCGGCTGTACCGCTTGCCCACGGAGTCCACCAGGACCCGGACTTCGACTCCCCGGAGCGCGGCGTCGGACAGCGCATCGACGAACAGACGGCCCGCCCGATCGTCGTCGAAGATGTAGGTGGTCAGTAGCACGCTGCGCTCGGCGTGCTCGATCGCCTCCACCATCACCGGATAGGCTTCGTCGCCGTTGATTAGAGTGTGGATGGCGTTCCCGGCCAGGAGCTGGTTGCCGGTCGCCCGCTCGACCGTGCGGCTCAGCCGGTCCAGCCCTTCGTCCATGCCGGTGGGGAGCGTCGTTAATCGCTTCGGAGCCAGAGCGCCCTGGTCCAGCTCCGGGCGTAGCGCGACCAGGCGCGCGGCACGTCGCTGGATTCGGTTGATTCCGAAGAAGTAGTAGGCGAGTGCCCCGGCGTAGGGGCTAAACAGGATGAGCGCACACCAGCCGATCGCCGCGCGTACGTCACGTTTGTGGAGGATGACGTGTCCCGCTGCGACGACGGTCACGACCACATGAGTCACGCCCGCGAGCCATGGCCAGAGGGTTCCGAAGCTCAAGGTTCCCGCCCAACGCCTCGCGGGCGCTCGCGTCTCACGTTCGCACGGTGCTGAATGTCGAAGGCTACCCCTCGGTATCCTCGTATCGGTTCTTGAGCTGCTCGACGACCGCCGGGTCGGCCAGCGTGGTCGTGTCGCCGAGCGCCCGTCCTTCGGCGATGTCTCGCAGCAATCGCCGCATGATCTTTCCGCTCCGTGTCTTCGGCAGGTCGGCCGTGAAGATAACATCGGCGGGCTTCGCGATCGGGCCGATCTCGCGGGCCACGTGATCCCGGAGCTCCTTGACCAGAGCGTCCGAGACCGAGGTGCCCTCGACGACCGTCACGAACGCGGAGACCGCCTGCCCCTTGAGCTCATCCGGGCGACCGACCACCGCCGCCTCGGCGACAACGGGGTGATCCACGAGCGCTGACTCGACCTCCATCGTGCCGATTCGATGGCCGGCGACGTTAAGGACGTCATCGACCCGGCCCGAGATCCAGTAGTAGCCGTCCTCGTCGCGTCTCGCGGCATCGCCAGCGAAGTAGATGTCGTTGTCCCACTTCGACCAGTATGTCGATTGATAGCGCTCCTCGTCTCCATAGATGCCGCGAAGCATGGACGGCCATGGCGACGTGATCGCGAGCAGTCCGCTCTCGGCTTCGTTGCCCTCGCTGTCCAGGATCGTCGCATCGGTTCCCGGGAAGGGAACCGTCGCCGAGCCCGGCTTGGTGGGAATAGCACCCGGAAGCGGCGTGATCATGATCGCGCCGGTCTCCGTCTGCCACCACGTATCAACGATGGGGCACCGGCCCCCACCGATGTTCTCGCGATACCACATCCACGCCTCCGGATTGATCGGCTCGCCCACGGTTCCCAGGAGACGCAGGCTGGAGAGATCGTGCTTGGCCGGCCAATCGGTTCCCCATTTCATGAACGCACGGATCGCCGTAGGCGCCGTGTAGAGGATCGTGACGCCGTACTTTTCGCACAGCGCCCAGAAGCGTCCGCGGTCCGGCCAATCAGGCGCACCCTCGTACATGAGCTGGGTGGTACCATTGGCCAGCGGCCCGTAGACGATGTACGAGTGGCCCGTCACCCATCCCACGTCTGCGGTGCACCAGTAGATGTCCTCGTCTCTGAGATCGAAGACCCAGCGGGTGGTGGCCAGGACCTGGGTCATGTAGCCCCCGGTCGTGTGAATCACCCCCTTGGGCTTCCCGGTGGTGCCTGACGTGTAGAGGATGTAGAGGAGATCCTCCGAGTCCATCGGCTCGGCGGCGCACTCGGCGTCGGCCTCTGCAACGAGCTCGTGATACCAGTGATCGCGATCGCCCATCGTGGCGCCACCGAGTACTTCCCCGTCGGGATGCCGGCGCACGACGACGACGTGCTCCACGACATCCAGTCCCTCGACGGCCACGTCGGCGTTGGCTTTAAGCGGCACGATGCCGCCGCGCCGATACCCGCCGTCGGCGGTGATCAGCACTTTCGCCTGCGCGTCCTCGATTCGATCTCGAAGCGACTGAGGCGAGAATCCGCCGAAGACCACGGAGTGAGCTGCGCCGATCCGGGCGCACGCCAGCATGGCGATCGCGGCCTCCGGTATCATCGGCAGGTAGATCGCCACGCGGTCGCCCTTCGCCACGCCGAGCTCCTTGAGGGCGTTCGCGAACCGGCTGACCTCGCCATGCATCTCGCGATAGGTGTAGGTCCTCACATCCCCGGGCTCACCCTCCCACACGAGGGCGCGCTTGTCGCCTCTGTCCGCCAGGTGCCGATCCAGACAGTTGTACGCCGCGTTGAGCTTGCCTCCGACGAACCATCGGGCGTACGGCGGTTGCCAGTCGAGCACGCGTTCCCAGGGCTCGAACCAATGCAGCTCTCGAGCCCAGGACTCCCAGTAACCTTCGCGATCGTTGGCAGCGGTCAGATACGGCTCTTCGCCGACCACGCGGGCCCGGTCCCGGAAGTCGGGCGGTGGCTCGAACGTACGATCCTCGCTGAGTAGAACGGCTATTTCACGACGCTTGGCGGTAGTCACTATGCACCTCTAGATATCTCGAATCTCACGAACCGTGGGTCTCGATTGACGGTCAGGGGCGCGTCGGCAGCGGTCCAGGCGGCTGTCTGGCGCTATCCGGCGGCGATCCAAAGGGCTGACAGACGCATGCCGGCAGCAGACATTGAAGAGCATGAGGATGAAGCGCAAGCAGCGTCGAGGCGTCGCGGCGGATGAGTGAGCAGACGCTCCTTGTACTGGTCGTGGCCGGAATGGTCCTGGCTTTCGCCCTCGGGATCTGGATCGGCCTCGGCTACCCCGGTCTGTACGAGAAGTACGAGCAGACCGGCAAGGCGCCGAGGGTGTCGCCGTTCGCCATGCTGGTGGGATGGCTGGCGGGTGGTCTGGGCCGGCGCCGCCCGCCAGGCGCTTCCAGCCGCAGCCGGAATCGCCGCCGGTTCCTGGATCGCGATCGACGCAGTCGGCGCTGATCGACTTCGTGGGTACCTATACCACTCGTCCGGGCACCTGGACCGACGGCAGAAGGAGGCAGGTCAGGCGTGTCCTCTGGTGGATTCTGGCGGCCAACGTCCTCGTCATCATCGCCAAGCTCGCCGTCGGCCTTCGGTCGGGCTCCATCGCCGTCCTCGGGGATGCCGGTCATTCCGGCGTGGATGCCCTGAACAACCTGGTGGCGCTCTTGGCCATCCGTCTAGCTGCCGAACCGCCCGATGCCGAGCATCCCTACGGCCACGGCAAGTTCGAGACGATCGGGGCACTCGCCATCGTGAGCTTTCTCTCGATCACCTGTTTCGAGCTGATGACCGGTGCGATCGGCCGGCTTGTAGCGGGCGTGTCGCCGCCCCGTCTCGAGCCGGTCACCTTCGCCGTTCTGGGAGCGACGATGGCGGTGAACCTGGGGGTGGCGTCGGCCGAGTCGCGCTTCGCGAAGCGGCTACAGAGCGAGATACTGGCTGCCGATGCCAGGCACACGATGGCGGACGTCCTGGTGACCGCCTCCGTGCTGGGCGGCCTCATCCTGGTGGGGCTGGGTTGGACGGCGGCCGACGCCTGGCTCGGACTCCTGGTGGCCATCGTGATCGCTCACAGTGGTTGGCAGATCCTCCGCACGACGGTTCCTGTCCTCGTGGATCGGCGCGCGATCGATGCCGATACGATTCGGAGCATCGCCCACGACACGCCCGGCGTGGAAGCGGCCACCGACATCCGGTCGAGAGGAAGGCCCGGCGAGGCGTTCGCGGAGCTCACGATCCACGTCCATCCAGGCGCGAACGTCCGCGAGGCGCACGAGATCGCCGACGCCGTAGAGGAAAGGCTCAGGAAACGAGAAGGCCTCTACGGCGTGGTCGTCCATGTGGAGCCACGGGCTGATTGAACCTGTCAGGTGTGGTGCGGGACGGACGGGTCCGAGGCGATTCAGGCGGTAGCAGGCCGCCAGGTGCACTTCTGGTCGCCGCGACCCTCGCACTCGACGTGCGAGATTGGGCCCTCTTCGGCCCGGTACAGCTCCAAGGACCTCTCGAGGGCCGCATTCAGAAGCAGGCAGCCGGCGTCGGAGCGGCAGGCTTGAGCCAGAAGGCCACCGTTCATGATGAGGCCCGGAGGGCGAAGTTCTGTTCGCACATCGCCGTCGGGAGCCAGCTGCCGCGCGATGCGGGAGACGCCGCGCAGACCCATCCGGCGTCGCACCCCTGCGGGAAGGCCTCGAGCGATCGACCGGACCCCGCCTCGACGCTTCGACGCCTCCTGAGCGAGACGCCGTCCGGCATCCGAGAAGACCGCGCGGGCGTCGGGCCGGCGGCTCACCAGCTGGAACAGCTCCCCCACCTCCTGGGCGCGAACGGAGCCGCCGTCACGTGAGAGCGCGGCATACCTGCGGATGTTCGCTTCGACGCCCACGTGAGTCTGGTCATCTTGAGACGCAACGCTACCGAGCATGACCCCGAGGGGCAAGCATGAGGTTGCTCGAGCTCCTGGCGTTCGGCGCCATCGTACTGGTTCTAGCGGGACGGCTTCGCTGGCTCACCCCTTCCGGGCAGCTGGCCGCCTCCATCGTCGGTCTCACGGTCCTGCTCGGCTCCGGAAGGCTCGGGGTCGCCCTTCTGTTCGTCTTCTTCCTGAGTTCGTCGGCGCTGAGCCGGATCCGGCTTGAAGGGAAGGGTCGCGCAGGTGAGCCCGGAGGCCGCAGCGCGATGCAGGTCGTGGCCAACGGCGGCGTTGCGGCCGGCTTCTCGCTGTTGGCCCTGGCAGGCTGGGTTCCAGCGGCCCACTATGCGCTGACCGGAGCGTTGGCGGCGGCCACGGCCGACACATGGGCGACGGAGATCGGATCGGCGGGCCGTTGGCCGACGTGGTCCGTGATCGGGAAAGGGCTTGTCGCCACGGGCGACTCCGGGGGAGTGTCGATCCCTGGCACGCTCGGCGGGATAGCGGGTGCTGCGCTGATCGGCGGCGTCGCTGCCCTGATCGCCCGCTCGGGCGCCGGGGCCGACGATTGGGTCCGGATAGGCATCCTCGCCGGCACCGCGGGGATGTTCGTCGACTCGATCCTCGGAGCGACGCTCGAGCATCGGCTGGACTTCATCGGCAACGACGAAGTGAACCTCGGCTGCACGCTCGTCGGCGCAGCCGTGGCCCTGGCGCTGTACGCCGTCCGCCCCTGAGAGGCGAACGTTGGCGGCGGAGGCGGTGTAGTCCGGTCGATCGTTCCCGGTGCCGGGGAAGACCTCATCACCCGGGCGCTCCGACCACCAGACACGAGGAAAGAAACGAGAGGATGACGGCCACGCCCAACGACGACGCGTACCGCTCCGAGAGCGTCGAAGCGAAGTGGCAGCGTTTCTGGGAAGAGCACGGCACCAACCAGACCGAGCTGGACGCCGCGGATCGACCCTACTTCAACCTCATGATGTACCCCTACCCGTCCGCGGAAGGGCTTCATGTCGGTAACCTGTACGCCTTTACCGGAGCGGACATCAACGGCCGCTACCGCCGACTGAAGGGCGAGGACGTCTTCCAGCCGATCGGCTTCGATGCGTTCGGCATCCACTCGGAGAATCACGCGCTGAAGGTCGGCATCCATCCGATGGAGCTCATCCCGAGGAACATCGCGAACTTCGAGCGTCAGCTCAGACGTGCCGGCCTGATGTACGATTGGACGAGGACCGTCGACACGACGGATCCGGGATACTACCGGTGGACGCAGTGGCTCTTTCTTCAGCTCTTCAAGGCCGGACTGGCCGAGAAGAAGGAGGCGCCGGTCAACTGGTGTCCTTCCTGCAAGACCGTTCTCGCCAACGAACAGGTCATCGCCGGCCTCTGCGAGCGCTGCGGCACCGCCGTGGGCCAGCGGCTGCTAAGCCAATGGTTCTTCAGCATCACGAAGTACGCCGACCGGCTGCTGGACAACCTGGACTGGATCGACTGGTCGGAGACCACGAAGACCGCCCAGCGGAACTGGATCGGGCGCTCCGAGGGGGCTCGGCTCTGGTTTCCGTTCGGATCAGCGATCACCAAGCATCCGTCATCGGCCGCCGGACGAGAAGGCGCGATCGAGGTGTTCACCACCCGGGCGGATACGGTCTTCGGCGCCACCTTCCTGGTGCTCTCGCCGGAGCACCCGCTGGTTGACGAGGCGACGACGCCCGACCGACGGGAGGCCGTGGATGCGTATCGGGCGGCCACCGCCGCACAAGATCTCACCGAGCGTCGCAAGACCGAGAAGGAGAAGACGGGCGTCTTCACCGGAGGCTTCGCGCTGAATCCGGCCAGTGGCGAAAAAATACCGATCTGGATCGCCGATTACGTCCTCATGGATTACGGGACCGGGGCGATCATGAGCGTTCCCGCCCACGATCAGCGGGACTACGAATTCGCCAACGAGTTCGGGCTTCCGATCGTGCCGGTGGTCGCACCGGAGACCGCCCTGGAGGGGCAGGCCGACTTTGCGGACGTGGCATTCGATCTTGGCTACCGGACGAGGTCCTGATCAACTCGGGGCGCTTCAGCGGGATGCCGGCCGACGAGGGTAGTCGGGCGATCGTCGAGTGGCTGGCCGAGCGTGATTTGGCCGAAACCGCGGTCAACTATCGGCTCCACGACTGGTGTATCTCGCGGCAACGCTACTGGGGACCGCCGATACCGGTGATCTACTGCGAGAGCTGCGGGACCGTGCCGGTGCCGGAGGGGGATCTGCCCGTCGTGCTCCCGTACGTCCAGGACTTTCGCCCCGATGAAGGCGGCGTCTCGCCCCTGGCCCGGGTGGAGGAGTTCTATCGGGTCGAGTGCCCGAGCTGCGGAGGTGATGCCCGCCGCGAGACGGACGTCTCCGACACCTTCCTCGACAGCGGCTGGTACTTCCTTCGCTATCCGAGCACGGAGTTCGACGACCGGCCGTTCGACGACGCCCGAACCCGGGAATGGCTGCCCGTCGAGAGCTACATCGGGGGCGAGGAGCACTCCGTTTTGCATCTGCTTTACTCGCGCTTCCTCATCATGGTGCTGCACGACCTGGGGAGACTGGAGTTCGAAGAGCCATACAAGCGGTTCCGCAAGCACGGCATGCTGATCAAAGAGGGCGCGAAGATCTCGAAGTCTCGGGGCAACGTGGTTCTCCCGGATGACTACATCGATCGATACGGGGCCGACACCTTTCGCACGTACCTGATGTTCCTCGGGCCCTATCAGGAGGGCGGGGACTTCCGCGACCGGAGCATCGCGGGCCCCGAGCGCTTCCTCAACCGGGTTTGGGACAGCGTGACGGCGGCAGCGCGGGCCGCCGGGGAAGGCGCAGCGCCGGAACCGGCTCCCGAGATCGAGAAGGCGCTCCACCGCACGATCAAAAAGGTCACCGGCGACCTGGAGGACCTGGCGTACAACACGGCGATTGCGGCGTTGATGGACTACGTGAACGTAGTCCGCGCAGAGGGCCGAACGCCGAGCCTGGAAGAGGTGCGTCCGCTGATTGTCATGCTGGCGCCCATGGCACCGCACATCGCCGAAGAGCTGTGGGAGCGCACCGGAGGGGAGCCGAGCCTGTTCGATCACGCGAGCTGGCCCTCGTTCGACCCCGCCATGCTCGAGGAAGATGAGGTCGACCTACCGGTTCAGGTGAACGGTAAGCTGCGGGCCACCGTCCGGGTGGGGCGGGGTGCGAGCCAGGACGTCGTGCAAGAGGCAGCGCTCCGGGACGAGAACGTGCGTCGGCACACGGAGCGGGCGGCGATTCGCAAGGTGATCCACGTGCCGGACCGACTGATCAACTTCGTGGTGGGCTAGGGGCCCTTCCAGCTCGGCGTCCGACCTTCCCCCGAGAGCCTGCGACCGCAGGCTACCAGGATACGTCACCCTCCTTCGAGGTGTCGATCGAGGCACCCGCTGGTCCCTCCGCGAAAAGGAAGGACTTGAGGTTCGTGATCAGGAAGGTCCGGGCGTTCGAGTCCTGCACGTTGAGGCCGTAATGGTTGATGAGGAGCATCTGGTGGTGCTTCCAGGCCTCCCAGCATGTCTCGCACACCTCGGCGGATATCCTCTCGCCGAGCTCGTTCGGGAAAGGCGCGAGTCCGATGGGCGCGACGTCGTCTCGCTCGCAGCGAGCGCAACGGAAGGTCTCCTGGGCGTCTCGGCCGGCGTTCGTCATATCACCGCTTGGTCTCGAGTGCGCCCCGCCCAATCCACACTTCCAGCCTCAGATCGGAACCGTGAGCACAGAACACGGCGCGTTCCTCAGCGCCTTGCCGGTCACGTGCCCCATCAGGGCCCGCTCCGTGCGTTTCTTCAGATGCGTCTTGCCCATGACGATCAGATCGACGTTCTCGCTCTCCACGGTCGCCAGGATCTGAACCACCGGCTGACCCCTGGCCACCCGCGCCTGAACGTCGAGATGCTGTCTGTACTCGGCCGGTATCGTTGCCAGCGCCTGCTCGCGGGCGCTCGACTCGGCCTTGCGCAGCGTCTCCTCGGTCTGGTAGGCGGAGCTGGCGGCGCGCAGGAAGCCCTGGAATGTCTTGGGTAGGACGTGAAGCACGACGAGACGGGCGTTCAGACGGCTGGCCATCTCTCCCGCCATCTCCCCCACGGGTTCCGATCCATCCCGCAGATCCAGGGGCGCGAGAATGGTGAACTCGCCGGTGCGCTCGGTCGGCCGAAAGATCAGGACCGGCAGATCCACACAATCGCAAGTCTCCTCGGCCGTCGCATCGTAGCGGTCCCAGGGCCAGATGCGCTGTTCGTGCGCGGCCAGAACCACCAGATCCGCGTCAGAGTCCCGAGCGGCCCGCTCCAATCCCTTGACGGGAGGGCCTTCTCGGAGGATGACGTCGGCATCTGGGCTGATGCTGTGGACCAGGACCTCGATGTTCTCCTGAGCGTCCAGCTCCGCCGTCTCTTCCGGGTCCACCTTGCCGCTCAACGACTGTCGCACGTCCGCCGACGCTTTCACCTTCTGCACCGCGTGAAAGAGCGTAAGCCGGGCGTCGGGAAAGGACCTCACGGTCCAACGCAGAGCGCGGACGGACGCGTCCGAAAAATCGATAGTTACGAGAATGTGGTCGAACATGGCAGCGCCAAGTTACTGGCCGACCTCGACCTTCGCACCCGTGGCGGCGGGAGTCGCCAGCAGGCTGTCCACCGCGTCCCACGGAGGCATTCGGCTTCCCATCTCGATGATGGCCGCGATCGCGCCGCGCAGGCCACCGCTCGTCTCGTAGACCAGCTCGAAATCGTCGAGGCGGGAATAATACAGAACGCGCGCCAGGAGCCAGGCGTTGTTGAGCCGCTCCGGATCGAGGGAGCCGTAACGGCCTGATCGGAGCTCAGGCTTGATCGCCTCGAACTCGTGCGCTCCCCAGCCCATGACCTCCGTCTTGCGCTGCTTCTTGAGATCATCCGGTATCTCCGCATCGTACACCGCCTCCAAGCTGTCCACGAGGCGGTTGAAGAAACGGCCGAAGACCCTCGTATCGTGCCAGCGGTCGCGAGCTTGGCGGCATCGGCTCTCGTCAGCCATCGCTTCGCAGAAAAACTGAATAGCGCCTCGGTGACCGACGAAGTTGGCGAAGCTCTCGTTGAAGTGTGCCTGGCCGGACGGGAAGAACGTCGTGTGGGTGATCTCGTGGATCACCGTGTCCACCAGCGTCAGACTGTCCGCTCGCAGCGTCGTGGAGAGCAGCGGGTCGGGCAGCCAACCGAGCGTGCTGAACGCCGACGAGGGTCGCACCCACACGTCGTAACCCTGTTCCTCGAGGACCTCGGCGTCGCGGCGCGCCCGATCGAAATGGAAGTAACCCCGGTACGGAACGCGACCCACGATCGGAAACCACCAGGTCTTCCAGGCGAGCCGAAGCTCCGGCGCCGCGGAGACGACCAGAAGAAGCGTGTCGGACTCGACTCGCGCGTAGCTGTTGAAGCTCTCTCCGGCGTCGAGTCCCAGCTCTCGCACCGCGAACGCGCGGGCGTTCTGGACGAGGCGAAGCTTCTGGCGCATCTCCGGCGCGGTCGTCGTGTCATGAACCACATCCGCAATCGGGCGACGGTTCCGGAGGATCTTCGCCTCTTCCCAGCCCGCCCGAAGGACGTAGCCTGGCGAGCACGCGCCGAAGATCGCCGGCAGGAACGCCAGGCAGGTCGCGGGCACCGTCAAGGTTGAGCTTGCCCCTCTGGGTAATGGACTCATGCTTCCTCCTACCTTAACCGCCTTCGGCGAGATCCCGGCTTGCGTGGGGCCGAACCGGGCATCGCCCTGCGGGTATCTCGTGGATGCTTGGCGACAGCGACGCTCGGCGGGGCGTCCGGCCGGCTGGTGCGGCGCGGGTCGATTCGATACGGGAGGACTACACGGATGGCTGAAGATCCTGGCAGGGCGCGACCGCCTGACGCGGCAACGGTCCGCGCGGCGCTGCTCCACTTCGCGAACCTGATCAAGCGGCTGGAGGAGGAAGGAGCACTGCTGCGTGCCATCCCGCTGCTTCTCCGCCGACTCGGGGATCTACGACAGGTGCTGTTCGACTACGAGGTACGCGTGACGGAACGGCTTCTTCCGATCGAGGATCCCGTCGAACGGGAATCACGGCGGGTCGTACGCGACGCCAGCTCGCGCGAGGACGAGCTGACCGAGGAGTGGAAGCGCGGCTTCGATGTCGAAGACCTGGACGACGGCTCGGACTGGAGCGTCTGAGCTCGATCGAATCGCTCGGTCAGCTCCTCCTCACGTAGTGTAGCTGCTCCCGGACCCGATCACGCTGGTAGGTCCTGACCGGGCCGTCCCCGTCACTCCGGTACCGCCGGTACTCCATATCCGCTCTCCGATAGCTGTCCTCGTCTCCCGCCTCTCGGAACACGGCCGCGATGACCTCGGCCCCCAACAGGCCTTCGTCGTTGTAGCTGAGCAAGATGTGCCTGGCGTCCGACCGGTCGATCAACGTCCGAAGAGCGGTTTCACACCGATCCCGTCGACACCAATCCGAGCGGAGCGCTTCGTCCGGGATGAGCCCGGTCTTGCCCCGGAGCTTCGGCGGCGTGCTCCAGCCGGCGGCGATAACCTCCGGCACGTGGTAGTAGGCTGGGTACTGTCGCTCGTTATAGGGCGGATCCAGATACAGCAGATCCACCGTCCCGACCGACGCCACGAGCTCTTCGGCCTCACCGAGGTACGCGGTGCTCGGGCGCCCGCCGTTGCGTCGTGAGGTCGGCTTCAACGGTCGAAGCTCCAGCTGTCGTCGCGCGTTCGGCTGCCACGACTTGACGAACGACGCGTATACGCCGGTCGTGTTCGCCACCCGATCGGCAGCCTCGACGAGCGTGGCAATCAGAAACTGGCTGCGTGCCGCATCCAGACGCTTCTCCTCCGACCAGGCGGCGATCTGCTCCCGCGTTGCGTCGATCGCGCCCGCATTGCCGGGTGTAAAGTACATGCGACCGTGATGGGCACCGGCGCGACCTGCCGGCGAGTAGTTCTCGCTGATGAAGCCGTGCCGAGGCGGCAAACCGTTCAGAAAGGCCAGAAGCCTGGCGCAGGAGAGCCAGCGCTCGGCGCCCGTCTCGTCCGCATCCTCGATCAAGCGTGCAGGGAAGCGAGGGGTGCGGTCCAGCTCAACGGTGGCCACCTGGAGCGCATACGAGAAGGCCAAGAGATCGCCGGAACGTACCGTCCAGCCCCGATCCTTCAGGGCCCGGCTCACGCTCGCGGTGCCCGCGAACGGATCACAGGCCACGCCGGCATCGGGCTGCACGTCACTCACGACGTCCAGGATAAAGGGAACGAGGCGGGTCTTGTTGCCGATGTACCTCACGTGCCGATGAGGTTCGGCTTCGGCCCCAGGCTGAACCAGAACAGGCAGCCGATGATCGGGCAGAGGATCACGATGCCCGACCAAAGGACCTTCTCCTTCCGACTGGCGTCCGAGGCGAGCGTCATGCCGATCGCCCAAACGTCCAGAACGAGAAGTGCAGCGACGAGCACGACGCGCGTGTCGATCCCGGCTATCGCGTCGAGCAGCTCGCTCACGAGACGGCTGCCGCCGGAGCGGCGAACTGGAGCTTGTGAAGGCGCGCGTAGAGTCCTCCGCGCCGCAGCAGCTCCCGATGGGTGCCCGATTCCTTAATCCGGCCGTGATGGAGGACGAGGATACGGTCGGCGTTCTGAATGGTCGACAGCCGGTGCGCCACCACGATGCTCGTCCGCCCCTTCATCAACTCCTCGAGCGCCCGCTCGATCTGAGCTTCGACCTCGGAATCGACGGAGCTGGTGGCTTCATCCAACAGCAGTACCTGCGGATCTCCCGCGAGGGCGCGTGCGAAGCTGAGGAGCTGCCGCTCGCCGACCGAGAGCTTGCTGCCCCGCTCGCCGAGCTCCTGGCGGTATCCTGCCGGCATTCGCTCGATGTGCCGGTCCACCCCCACGCGCTTGGCCGCCTCCCGCATCTTTTCGTCGGTGACCTGTGGTCGGTCAAGCTTGATGTTGTCGGCGGCCGAGCCGGTAAAGAGATACACATCCTGCAGCACCAATCCCATGCGGGCGCGCAGCTCGCGCGTGGGAATCTCGCGGATGTCCACTCCATCGAGGAGTATCCGCCCGCGTTGCGCCTCGTAGAATCGCATGATCAGGTTGATGATCGTGGACTTGCCGGCGCCCGTGGGGCCCACGATCGCCAGGCGCTCTCCCGTCTCGGCGACGAAGCTCACATCCTCCAGCACCCAGTCGGTCTCATCCGCCATCGGCTTGACCGCCGGATGTGCTGCGTTCGCCGAGTCCAGTCGTACGAGCTCCGAGATGTCGGACACTTCGACATCCACCGCCTCGGGCGTCTCCGGCTCCACGACCTCGGGCTTTTCGAGGGCTATTCGTGGCCGCTCGCGATCGAGTTCCGCGGCGTTCGCCTCCCCCTCGACAACTTCCGAGACGACCGGCGTTCGGGGGGTTCCATAGTGGAACCAGACGTTCTCGAACTCGATCCGGCCGCGGGTCTCGAGGGCCTGGCGCGCCGCACGTCCCGACTCCTCGATCTCCGGCTCCTCATCCATCAGACGGAAGATCCGCTCCGAGCTCGCCATCGCGCTCTGGAGGATGTTGTATTTCTCAGACAGGTCTTGGATCGGTCGGAAGAACCGCCGTGCGTACTGCAGAAAGGCCGCGATGATGCCAATAGTGACCGCGCCTTGAAGGGCCTGACCGCCGCCATACCAGATGATCAGGGCGAGGGCAACGGAGGCCAGCAGCTCCACGACCGGGAAGAAGAGCGCGTAGTACGTGATCGACCGCAGGTGGGCGTCGAGATGATCCCGGTTGAGCTCATCGAAGCGTCCCATGGTCGGCCGTTCCAGCCGGAATAGCTGGACGACAGACATGCCGCTGATCCGCTCCTGAAGGAAGGCGTTGATGCGGGCCAGTCGAAGCCGGATGTCCCGGTAGGCCTGCCGCACCCTGGTCCGAAACAGCCAGGCGGAGAGGAACACGGCGGGGAGGACCGCGAAGGTGACGAGGGCCAACCTCCAATCGAGGGCCAGCATCGCGCCGACGATGAATAGAAGCGTGAAGATGTCGCCGAAGATCGCCACCACGCCGGAGGTGAACATCTCGTTGAGGACTTCGACGTCGCTCGTCACCCGAGTCATGATTCGGCCGACGGGGTGTCGGTCGAAGTAGGAGAGCTGAAGCCGCTGCAGGTGCCCGAAGATCTCTCCCCGCAGGTCCTTCATCACCCGCTGCCCGATCCAGGTCGTCAACAACGTGCGCCCGTACTCGAGAACAGCGGAGAAGGTCAAGGCGAGAGCGAACGCGATCGCGAGCCCGGCCAGAAGGCCGTAGTCGGCGTTGGGGATGGCATTGTCGATCGCGACCTTCGTCAGCCACGGACCGACGAGCTCGAGTCCCGAAGCGAGAACGAGCATGCCGACGGCGATCACCACCCTTCCGCGGTAGGGCCGGATGTAGGCTAGGAGGCGCCGCATAAGCCGCGCATCGTAGGCTTTTCCCAGCTTGTCTTCCTCGCGAATCGGGCCTTCTGGCGCTAGCTGCATGGCGAAAAGAATAGCACGCGCGGCAGCGGTCGGCATCCGCCGGCATCCGTCGACGGTGGCGGGTGAGGCGGTTCGCCGATGCGACGGGCGAGGGTCTCCGACGATTGACGGCGAGGGGGTTCCGAGGTTATCATACAAACGTATGACTGAAGACCGGATTCAGATGACCAGGACTTCCGTGGCGACGACGTCGGTGGAGAAGCACCGAAGCCCAGCCGGGTCCGACACGGCCTCGGATCGCGGTACGGCAGAGGCGCTACTCAGCGCCGCCGGACGCCTGTTCGCCGAACGCGGGTATGTGGGAACCTCGATCCGGGCGATCACCGCGGCCGCCGGGGCGAATCTCGGGGCGGTTACCTATCACTTCGGATCGAAACAGGCTCTATACCGGGCGATGTTGGAGCGCCTTCTTGCGCCCATCGGAGACGAGATTCGGGCAGCCGAAGCGAGCGCCGGAACACCGCTGGAGCGAATCCACCGAGCGGTAGAGGGGCTCCTTCGTTACTTGGGACGCAACCCTGAACGTCCGAGGCTTCTCCTCCAGGAGATCTCCACCTCGCCGCTGCCCGATCCCCTGGTTCAGCGCACCATGAAGAGCAACCTGCTCCTGCTCCGCTCGCTTGTGGAAGAGGGCCAGCGAGACGGTAGCATCCGGGAGGGGGACCCACTGCTTCTTGCCCTGAGCCTGCTTTCCCAGCCCGCTCACATGTCCGTCGTGTTGAGGCCTCTGCACCGGATGATGCGATTCCAGGAGGACGAAGGCGTGCTCCTGGACCGGCTTGCGCCCCATGCGGCCGACTTCGCGGTCCGGGCGCTGGAGGTTCGGCGGGAGGGGTCATGAGTCGAAGGGAACGATTGCTTCTCGTTTTGCCGCTGGTAGCAGCCAGCCTGGCTACGCTGCCCGAAACGGGCCTGGCCCAGATAACCGGAGATGAGCTGACCCTCGGCCAAGCGGTGGGCATGGCTCTTCGGCATCATCCCACGGCGCTCCGCGGGCGCGAAGCTGTGCGCAGCGCAGAGGCCGGGCTGGGAGAGGTTCAAGCGACCCGATGGCCCACCCTGTTCGGTTCGGGGGGCATCGTCGCGTTCCAGCTGCCCATGCTGGTGGCTCCCATCCATACCTTCAATCCGGATTCGCTCCGGGCGGATCCGCCTCAGTTCGAGCGGACTCTGATCTCGAGTCAATGGACCCTCGAGTATCTGCTATGGGATGGCGGTGGTCGCGAGGCGCGCGTGGCCGGCGCCGAAGCGAACCTGAAAGCTGCAGATCTGAGTCGCGAAGCTTTGGACGCCATCGTTATCGAACGAGTCACCGCGCAATACCTGCAAGTCCGAGCGGCTCGGGAGCTCGAGGCGGCCCACCTCGAACGCATCTCGGCGCTGGAGGCAGAGCTCGACAGGGTGGCACGGGCCATCCAGGAAGGCACGGCCGCGGAGGTCGAGAGGCTTCGCGCGCAGGCGACACTCAGTGAAGCGTTGGCGGACCTGGAGTCGGCCAGGGCGGAGACGTTTCGGGCGACCCGCGAACTCGCCCGCTCAATGGGCGTAGCCGATACCGAGATCGCCCGCCGCGACCTTCGAGACATTCCCCTGCCCGACGATCCCGAAGCCGGCGTCAGCCCGGTCATGAACCCCGACCTCCTGGCCGCGGAGCAGCGCGTCGAGGCGGCTCGTCTGGCCGCCGACGCGACCGGTTCGACGTGGTGGCCCGAGCTCATCGGCTCGGCTCAGCTCAACCAGTACGGGAGCACAAACGGGTTCTTCTCCACGGAGTGGAACGTAGGATTGAGCTTCCGCTACCCCATCTGGTCCGGCGGCTTCAGGAAGAAGTCCAACGAAAGGGCTCGGGCGGACCTGCGGCAATCCGAAGAGCAGCTGAGAGAAACGGAGCTGCAGGTCGAAAGCCTCGTGGACCAGGCAGAATCCCGTTGGGACGAGGCGACGGCCCGGCTCGACGCCCTGCGAGATGCTGTCCGGCTGATGGAGGAGGTGGCCCGGGTGGAGCGTCTGGCCCTGGAGGAGGGGGTCGGGCTCCAGCGGGACCTTCTCGATGCGGAGGCCGACCTTCTAAGAGCCCGGGCCTCGCTCATTCAAGCCGAAGGGACCGCAGTGCTAGCGCGCGTCTCCCTCGCCCGAGCGCGCGGTACCCTGACGTCGGATTGGCTCGAACATCATTTGGAGAACACCCCATGAAAGGGCTCGCGCGAATCATCGTCCCGATCCTTCTCATCGGGAGCCTCCTGGTCTGGTATTTCATCAGAGGCACGGGAGGATCCGGCGGGGCCGTGGTCGCCTCCGGCACGGTCGAGGCCACGGAAGCGCACCTCGGTTTCCAGATCCCCGGACGCATCGCCGAGATCCGGGTGCAGGAAGGTGCGCGGGTGCTTCGCGGAGACACCCTGGCGCTGCTGGAGCTCTCCGACCAGGAGGCGGCGCGTAGGAGCGCCGCGGCGGCTCTCGATGCCGCCCGGGCCCAGCTTGAAGAGTTGGAGACGGGATCCAGGCCCCAGGAGGTCAGGCAGGCCGAAGCGGCCGTGCGGGCCGCCGACGAGACCCTGACCGATGCTCGCCGCGAGTTGGAGAGGACGCAGCGTCTCTACGAAGGAGGTGCCGCCAGCCGACAGTCCCTCGACAGAGCCCAGACCGCCTTCGATGTGGCGGCGGCGAGCGCCGACCAGAAGCGGGAGCAACTCGCCCTCGTCCGCGAGGGTCCGAGGCTCGAGCGACTGGAAGCGCAGCGCGCCCTGGTGGCTCAGGCGGAGGCGACATTGAAACGGGCCGAGGCGGTTTTGGATCACGGGGTCGTAACAGCACCGCAGCCCGGCATGATCACCATCCGTCACCGCGAGCCGGGGGAGATCGTCTCCGCCGGGGCACCGGTACTCACGCTGATGAACCCCGACGATCGTTGGGTCCGGATCTACGTTCGGGCCGACAGGGTGGGTCGACTGTCGATCGGCCAGACCGCCACGATAACGGCCGACGCGTACCCCGAACGGACCTACACCGGCCGGGTGGTCTTCATAGCCAGTGAGGCCGAATTCACCCCCCGTGACGTTCAGACGACCGAGGAGCGCGTGAAGCTGGTCTACCGGGTCAAGGTGCAGATCGAGGGTGATTCATCGTTCGATCTCAAGCCCGGCCTCGCGGCCGATGTCCGGCTAGAGACGGACGCCGGCTGACGCCGCCGGTAGCCGCGGAAGCACGGGCGGAACGTTGGCCGGCACTGCCGTCTCTGTCCAAGGCCTCACCCGCCGGTTCGGCAAGCTCGTGGCGGTGCGGGACCTCCGCTTCGACGTGGGAGCGGGCGAACTGTTCGGAATCGTCGGTCCGGACGGAGCCGGGAAGACGACAACGCTGCGCATGCTGGCCGGCGTGCTGCGTCCCAGCGAGGGCGACGCGATCGTGGCGGGCGAGTCGGTCGCTGCCAACCCGGAGTCGATCAAGCCGAGCATTGCCTACATGTCGCAGCGGTTCGGTCTTTATCAGGAGCTGACCGTCCGCGAGAACATCGAGTTCTACGCAGACCTGTACGAGCTGCCTCGAGCCGATTTCCCGGGCCGCTTGGAGAGGCTCTACGCGTTCTCCCGACTGGGGCCGTTCGAGAATCGTCGCGCCGAGGACCTCTCGGGCGGAATGAAGCAGAAGCTGGGGCTCTGCTGCGCGCTCGTCCATGAGCCCCGAATCCTCCTGCTCGATGAGCCGACTTTCGGCGTCGATCCCATCTCGCGACGGGACCTGTGGCTGATCGTCCACGAAATGGTCGCGGCCGGCACCACGGTGGTCGCCAGCACGGCCTACATGGAGGAGGCGGAGCGATGCGATCGGGTGGCCATGCTCCACGATGGAATCCTGGTAGGGCTCGACGAGCCTCGGCGCCTGCAGGAGTCCCTCGCCGCCCGAGTGATGGCACTCCAGGTGGAGAGACCCAGGCGGGCCGTTGCATACCTGGGCGCGGTTCCCGAGGTGAGAAGCGCTGCGACCTTCGGCGAGTCGGTGAGGGTGGTGTTGCGGAGCGACGCGGAGTGGGACGGAGTGAGAGCGGCTCTGGAGCGGTCCGGCTTCACGGTCCGGAGCGCCGAGGTCGCGCGACCGACCCTCGAGGACGTTTTCGTGGAGCTGGTCGAACGGGAGCGCCGGCAGGATGCCTGAGCCTGCAGCCGAGCCCCCCGCCGTCCGGGTCACGGGGCTCACGAAGCGCTTCGGAGCCTTTACGGCGGTAGATGACGTCTCCTTCGACGTCGGGGTGGGGGAGATCTTCGGCTTTCTAGGGCCTAACGGCGCCGGAAAGACGACGACGATCAAGATGCTCACGGGATTGCTCCGTCCCACTTCCGGAACGGCCGAGATCGCCGGCCTGAGCATCGTTCGCGACCTCGCGGCGTTGAAGTCCCGCATCGGTTACATGTCGCAGCTCTTCTCGCTCTACGCCGATCTGACCGTCGAGGAGAACATCGATCTCTTCGCCGGACTCTACGGCGTCCGGGGTGACCGCCTCGAGGAGCGGAAGGCCTGGATTATCGAGATGGCCGGGATCGGCGAGCACCTCGAACGGCTGACGGCCGACCTTCCTCTCGGATTCAAGCAGCGCCTGGCGCTCGGCTGCGCCGTCATCCACGGCCCTCCGGTTCTCTTTCTGGATGAGCCGACATCGGGCGTCGATCCGGTGGCGCGTCACGGATTCTGGGATCTCATCTACGACCTCTCCGAGACCGGTACGACGGTTTTCGTCAGCACGCACCACATGGAGGAGGCCGAGTACTGCCACCGGCTGGCGTTGATGAACCGGGGCCGTCTGATCGCGCTGGACAGCCCGGCCGGGCTTCGTGACTCTACGGTCGAGCCTCTGTTGGAGTTGAGGACGGACAACGCGCCTCGAGCCGTCGAGGCGGTCAAGGACCTCAGCGGAGTCCTCGAAGCCTCCATGTACGGTCGGGCTCTTCACGTGCTCGTCGCCGATGAGAGCGCAGCCGCGCCCATGCTCTCGAAGGCGCTCGCCGACGCGGGCGTGACGCTGCGCTCGCTGCGTCGCATCCAGCCGGCGCTCGAGGACGTGTTCGTTGCCCGGATTCGCGAGGCGGAAGGGGTCGAGTGAGCCAGCGACGACTCTTCGCCATCGCCCGGAAGGAAGTGATCCAGCTCGCTCGCGACCCACGCAGCCTGGTTCTCGCCTTCCTTCTGCCTCTTCTGCTGGTCCTCGTATTCGGCTACGCGGTCACGCTCGATGTAAGGGACATCCGGCTGGCCGTAGACGATCTGGATGCGACGTCGGAGAGTCGGCGGTTGGTCGATGCCTTCGCCGAGTCCGGGTACTTCTCCGTTCACCGCCGCCTCGAGCGCTACGGAGACGCCGAGGGGTTGCTTGTCGGGGGAGAGGTGAGCGCGGTGTTGGTGGGACGTCGCCGCGAAGAGAGGGGCACCGGTGCAACTGCTCCTGGACGGCAGCGACGCCAACACGGCGACCATCGCGATGGGATATGCCGATGCGATCATGTCCCGCTTTGCGGCGGAGGTGTTGCGAGGGCGCGACCTCCCCCTGGCCGTCGAGGTCGAGACGCGCATCTGGTACAACCAGACGCTGGAGAGCCGGAACATGATCGTTCCGGGCCTGATCGCGGTCCTCATGTCGATCATCGCCGCCATGCTCACCTCCTTGACGATCGCCCGGGAGTGGGAGCGAGGCACGATGGAGCAGCTGGTCGCGACGCCGGTTCGCCGGCTCGAGGTCGTGTTCGGAAAGCTGGTGCCGTACGTGGGAATCGGCCTCGTGGACGTGGCGTTGGCCAGCGCCGTGGGCGTCTTCCTGTTCGACGTTCCGCTGCGTGGCAGCGCCCTCCTTCTCTTGGCCGCTTCCGTACTGTTTCTGCTGGGCGCTGAGGGATTGGGGATCTTCCTCTCGGCCGTGCTGCGCTCGCAGGTGCTCGCGACGCAAGCGGCGATCCTGGTCACCTATCTGCCCGCCCTGCTGCTCTCCGGGTTCATCTTCGCGATCTCGAACATGCCCGTGGTGCTTCGGGTCATCTCCTATGTCGTGCCGGCGCGCTACTTCATCACGGTCACCCGCGGCATCTTCCTCAAGGGGGTAGGCGTCGAGGCGTTGATCGGTTCGCTCATCGGGCTTGCCATCTACTCGGTCATCGGCCTCGGTCTCGCCTCGCGCGCGTTCCGCAAGGAGATCGCGTGACCGGCCTCTCTCGCTTCCGGATCCGGCAGATCGTCCGCAAGGAGGTCCGTCAGCTCCTGCGCGATCCTCGTGCCCGGCCGATCCTCTTCGTGGCCCCGGTCGTCCAGCTATTCCTCTTCGGCTATGCGGTGAACACGGATGTACAGAACACGCCGCTGGCCGTGCTGGACCTGGATCGCTCGGCCGCTTCCCGGCAGCTTGTCGACGAGATCGTGGCTTCCGGGTACTTCAAGATAGTCTTCCGGGCCGAACGTCCCGGAGAGCTGGTGGAGTCGCTGGATCGCGCTCAGGCGCTGATCGCGCTCGAGATCCCTCCTCTCTTCAGCCGGGACCTCGCGTCGGGCCGGGGTGCCGTCGTCCAGGTGTTGGTGGACGGCACGGACTCCAACACCGGGACCATCGCGTCGGGGAACCTGCGGAGGGCGATCCTCGCCTACGGCCTGGAACAGAGCGGTCTGGGGGAGAGCTTGGCCAAGGGGCCGCGGCTCGAGCCGCGAGCTTGGTTCAATCCCTCTCTGGAGAGCCGCGCGTACAACGTGCCGGGCGTCATCGGCATTCTGATTCTGCTCATGTGCCTCCTGCTTACCTCGTTCAGCGTCGTGCGGGAGAGGGAATTGGGAACGCTGGATCAGCTGCGGGTCAGTCCGGTCAAGCCGGCGGAGCTGATCCTGGGCAAGACGATCCCGGTGGCCGGGGTGGCGCTGATCGATCTGGCTCTCATAACGGCCGTTGGCACGGCATGGTTCGGCATTCCCCTGCGAGGCTCCCTGCTGGTCCTCCTCGCGGCCAGCCTGCTCTTCATCCTCAGTGGGTTGACGGCCGGGCTCCTCATCTCGACGGTGTCCAAGACGCAGCAGGAGGCGTTTCTCACCATGTACCTGGTTCTCCTGCCGTCGATCATCCTCTCCGGCTTCTTCTTTCCGATCTACTCGATGCCGGAGCTCTTTCAGTGGATCAGCTTCCTGAATCCGCTACGCTACTTTCTCGAGATCGTGCGGGGGGTCTTCCTGAAGGGGGCGAGCCCGATCGTTCTATGGCCTCAATTCGCGGCTCTCCTGGTCCTGGGAACCGTCGGGATCGCCGTGGCCATCCGGCGATTTGAGCGCAGCATTGACTGACGGTCCGGCTTGGCGCGGGGGCGAGCGCCGGGCCATCATCGATCCATGAAGCATCTGATTCGAATCCGGGGCGCCCGGCAGCACAACCTGAAGGGAATCGATCTCGACATCCCGAGGGGCCGGATCACCGTCTTCACGGGGCCCTCCGGATCCGGCAAGTCCAGCCTCGCCTTCGACACGATCTACGCCGAGGGGCAGCGGCGATACGTGGAGTCCCTCTCCACCTACGCCAAGCAGTTTCTGGAGCGGATGGAGAAGCCCGAGTTCGACACGATCGAGGGTGTCAGCCCGTCGGTCGCGATCGATCAGCGAAACTCGGTTCAGACGAGCCGTTCCACCGTGGGGACGGTGAGCGAGGCGTACGATTTCATGCGTCTCCTGTGGGCGAGGGTCGGGGTGACGTACTGCCCCGAGTGCGGCACGGTCGTGCGGCCGGATACCGTGGCATCGGCGGCCGACAGTCTTCTCGAACTGGAGGCGGGGACCAGCCTCTATGTCGCGTTCCCGTTCCAGTTCAGCGACAGCGTCTCCCACGAGCTCGCGGCGGGGAACCTCCTTGCGCAGGGCTACCTGCGAGTGATCGCCGACGGCCGCGAGATCTATCTTCCCGGTCTCGCCATCAATGAGGAAGCGGCCGCCTCCGAGGAGTCAGAAGTCGAGGGCGGCGGAGCCGGGGTGGACGAGAGCGCTCTCACGGAGGCGGAGGAGCTCCTCGTCGTCGTGGACCGCCTTCAGATCGATCCCGACGAGCGTGAGAGGCTCACCGATGCGCTGGCGGCGGCTTTCGCCGAGGGGGACGGAGGCGCCGTGGCGCTGGCGCAAAGGGGCTCGGAAAGGCCCAGCAGCCTGGAGCGTGCGGACCGGTTCACCTTCACGGAGAGGCACCGCTGCTCCGGCTGCGGACGCTCCTTCCCCGTGCCCGGCCCGCTGCTGTTCAGTTTCAACAATCCCGCCGGCGCCTGCCCCGAGTGCAACGGCTTCGGAGCCACGCTGGAGTACGACCTCGACCTCATCGTCCCCGACCCGGACCGGAGCCTCGCCGATGGGGCCATAGATCCGTGGACGAAGCCGCGCTACTCGCGCGAGCGAACCGAGGTCGAGAGCTACGCACGGCGCCATCGCATCGACCTCCGACGGCCCTGGCGAGAGCTGGCCGAGCCCGTCCGACACGAGCTTCTGTACGGCGGCCCCGACTTCCGCGGTGTGCTCCCTTTCCTGCGCTCCCGCGAGCGCAAGCGGTACAAGCCGTACATCCGCGTCTTCTTGAGGCAGTACCAAATGCCACGGAGATGCCGCCGCTGCGACGGCACGCGGCTGCGGCCCGAGGCCCTAAATGTCCGGCTCGGAGATCTCGACATTGCTGCTGCCGCCGCTCTCGACATCTCCAATCTGCGTCGCTGGCTGTCGGATCTGGAGCTGCCGCCATTCGATAAGAGCGTGGCCCGCACCGTCCGTCGGGAGCTCGAGGACCGCCTCCGCTTCATGGACGACGTGGGCCTAGGCTATCTGACGGTGGACCGACAGGCACGCACCCTGTCCGGCGGCGAGATGCAGCGGCTGCGGCTGGCCAGCTGCTTGGGGAGCCATCTCGTCGATACGCTCTATGTCCTGGACGAGCCCACGATCGGGCTGCATCCGCGGGATGTCGAACGCTTCCTGAAGGTGCTCGTCCGCCTACGCGACCTCGGCAACACCGTGCTGATCGTCGAGCACGACATCTCCGTGCTCGCGGCCGCCGATCACGTCGTAGAGCTGGGGCCCGGCTCCGGAGAGCGAGGTGGAGAGATCGTGTTCGAGGGGAGCTGGGCCTCTCTGACGAGTTCCGAGACAGTGACGGGCCGAGCGCTGCGCGCGCCTCCCCGCCGCCGCCCGCGCCGGCGAAGCCCCCGCGGCACCCTGCGGTTGCGGGGCGGCACCCTGCACAACCTCCGTGGGCTCGACGTGGACATCCCCCTGGGCGTGCTGACGGTCGTGACCGGCGTGTCGGGCTCGGGAAAGTCGACGCTTGTGCACGACCTCCTCTACCGAGCGCTCGAGAGGGCGCTGAAGCGCAGAACCACGGCGAAGGCACATCTCGGCGAGCAAAGCGGGCGGTACGACAGGTTGGAGGGGGTATCGGCGCTCGACGATGTCGTGCTGGTGGATCAGACGCCCATCGGTCGGACTCCGCGGTCGAATCCGGTGACGTACATCAAGGCGTTCGGCGAGATACGTCGCCTGTTCGCCGAGCAGCCGCTTTCCCGCCGGAGGGGCTATGCGGCCCGCGATTTCAGCTTCAACACCGCTGGCGGGAGGTGCGAGGCGTGCAAGGGAGCCGGTGAGGAGCTGGTAGAGATGGTTTTTCTGGCGGATGTGGCCCTGACGTGTGAGGTGTGCGGCGGGTCGCGCTACCGCGCCGAGATTCTCGACGTCACGTACCGGGAGCGGAGCATCCGGGACGTGCTCCAGCTCACCGTTGATGAGGCGATCCGCTTCTTTCTTCGTCAGGATCGCATTGGAGAGCGGCTCTGGCAGCTACAGCGCGTGGGCCTGGGCTACCTGCGACTCGGCCAGCCTGCGACGACCCTGTCGGGGGGCGAGGCACAGCGCCTGAAGGTGGCCAGGGAGCTGGCGGCGAATCGGGCCGTGGCCCGACGTCTCTACATCTTGGACGAGCCGACGGTCGGGCTCGGCCTGAGCGAGCTTGCCCGTCTCGTCGATGTCCTGGACGAGCTCGTGGAAGCGGGCGGCTCGGTTCTCGTCGTCGAGCACAATCTGGAGGTGATCGCCCGCGCCGATTGGGTCATCGACCTGGGCCCGGAGGCGGCCCACGCCGGCGGCAAGCTCGTGGCCGAAGGGCCGCCCGAAGCGATCGCCGAGGGGCGGTCCCATACCGGGCGCTACTTGCGGACGTTCTTCGACAAGGGTCGCGCCGCGGCGGCGACCGACGAGCTCCTTGATGGCGACCGACGCGGAGACGAGAGGGCCGGTTGAACGTTCCCCGGCTCTCCGTGCTCCTTCCGTGCCGGGATGCCGAGCTCCACCTCGACGAGTGCATCGCCAGCGTGGAGGCGCAGACGCTCACCGACTACGAGGTTCTGGCCGTGGACGATGGCTCGCGCGACGGGACCTCGGGAATTTTGGAACGGTGGGCGAAGCGGGATACGCGGGTCCGACTGCTGAAGGGAACGGCCTCGGGCGTGACCGAGGCGCTGTCTCTGGCGGCGGGCCATGCCCGCACGGAGTATCTGGCGCGAATGGATGCGGACGACGTGATCCACGCGGAGCGCTTTGACCTTCAGCGGAGCTTTCTGGAGACACGCACGGGGGTCGCAGCGTGCGGGACCGGAGTCCGATACTTCCCTCGCGAACGGGTCGGATCCGGCTACGAGCGCTACGAGAACTGGCTCAACTCCTTGCACCGTGAAGATGAGGTCGAGCGCGACCTGTTCGTCGAGTGTCCGCTCGCCCATCCAACGATGATGGTACGGGCCGAGGCCTATCGGCGGGTCGGCGGCTACCGGGACCGCGGCTGGCCGGAGGACTACGATCTGGTCTTCCGCCTCCATAGGTCGGGTTACCGGCTGGCGAACCTGCCCGAGGTGCTGCTGAGCTGGCGGATCACGGCCGGACGGCTCTCCATGCGGTCCGCCAGATACTCACCACAGGCGTTTCGCCGCTGCAAGGTGCACCATCTCCTGCGGGGCTACCTGCCCCCCGGCAGAGCCCTCGCGATCTGGGGGGCCGGCCGCGTGGGCAAGCCTCTGGCCCGAGAGCTTCTCCGGCATCAGCTTCAGCCCGCCGCGTTCGTGGATCTCGATCCTAGAAAGATAGGACAAGAGGTCCACGGCGCCGTCGTCCGGCTTCCCTCTTTTCTGAAAGACCGGGCGGACGAACGGCCCTTTGTGCTGATCGCGGTCGGATCCCCCGGAGCGAGAGACGATATCCGCGCCTCGCTGGCCGAGATGGGCTACGAAGAAACGACGGACTACCTCGCTCTAGCCTGATCGAAGGAGAACGAGCATGACCGGAACACGCCAGCCGTTGCAGGCATCGGCGGTGGTCGCCGCAGCCATGCTGTCGCTTTGGAGCCTCAGCCTGTGGGCTTCGCCGGCGGAGGCATACGCGCCCCAGGACGACCCACACACCGGCCCCACCGCCTCCGCCGCCGAGATCTCCGATCTCCTGCACGGCCAACGGAACGGCGCCTGGAAGTCCACGTATCTCCCGCTTCCCTCCCGCCCCACTCTCATCCGCGGTGCGACGATCATGACCGCCGCGGGCGAGGAGATCGAGGGCGGAGACCTGTTCATGCGGGACGGGAGGATCGTCGAGGTCGGACGAAACCTGCATGTTCCGGCCGGCACGGAGGTGGTCGACGCGCGCGGGAGATTCGTGACGCCGGGGATCATCGACACGCACTCGCACCTCGGGGTATCGCCCTCACCCTCGGTCTCCTCGACGAGCGACACGAACGAGTCGACGGACCCGAACACGGCCGAGGTATGGGCGATGCACTCGGTGTGGCCGCAGGATCCGGGCTTCACCCGGGCGCTCGCCGCCGGCGTGACCACCCTGCAGATACTCCCGGGCAGCGCCAACCTGATCGGAGGTCGAGGCATCACCTTGAAGACAGTACCCGGACGCACCGTGCAGCAGATGATGTTCCCGGATGCTCCGATGGCGCTGAAGATGGCGTGCGGCGAGAACCCTAAGCGAGTGTACGGCCAGGGAAGGCAGCGGTCGCCGCGAACCCGCATGGGGAACATGGCGGGCTACCGCGAGGCCTTCATCGAGGCGGAGGCATACCGCAGGAAGTGGGACGCCTGGGTCGAGGGCGGCATGAAGGAGGACGCATCCTACGCCGAAGATACGGAGGACGCGGGGAGCGTCAGGGACGCCTGGAACTCCGGCGGGCCGCCCGAGCGTGATCTGGCCAAGGAGACGCTGGCCGAGGTGCTGCGCGGCAACATCCTGGTCCACAACCACTGCTACCGCGCCGACGAGATGGCCCAGATGCTGGACCTCGCGCGCGAGTTCGGCTTCCAGATCCGTTCCTTCCACCACGCCGTAGAGGCGTACAAGCTCCGGGACCTCCTGGCGCGCGACTCGGTCGCCGCTTCGATGTGGGTCGATTGGTGGGGGTTCAAGCTCGAGGCCTACGATGCGGTGCCCGAGAACATCGCGCTGGTCTCCGAGGCCGGCGCGCCGGCGATCCTCCACACCGACAGCGACATGGGAATCCAGGTCATGAACCAGGATGCCGCCCGGGCGATGTACGCTGGGCGAGCCGCCGGCATCGACGTCGACCGGGACGAGGCGCTCCGATGGATCACCGCGAACCCCGCTTGGGCCCTCGGGCTGGACGACCGGGTTGGCACGCTGGAGCCGGGCAAGAACGCCGATCTCGTGATCTGGTCGGGGGATCCCTTCTCCGTGTACTCGCGAGCCGATCAGGTCTACATAGATGGTGCTCTGATCTACGATCGGAGCCGATCGGACGTCCAGCCCACGACCGACTTCGAGCTGGGGATCCTGCCATCTGCCGGCCAAGGAGGGGACCGATGACCGCCCGGAGCATCGCCGCGGCGCTCGCGGCATCGGCGGCGTCGCTGCTCTCGGTTGTGGGCCCGGGCGAGCTGGCGGCCCAGAATCTCGCGATCGTCGGCGCCACTGTCTATCCGGTCTCAGGTCCGCCAATCGAGGGCGCGACCGTGCTCGTTCGCGATGGCCTGATCGCCGCCGTCGGGACGGACGTACCGGTGCCGGTCGACGACTTCGCCGTCTTCAATGCGGAGGGGAAGGTGGTGACGCCCGGCTTCTTCGACGCGAGCACCCAGATAGGCCTCGTCGAGATCGGCCTCGAGAGCACCACGGTCGACTCCCGCGTGGACGGCGATCCCGTGAGCGCCGCCTTCGATGTGGTCGATGGGTTGAACCCCAATTCGACCCTGATCCCGATCAACCGTCTCGGAGGCGTGACGACCACGGCGGCGCTGCCGACGGGTGGGCTCATCGCCGGGCGGGGGGCGGTGATCGATTTGGAGGGCGAGACGGTCGAGGCGATGCTCGTCAAGCCGCGTGCGGCGATGGTGGCCAGCTTCGGACCGGGCGCCGCCGCCGCGACGGGCGGGGCGCGCGGAGCTGCCTCGCTGCGCCTCCGGGAGGTGCTCGAGGATGCCCTCTACTGGGCGAGCCACCGCGAGGCGTACGACCGCGGTGAAGTCCGGTCGCTCAGCGTGTCTCGCCTCGACCTCGAAGCCCTGCAGCCGGTGTTGGCCGGCGAGATTCCGCTCGTAGTCCAGGTGGACCGAGCCAGCGATATTCTCGCCGTGCTGAGAATCGCCGATGAGTACGGCGTAAGGCCCGTGATTCGCCGCGGCACCGAGGCTTGGATGGTCGCCGAGCAGCTAGCGGAGAGGAACGTGCCCGTGATCCTGAAGCCGCTCACGAGCCTGCCTGAAGGCTTCGATCGGCTGGGTGCGCGCTTCGACAACGCGGCGATCCTGCACGAGGCCGGCGTCGCGGTCGCGGTCTCCAGCTTCCAATCCCATCGAGCGCACAACATAGGACTGGAGGCGGGCAACGCGGTTCGCTTCGGTCTGCCCTGGGAAGCCGGGTTGCGTTCCGTGACGCTGACGCCGGCCGAGATCTACGGCGTCGCCGACCGCTACGGCTCGATAGAGCCCGGCAAGGTCGCCAACCTGGTCGTCTGGAGCGGCGATCCGTTCGAGCTCTCGAGCCGCGCGGAGCGAGTCATCATCCGGGGGATGCCCGTGCCGAACGAATCGAGGCAACGGGACCTCCTCGAGCGATACCGTGCCCTGAAGGGCGCCCCGCCCGCGTATCGGGGAGATGGTCGCAGCGGCTCCGGAGGCTCGTAGGGCGGAAGCCATCGGGCTCGGACCCGACACCTTCGTGAAGATGCGTCCGAAGCCTCGAAAGCGCGGTCACGGCGCGGTGCTATCGACTCCCGCGGGATTCGCCGCGACGTTCGCGCAGGGCTCCGCCCGGGGTTAAATTTCTTTCCCGTCAGGTAGCGCTTTCGGGCCTGTTGGACAGCCCGTTGAAAGCCCTGTCTCAGGACTCCCGGAGCCGGGTGTCCATCCCCTGTCTATCCGCTGACACAGAGGCACATGGAGAGCACCGAGAGCAGCGAACGGATCGAGGCGCGCCTTCTCGAGGACGAGATGCGCGAGTCGTTCATCGACTACTCGATGAGCGTCATCGTGCAACGGGCGCTTCCGGATGTCCGAGATGGTCTCAAGCCGGTCCACCGCCGGATCCTCTACGCCATGCAGGAGTCCGGTCTGTCGCCCACCCGCGCCTACAAGAAGAGCGCGACGGTCGTCGGCGACGTGCTGGGCAAGTATCACCCGCACGGGGACTCGGCGGTCTACGATTCGCTCGTCCGCATGGCCCAGGGCTTCTCGCTTCGCTATCCGCTCGTAGACGGCCAGGGAAACTTCGGGTCGATCGACGGAGACAGCGCTGCCGCCTACCGCTACACGGAGGCGCGGCTGGCCCCGCTCGCGGTCGAGATGCTGGTCGACTTCGACAAGGAGACGGTCGACTACGTGGAGAACTTCGACGGTCGGCTGCAGGAGCCGACCGTCCTGCCCTCCCGTCTCCCGAACCTGCTGGTGAACGGATCGTCGGGCATAGCGGTCGGAATGGCCACGAACGTGCCACCGCACAACCTCGGCGAGGTCGTCGCGGCGTGCACGCATCTGATCGACAATCCCGACTGCTCGCTGGACGACTTGATGGAGCATGTCCGGGGCCCGGATTTCCCGACGGGAGGTCATATCCTCGGGACGCAGGGCATCCGAGAGGCGTACGAGACGGGCCGCGGGCGGGTGATCATGCGGGCCCTCGCGCACACGGAGGAGGCGAAGGGGGGTCGGGAGCGCATCGTCGTCACGGAGATCCCGTTCATGGTGAACAAGACGCGGCTGATCGA
Source organism: Gemmatimonadales bacterium (assembly GCA_037385645.1). GTDB lineage: Bacteria > Gemmatimonadota > Gemmatimonadetes > Palauibacterales > Palauibacteraceae. Next base: position 55,726 of record JARRMU010000027.1, read on the forward strand.
GCAGATCGCCCAGCTCGTGCGCGACCGGAAGATCGATGGGGTCACGGATCTGCGGGACGAGTCGGATCGCGACGGCATACGCATGGTCATCGAGGTGAGGCGGGACGCCGATCCGCGCATCATCCTGAACCGCTTGTACAAGCACACCCAGATGCAGTCGACGTTCGGCGTGATCATGCTCGCGCTGGTCGCAGGCGTGCCACGTGTCCTCTCGCTCAAGGAGGTCCTGCAGCACTTCATCGACCACCGCCACGAGGTCGTGGTCCGGCGGAGCACCTACGATCTTCGCGTCGCCCGCGAGCGGGAGCACATCCTCCAGGGTCTCAAGGTCGCCGTCGACAACATCGACGAAGTCGTGGAGATCATCCGCAAATCGAAGGACACGGCCGAAGCCGGCGAGAAGCTGCGTGAGCGCTTCGAGCTCAGCGGGCGCCAATCGGACGCGATCCTGAACATGCGTCTCGCCCGGCTCACCGGCCTCGAGATCGAGAAGCTCGAGGCGGAGATCGAGGAGGTGACGGCCGAGATAAAGCGTCTGGAGGAGATCCTCGGCTCGGAGAGCCTCCGCATGTCGGTGATCAAGGATGAGCTCCAAGACGTCGCCGGCAAGTACGGAGATGCCCGCCGCACGGAGATCCTGGACGTGCCCGCCGACTTCTCCGACGAGGACCTGATCGCCGAGGAAGACATGGTGATCACGGTCAGCCGGAGCGGCTACGTGAAGCGCATTCCGCCCGATGTCTACCGGCAGCAGCGGCGGGGCGGGCGCGGCATCGCCGGTATGGGGACCAAGGAGGACGACTGGGTCGAGCACCTCTACCTCGCCTCCTCGCACGACTACCTCATGTGCTTCACCGAGGGCGGTCAGGTCTATTGGCTCAAGGTCTACGAGGTACCGAGAGGGAGTCGCGCGTCGCGCGGGAAGCCGATCGTCAACCTGCTGAACATCGGCAGTGACGAGGCGATCGCATCGATCGTGCCGGTGCGGGAGTTCTCCGCGGACCGCAACCTGATCTTCGCCACCAGGCACGGGCTGGTGAAGAAGACGAGCCTGGCGGCCTACTCCAACGTTCGGTCGACGGGCATCAACGCGATCAACGTGGTGGAGGGTGATCGCTTGATCGACGTGCAGCTGAGCGACGGTACGAACGACATCATGCTCGGGACCCGTTCCGGCATGGCGATCCGGTTCGCCGAGGCCGATGTTCGCGAGATGGGCCGGACCACTCAGGGTGTTAAGGGGATCGAGCTCCGGGAGGGGGACGAGGTCGTGGGGATGGTGGTCGTACGCCGGGAAGCCACCCTGCTGACCTTGAGCGAGCGGGGTATGGGGAAGCGCACGCGGATCGACGAGTACCGGACGCAGCGACGAGGCGGCATCGGCCTGATCAACCTCCGCGTTACCGAGAAGACGGGCCGCGTCGTCGGGGTGAAGGAGGTGACCGATTCGGACGAGCTGATCTTCGTCACCCGCAACGGCGTCGTGAACCGGCAGCCGGCACGTGAGATCCGCACGATCGGCCGGGCCACCCAGGGGGTACGGCTCGTGAACCTGGACGAGGGCGACGCCGTCGTCGATGTGGCTCGAGTTCTGGCGGACGCGGAGGACTCGGCGGCCCTGCCGGTTGGCGCGCCCGGCGAGACCGGCGAGGCCTCCGAGCCTGCGGGCTGAGCCTTTGGGCGAGCCCACGGAAGACGGAGACGGCGCGGCGACGGGCCTCGTCTCGCTCACACAGATAAGCGCCGCCGCCGCCCGCATCGAAGGCGTCGCGGTCCACACGCCACTCATTCCGGTCGAGCACGCCGGCGGCCGCGTGTGGCTGAAGTGCGAGAGCTTCCAGCCGACGGGCGCCTTCAAGCTCCGGGGAGCCTACAACTTCATAGCCCAGCTGGATCCGGAGGAACGGGCACGCGGCGTGATTACCTACTCCTCGGGCAACCACGCTCAAGCTGTCGCCTATGCGGCGCGGGAATTCGGCGTTCCGGCAACGGTCGTCATGCCGGTGGATGCCCCGGCACTCAAGCTGGCGGCGACCCGTTCGTGCGGCGCCGACGTGGAGCTCTGCGGAACGCTGAGCACAGAGCGCAGAGCGCGGGCGCACGAGCTCGCCGCGGCTTCCGGCGCCTCGATCGTCCCGCCGTTCGATCACCCCGACATCATCGCCGGCCAAGGGACGGTGGGTCTGGAGCTGGCTGAGCAGATGGAGCGTCTGGGGGTGTATCCTTCCGCCGCCGCCGAAGGCGAGCCACGGGTACTGGTTCCGATCGGAGGCGGAGGTCTCGTGTCGGGCGTCTCCGTTGCGCTCGGCGAGTTGGTGAATGAGGCTCGCGTGTGGGGTGTCGAGCCCGAGGGGGCGGCTTCGATGAAGCGCTCGCTGGAGGCCGGCGGCCTTGTGACCCTGGAGAGCGTGGAGACGATCGCCGACGGGTTGAAGCCGGTCACGCCCGGAGCGCTCACGTACGGACACTGCCTGGCGCTGCTCGCAGGGGCGCTGACCGTAAGCGACGACGAGATTCGTCGTGCGGTACGCTGGTGCTTCGCTCGCCGCCTCGTGGTCGAGCCGAGTGGGGCCGCAGGGATCGCCGCCCTGCTGGCCGGCCGGCTCCCCGACGGCGAAGGACCAGTGATCATTATCATCTCGGGCGGGAACATCGGCTGGCGTCGTCTGCAGGCTCTTCTCCTCGAGGACGGTGAGCTCGCGACGTCCGCCCAGGAGGGTTGATCAGGGTGGTCGAGAACCGGACGCTGACGGCCGTGCCGGGAATCGCGGTCGGACACGCAGAGGATCGAGGGGGGGAGACGGGATGCACTGTGGCGGTCGGTCCCTTCGTCGCGGCGGTCGAGGTCCGAGGCCTGGCCACCGGGTCGCGCGAGCTCGACGCGCTGTCGCCTCTGCACCTCGTGCCGCGGTGTGACGCCATCCTGCTGACCGGAGGTTCGGCGTTTGGCCTCGTCGCTGCCGATGGAGTCTCCCGCTGGCTGGAGGAGCGAGGTCGGGGCTACGAGACCCGAGCCGCCGTCGTGCCGATCGTTCCGGCGGCCGTCATCTACGATCTCGGGATCGGCGATGCATCGGCGAGGCCCGACCAGGAGATGGGCTACGCCGCCACGGCCGCTGCCTCCGAGCAGCCCGTTGAAGAGGGGCGCGTGGGCGTCGGGGCGGGGGCGAGCGTGGGCAAGTTGCGGCCGGCGGGGCTCGAGCCGGCGGGGGTGGGAAGCTGGTCCGTGAACCACGGCGAGCATGTCGTCGCGGCCCTCGCCGTCGTCAACGCGTTCGGCGATGTACTGGATGATCGGGGAACGATCATCGCAGGATCGCGCGGCCCCGACGGCGGCTATCTGGACACCGCAGGAGCGATCCGCGCGGGTCGGGTGCCGGACTGGCTCGTCAGGGCCGGCGAAAACACGACGCTTGCGATCGTCGCGACCGACCTCCCGCTGAGGAAAACCGAGCTGCAGGTCGTGGCTCGGCAGGCGATGAACGCGGTCGTTCGCCGCATCTCGCCCGCCAACACCTCCTTCGACGGTGACATCGTCTTCGCGGCCTCCACCGCCGAGAACGCCGGGACAGGGCCCGATGTGCCGCCGATCCAGCTTCTCTCGATCGGATTGCAGGCTCAGCGGGTCCTGGAACGAGCTATCCTCCGCGCGGTCCGGAGGTGACGGTCCCGGTGCGCCTTCTGCTGTTAGATATAGATGGAACGCTGATCGAGTCGCGCGGAGCGGGGCGTGTCGCCCTGCGATCGGCCATGCTGGAGGTCTATGGGCTGACCGGTCCCATCGACGACCACGACTTTCGCGGCAAGACCGATCCCTGGATCGTACGAGACCTTCTCCGGTCCTGCGGTTGGAGCGATGAGGAGATCGACGCACGGTTGTACGAGGTCTGGGAGCCCTATCTCCGGTACCTCGACGATGCCCTGGAGGCCACGGCTACTCGGCCGACGCCGTGCCGCGGGGCGCCCGAGCTTCTGGACCGGCTGTCGGAGGACGGTCGCTACGAGCTCGCCCTCCTGACGGGAAACGTGGAGGAAGGGGCGATGCGAAAGCTGCGGGCCGCGGGCATCACGCATCGCTTCGAGGCGGGGGCGTTCGGTTCGGACTCGGAGCGTCGCGCCGACCTGCCGCCGATTGCCGTGGCGAGGGCGGCACGGCACACGGGTCTGAGCTTTCGTGTCGAGGACGCGATTGTCGTGGGCGACACGCCCGAGGATGTTCTCTGCGCACGCGCCAACCACGCCCGGGTGCTCGCGGTTGCGACGGGCGGCTTCGACGCCGACGATCTCAGGTCTCACGAACCGGATGGAGTGCTGGAGAACCTGTCGGATTCCGACTCGGTTCTGGAAGCTCTCGACAACGTATTGGCGGGAGCTCCGAAGGTCGTCAGATGAAGCGCGAGTTCGAGCTCAAGGCGGCAGCGCCAGGCGGTGCTGCGGAGATCCGCCAGAGGCTTGTCGACGCCGGTTGGCGCCTGTCGTTCGAGGGTCTGATGTCGGATCGCAGGTTCGACACCCCCGGACGATCGCTGGAGAGCCGCGACGAGGTCCTTCGCATCCGATGCATGACGCCGATCTGCGGTGAGAGCCGCACCCTGCGGGGATGGAAGGGGCCAGCGTCCGACGACCACGGGTACAAGGTGAGGTCCGAGCTGGAAACAGTGGTCCAGGACGCGGAAACCGCCGTCGCGATCCTGGAGAATCTTGGATATTCCGAAGACATCCTGGCCATCGATCGAAGCGTGGCCGTGTACGAAA